>DDMF01000127.1:0-9534 GCA_002340515.1 Rhodobacteraceae bacterium UBA2553 | reverse complement strand
GCCAGCCGTACGGTCAGGGCAAGGGCAGCCAGAATGGCCACAAAGCCGGTAACCTGTGTCGCTCCAAACAGGATCCAAGTCACGGCCGCGGCGACCGTTATAATCAGGCTGACCCGATCCAAAGGATTGAAACTTGGTGGCAAGGCCGCAATCCCGTGTGCCTTCAACCAGTTGCGGCTGAAGGCTGGTGTCACCCGTCCGCCGATCTGCGCCATAAGCACAAAGGCCAAGGCAAAACCCATGGTCAAACCAAGCTCAGCCTCGACCCATAAAAAGACCGCCTGCGAGGCGGCGAGCAGCATCACCATCACGGCCACCACAAAGTTGCGGCGGTTATCTGACGCGAGCAACTCACGCAGCGCCAACAAGGCAACGGTGGGCAAAAACGCCACGGCGATGAGCTGAGAGACGAGCGCTTCGGGCGCAAAAAACATCAAGATCCGCGCGAGTAACCACAGCGTAAACAGCGCCCCAAGCGGCACGGGTGCCAGCGGTGGACGCCGGGTCCAGTTGGGAATGGCGGTAAAAAGGAACCCGGCCAATGCCGCCGGCAAATAGCCCCAAAGCATCTCATGCTGGTGCCACGTCAAAGGATCCGCAACCAAATCCGCTGCCCCCATATAAAGCACCAACCAAAGGGGGATCGCGATCCCGGCCAAAAGGCCCGCTGCGGGGAAAAACAAACGATAGGCGCCGGTCAAAAGGATCATACACTCACCCATGCGATAACGGTGGACACGGTTAGGATCGACGCAAGGGTCGAGACAAGAATGGCGGTCGACACCCGATGCGGGGCCACGCCGTAATGCTGCGCGAGGATATAGACATTGCCCGCCACCGGAAGGGCAGATGCTGCAATCATCACGCCTGCGGGATAGGCCGCGACGTCAAAGACCACAAGCGCGAAAAAGGCGACCAGCGCGGGGTGCAGCACCAGTTTCGCAAAGCTGAGCCAGCTGGCGACGGAAAGGCGCTCGGCCGATTTGATCGCCAAGGACGCGCCAATGGCAAAAAGGGCGCCGGGGGTGGAGGCGCCCGCGAGGATCTCCAAAAACCGATCAACAGGGCCGGGCAGCGCCCAACCCGTGGCCGACCATAAGAACCCCAATCCAATTGAGACGATCATGGGATTGGTGGCCAGCCCCTTGGTGATGGTGGCCAGTATCGCGGGGCTGATGCGCCCATCGCGAGAGCCGGTGATGAGGATCACAATCAGGCTGCCAAAGAGGAAAAGATCAACCGCCAACACCAACATGACCGGGCCAATCGCCGCCTCGCCCAGCAACAGCGCCAGCATGGGAACACCAAGAAAGCCGGTGTTGCCGATCACAGTGCATTGCGCCTCAACGGCGGCCTCTTCGACGCCCACTTTGCGCAACAGGGCAATGGCCGTGGCGATGACATAAAGCACACTACCGCCAGAGGCATAGGCCCAGATAAAGGGCCAATCCAGCACCTCTTTCAACGACAGGTTGGCCGCAAACCGAAAGAGCATTGCTGACAGCGCGAAATAGAACACAAATCGGGTCAGATAGGCGGTGGCTTCTGGCGGAAAGAACCCGCGTGCCGCCGCCCCAAAGCCAAGACCGATAAGGGCAAAAAACGGTAGGGTTTGCAGCAAGACGTCAATCATCTGCGGGTTGCACCTTGGAACAGAGGATGGGCATCAGTCATCCACGCGACTTTGGCGCATCAAGCAATTCAACCTCAATAAAGGCGCAGTCAAAGTCATTGTCGCTGATCACGTCATGCTCAACACCCAGTTCGCGCCAGTACGGCACGCCAGTTTTTAACTCGGCCAAGATCACCTCATCCCCCGGCAATTCAATGCGCAAGACACCATCAAACATCGGTACAACCACATAATCGTAGTCATGCCTGTGCCACCCTGTGCGCGCGCCCTTGTGCGGGAAACGCCATTCGGTCACACGCACCCGGTCGTTCGATATCTGCTCGGTTGGAATTGCGGTGCAATCCGCGGTGGGCGTACACATGAGGCTGTCCTTTCAGGATTTGCCCCATCCAGCATGGGTTGGCGCCCCTTTGCAATGCGCAAATGCGCGCGTGGCGCGGGTTTTCTTGCCTTTGGAGAGGATATTTTGGGCAAGAAAAAAGCCGCGCTAACCTCCGCCAATCAGGGCACCAGCTGCGAACACCAAGGCCCCGCCGAGCACGACTTGGATTGTGGCGCGCAGAAATGGTGTTTGCATAAACTTGTTCTGGATCCAAACAATGGCCCAAAGTTCCAAAAATACGACGATGAGTGCAATGGTCGTTGCGGTCCAAAAGTCGGTGATCAAATAGGGCAGGGCGTGGCCCAATCCGCCGACTGTGGTCATAATGCCAGAGGCAAAGCCGCGCTTGACCGGGCTTCCGCGCCCAGACAATTCGCCGTCATCTGAGGCGGCTTCGGTAAAGCCCATCGAGATGCCCGCCCCGACCGATGCCGCCAGTCCAACCAGAAATGTTGTGTGGGTATCGTGGGTGGCAAAAGCGACGGCAAAAATGGGTGCGAGGGTCGAAACGGACCCATCCATCAGACCCGCAAGTCCGGGCTGAACCCATGTCAGAATAAACTGGCGATGCTGATCGGCGTCTTCTTCTGACCTTGCATTGTCGCCCAGATGTTTGGCCTCAAGCTGGCCCGCGATATTGCCATGATCGGCTTCGGCTGCGGCCAGATCACCCAGCAATTTGCGCGTGTCTGCGTCCGACGTCCGGTCGGCGGCTTTGCGGTAAAACTGCTCTGCCTGCCGCTCCATTTCGCGCGCTTCGGCACGGATGGTTTCCAGACCAAGGTTTTCCACCAGCCAAACGGGGCGGCGGGCGTAAAATCCAGCCACATGTTCACGGCGAATAAGCGGAATCATATCGCCAAACCGCGCTTTGTGGGCGTCGATCAGGATGCGGCGATGCTCATCCTCTTCCTCGGCCATGCCGTCAAATACCTTGGCGGAGGACGCAAAATCAGTGCGCAGATACTCGGCATATTGGCGATAAATCCGCGCGTCATCTTCCTCGTTGGAAATGGCCAACGCGAGGATTTCTTGTTCTGACAGGTCAGAAAAGCGACGACGATTAAGGGTGCCGGACAGCATGGAATACTCCTGATTAGAATGGTTCTAATTTACCGAATTATATCCTGAAGGCAACCGTTGTCGACAAGAGTTTCTAAGCAAAGATTCACCCCAGAGAAAACGGCGAGAAACGTAACAAAAAAGGGGAGCACATCGGCTCCCCTTTCTCTGGTCTGTATCTAAGATCAATACACCACAACGCCGCGAATGCTTTCGCCTTTGTGCATCAGATCAAAGCCTTTGTTGATGTCATCCAAACCCATGGTGTGGGTGATCATCGGGTCGATCTCGATCTTGCCGTCCATGTACCAGTCGACAATCTTGGGCACGTCGGTACGGCCGGATGCGCCGCCAAACGCAGTGCCGCGCCAGCTGCGCCCGGTAACCAACTGGAACGGGCGGGTTGAGATTTCGGCACCAGCGGGGGCCACGCCAATGATGATGCTTTCGCCCCAGCCTTTGTGCGCAGCCTCAAGTGCTGTGCGCATGACGTTCACGTTGCCGGTCGCGTCAAATGTATAATCCGCGCCGCCGCCGGTCAGTTCCACCAAATGAGCAACCAGGTCGCCCTCGACTTTAGAGGGATTCACGAAATCGGTCATGCCGAAATATGTTCCCATTTCAATCTTGCTGTCGTTTAGATCAACGCCAACGATTTGATCGGCCCCGGCCAGACGCAGCCCTTGGATCACGTTCAGACCGATGCCGCCCAGACCAAACACAATCGCGGTGGATCCGATCTCTACCTTTGCCGTGTTGATCACGGCGCCAATCCCGGTGGTCACGCCGCAACCGATATAGCAGATCTTTTCAAACGGGGCGTCTTTGCGCACTTTGGCCAGCGCAATTTCCGGGACAACCGTATGGTTGGCGAAAGTGGAACAGCCCATGTAGTGATGGATCGGGGTGCCGTCGAGCATGGAGAACCGCGTGCTGCCGTCGGGCAGCAGACCCGCGCCTTGGGTCGAACGGATCGACTGGCACAGGTTGGTTTTCGGGTTCAGACAATAGTCGCATTCGCGGCATTCCGGGGTGTAAAGCGGGATCACGTGATCGCCGACTTCCAATGATGTCACGCCTTCGCCCACCTCAATCACAACGCCTGCGCCTTCGTGGCCCAAGATCGCCGGAAAGATCCCCTCGGGGTCATCACCGGACCGGGTGAATTCATCCGTGTGGCACAGGCCGGTGGCCTTGATTTCCACCAAAACCTCACCCGCGCGCGGGCCTTCGAGGTTCACTTCCATAATCTCAAGCGGTTTGCCGGCCGCAACGGCCACGGCTGCACGGGTGCGCATCATCGGGGGATCCTCCAAATTCGTTGCCTTAGGTTGGGCGAAAGCCCGCGTGAAATCAACACACGCACGACAGCCCGTTGTCTTTGCCCGACATAGAGGGGAAAAAAGGCTATGAAAACAGCAAAATTTTATGTGTATGGCGCGGGCTTGGCGATGCTGGTCCTAAGTGCCTGTCAGTCGGAACGTGATGAAAGTGGCATGGTGGATACCCCCCCAAAAAGGCAGTTGTGGTGCTGAGGCTTTGACCCATTTGATCGGGCAACCGGTCAGCGCCTTTGAAGCTTTTGGTCACAAAGGTCCGGTTCGGGTGATCCGCCCGGGGCAAGCGGTGACGATGGATTATCGTCATGATCGGTTAAATGTGGTGTTGGATGATCAGGATGTGATCACCGGCGTGAATTGCAGCTAATATTTACAAAAAAAAACGGGCCCCATACAGGACCCGTTTTAGTGACTGGTATCTGACCCAAGGATTACTTTTTACGGTAATCACTGTGGCAGGCTTTACACGCACCACCCACTTGGCCCAAAGCCGCACCCAAAGACCCCGCATCCGCAAGGGTCATATTCGCCTTTGAAGCCACGGCAAGATCGTCCATTTTCTTCACGAAATCATCCCAGTTTTCCCAGATGGCTGGAAGCGCTTCGGACTTTGGATCGGTTTCATTGGCTTCAAACAAGGGGGCTGCCATGGCGCTTTTCTCGGCAATGACGGCCATCGCCGCATTTGCTTTCTCAGCATCAAAGGCCATTTCACCTTTGGCCATCCCAGCAAGGGTTTTCATGCCGCCACCAATGGCTTCCATGGCCATCATGCGGGCTTTTACGGTGGGGTTTTTGACATCTTCATGCGCGACAGCGGCTGTCGAAAAGACCGAAACGCTTAGGGCTAATCCAATTGTTGTGGCTGTGATGAGTTTGGTTTTGTGAAACATGGGAACCTCTTGTTTGGCAAAAATAGCTAAAGCGTTTCCAGGTTTCATTGACGCATCTGTCAGCGCTTTTTGCGTTTGAGCGACGCGAAAGGCAGCGAACAAGCGATACAATGTGAACTGGAAACGCTCTTACGCCACTTTACAAATGAACATGTGAATTGGAACTGACAGAAATGTGATCGGCGGAAATCGCGCATAATACCGTTCGATTTTGACATCGAAAGTGAGATTACAGAGCCCTAATTCCACCCAACAGCATATCAGATACAAGGTCCGCATATTCTTCGCGGCTCAACCCTTGGCCGGGGCGGTTCCACATATAATACCAGTTCAGAATGCCAAAGACCGACATGGTAACCGGGCGCAGTTTTTGTCCATCCCCAAGCGCCTCGGGCGCGGCTTTCATCAGAGCATCACCCATCATGTCAATCAGGCGACGTTGCAGTGCAAAAAGTTTTTGCTGGGCTTCAGGTTCCAGCACGGACAGCGCATCCAGCTGGAGCTTGTGTTCCGCGTCTGCGCCTTTGTAGGCCACTAAAATGGCCCGCACCAACCCGCGTAATCCATCCGTTTCCGGGGCGGCTTCCACCTCGGCCACCAAGGTTGAAAGATGGGCGTCAAGGATGTCAAATAACAGCGACTCCTTGCTGTCGTAATAGTGATAAATCAACGCCTTAGAGACACCGCAATGCTTGGCAGCACCGGTCATCGACGCGCGATCAAACCCATGTTCAGCGAAATAGGCCGCAGCCCCCTTGCGGATGGCGGTGCGTTTTTCTTCGTGGTCGCGGGCGATCCCTCGCGGCATGGGTTACTCCTTTGGCCGGTTATCGATGATCCTTACAGCTTTCCCCTCACTTCGTGCAACCTTTCCGCTGTCGGTGACATGCACTTTGGCGGTCACGCCGACATTGGATTTGATCTTGGCAGACAGGGCGCGCGCGGCAGCCTCAGACGCAGCAGCGGGCTGACCTTCGGCCAATTCCACATAGACATGCATCTCATCCATGCGCGCGGGGCGGGTCAATTCGATCTGGAAATGTGGGCTGAGGGTCGGCACGTCCATCAGCTGTTCTTCGATCTGGGTCGGGAACACATTTACGCCGCGCAGGATGATCATATCGTCAGACCGGCCGGTGATTTTCTCCATCCGGCGCATTGAGCGCGCAGACCCCGGCAACAGGCGCGTCAGATCGCGGGTGCGATACCGGATGATGGGAAACCCTTCTTTGGTGAGCGAGGTAAACACCAACTCCCCCAGCTCGCCATCCTCCACCACCTCACCCGTGTCTGGGTTGATGATCTCGGGGTAAAAATGGTCTTCCCAAATGTGCAGCCCGTCTTTGGTCTCCACACATTCGTTGGCAACGCCCGGCCCAATCACTTCGGAAAGCCCGTAAATATCAACCGCATGCATATCAAACGCATCTTCGATTTCACCGCGCATTGCGTTGGTCCAAGGCTCCGCGCCAAAAATCCCGACCTTCAGCGGGCTCTTGCGAGGGTCCAGCCCTTGTTTGGCATAGGCGTCCAGAATCGACAGCGAATAGGACGGTGTCACGGTGATGCCCGTGGCGCCGAAATCTTCGATCACACGGACCTGTCTTTGGGTCATGCCCCCGGACACGGGCACCACCGTCAGGCCATATTGTTCTGCGCCGCCGTGAATGCCCAAACCGCCGGTGAACAGCCCGTAACCATAAGCATTGTGCAGCACATCACCGGGTTTCAGACCCGATGCGCGCAGGCACCGCCCCACAACATTGCCCCACATGGTCAGGTCGTTTTTCGTATAGCCCACAACGGTCGGCTGGCCAGTGGTCCCAGAGCTGGCGTGAATACGGGCGATCTGTTCGCGCGGAACCGCAAACAGACCAAACGGATAATTGTCGCGCAGGTCTTGCTTGACGGTGAACGGGAATTTCGCAAGGTCTGACAGAGACTTAAGGTCATCAGGATGCACGCCCGCATCGTCGAACTGCTTGCGATAAAACGGAACATTGTCATAGGCGTGCTTAAGCGACCACTTCATCCGTTTAAGCTGCAACGCCGAGATTTCATCACGCGAGGCTATCTCAATTGGATCAAGGTCTTCGCGGCGTGGTGTCAGGTCTTCCATGCGTTCCTCCCAAAAACGCGGGCCATTGCCCGGAATGTCACGTGTCCAAGGGGTTAGCCCTCGGTGTGTTCTTCGTCAAAATGCGTGCCTTTGATCTGGCGAGAATGCCCCCGGAAAACGGCCAGTTTGCGCCCATCTTCCCCGGTGACTTCAACATCATAAATGCCGGACCGTCCCGCCCGGCTGATTTCTGTTGCGGTGGCGGTCAGTGTCTCGCCCATCTGGCCGGGGGTCAGATATGTGATCGAGTTATGCTGAGCCACAACACGGGTGTTGTAGCTGTTGCAGGCAAAGGCAAAGGCGCTATCGGCAAGGGTGAAAATGAACCCGCCGTGGCAAATTCCGTGCCCATTGACCATGTCACTGCGAATGGTCATGCGCATCACCGAACGGCCCGGCCCGATGTCGTCCAACGACATGCCGAGCGCTTGGCTCGCGGGGTCATCCCGCCACATCGCCTCAGCGGATTTCTTTGCGCGCAACTCCGGTGTCATGATCTCTCCCTGATCTTTCCACCGAGGATGCACAAAACCGACCGCTTGGTCAATAGTGTCATATGCCGAAGATGACGCACCCCCAAAACACCAAAACCCGCGCAAAATTGCACGGGTTAGGTCGTAGGCCCCGGTGCCACATACTGGGTGGGGGCTGTAATTCGTGACACCGGGGTGAGCCTGCGCTCGCTACTAAGGTTGGTATGCCGGTGGATCACGGCGCGGAAAGGGAAAGGCCAAGAATTTTTTGGGATTATTTTGCGGCAACATTGTGGCGAACACGCCAAAGCACAAGAGCGTGTTGGGTACGGGGATTGATTTGCGGGGTGAGGCAGGGCAAGCTGAGCGTATGAACATGCAACCCATCACCCCATCATCCGGGGGCGCCAATGCACAGCCCCAAGTGGCGTTTCAACGACAGGAGTTGGGTCTGATCATGGGCCTTTATGGGCGCATGGTGGCCGCTGGTGAGTGGCGCGATTATGGCATGAGCTTTCTGCGGGACATGGCGGTTTTCTCGGTTTTTCGGCGCACCGCAGAATATCCGATTTACCGGATTGAAAAACGGCCCAAGCTGCGGTTGCGGCAGGGGCAATATTCGGTTGTCGCGATGGATGGTCAGGTGCTGAAACGCGGCGACGATCTGCGAGCCGTATTGCGCGTGCTCGAGCGTAAATTGATCCGTTCCGTCGACTAAGGCCCAAGAGCTACGGCAGAAACCGCCGCTGTGCGGTGACCCCCCCGTCGCCTTGATCCGCAATTCGCGCAATTGCCGCCTCAATCGGTTCAAGCACGACTGCCATATGGTGGGCGTTTGCGTGGATCAGGTGCACATGATCAAACACCATCGCCACATGTCCTTTCCAAAACAGCAAATCCCCTCGGTTCAGCGGAGCACCCTCGGGAATGTTGCGGCCAATCTTTTCCTGCATATCGCTGTCGCCAGGGCAGTCATATTTGGCCGCCATTAACGCGGCTTGGATCAATCCTGAACAATCAATCCCATCGCGCGAATTGCCGCCCCAAAGGTATGGTGTTCCCAAAAACAGCGCGGCTGTTTTGATGGGGTCGGGCAGGGTCGTGCCCACGGGTGACAGATGTGTGTTGGGAACAAATTGCCCGTCCTGCGTTTCGCTGAAGCGACCGTGGTTGGCGGTGATGTTAACGCGCGCGCCAAAGGAAAGGGTCATATCTTCTTTTGTTTTGAAATCTGCTTGCGGATAAAGATGGCTGCCCGCCGCACTGACCCAATGGGTGGGGCGCTGGGCATTGCCCATGTTCGCCAGATCCATATAGCCGACATAGCCATCGCGCTCCGCCTGAACAAAGCCAAACCCGTCAATTTCCTCTAGCAGCAATATGTGTTCGCCAAAAAGCGCCTGACGGTCCCGTGGCCCGTTTGGCGCACGTAGAATATCGGCAACCGGAGTGATCACGCGGCGCAACATGCCCGGCGTGAACCGGTCGGCCTGAACCACCCCGCGCAGGGTGTCATGGGCCACGCGGGCATTGGCGGGGGTAAGGCGCGGGTCGCTCATAGATCCAACAGCTCCGGCAGGGCCGCAAGGATGGCGCGCGCGCCCATACCAACACCGCCTTTGGGGCGAGCGG
>DDMF01000124.1:13381-24498 GCA_002340515.1 Rhodobacteraceae bacterium UBA2553 | reverse complement strand
GGGGCCTCGCATCGCTTACAGTGCATTTTCTAACACGCACCGCCATTGTTGGTGTGCGACTATAGAAGTTGCGGACACTTGAAAAATGGAACATTTAGTGAACATAAATGGTGATGCTTGTTCAATTCTCAGATGTGTTCCCCTTAAAGCCTTCTCGGTACCACGAGGTTACTGGAGCGGGTGCACATAGCTTTGCGTCAGTCTGTTGCGGGAATACTGAGGGAACCGCGATTTGGTTTGTCGAGGGGTGGGTGAAAGAGGTGGTAAACCCCCTTGGCCTACAGATGCATTGTGATCCACATCAGGTGCTGATCGGAAAGTGTAATAGCCCGACTGATGTGCTGGCTGCGACGGAAGATGCATTGCGATCAGGCGTTGTCTCATTGGTGATTGCAGAGCTTACGACCCCCCTGTCGCTGACATCTGGGCGGAGATTGCAACTGGCTGCAGAGGCGGGTGGGTCAACAGGTCTTATGATCGTGAGTGATGGCATGGGTAGCAATGCGACACAGACACGTTGGCACGTCGCTCCCGTTTATTCCTCTGATGACTCGACTCATATGCAGTGGTCACTTAATAAGAACAAAACAGGAACAAATGGATGTTGGAATGTAAGGTGGAATGAAACGGCGCGTCGTATCTCTGTGGTTTCCCAGCATGTCGAGCGAACGGCTCCTTCGGAAACGCTACCGTGAAGGCCCCTTCGCGGTCATTGCGCAGATCGGGAATGCAGACCGCTTATTGTGTCTAAATCCACTCGCTGAACAACGCGGTTTAAGACGGGGGATGGGCTTGGCTGATGCGCGTTCATTCTGTCCCGACCTCCAGACGGACGAACATAATCCACGGGCCGATCTGGCATTTCAAAATGGCCTTGTCAGATGGGCCAAACGGTATTGTCCGTGGGTCGGTAAAGACGGGTCTGATGGTTTGCTGCTTGATGTGACAGGCTCTGCGCATCTGTCTGGGGGGGAGGCCGCGATGTTGCAGGATATGCGTATGCGGTTGGTTAGGTCCAATCTCACGGTGCGCATCGGTTTAGCTGATACCGTTGGTGCGGCATGGGCATTGGCACGATTTGGTGAGGGCCTCGCACAAGTGGGCCAGACACGAGAGGCCATAAATGCGCTGCCTGTAGCCTGTCTCAGGCTTGCACCCAAAGAGGATATAACCCTACAACGGCTGGGCATTAAGGCGGTTGGGCAACTTGCCGATTTACCACGTGCAACTATCGGCCAAAGGTTTGGGGCATCTGTTCTCATGCGCCTGGATCAGGCATTGGGACAGCAGGCTGAAAGCATCTCACCTGAGAAAAATCAACAGAGCTATGCGATACGGCTGACCCTTCCTGAACCAATAGGCCTGGCCAAGGATGTGATGGCGGGCGTCGAACGCCTGTTACTGCCATTGTGTGAAAAGCTGGCCCGAGACACGTCTGGTGCACGGGTGTTATGTCTGATCTGTCGCCGCATTGATGGGGCCGACCAAAGTGTTGAACTGCGACTTGCACGGGCTTTACGTGATCCGCACAGAATACTGCCACTGTTCGCAAAGGGCGTAGACGGGATTGATGCAGGTTTTGGCATCGACCAGTTGCGTCTTGTGGCCACACAGGTTGAATCGCTGCCCGTCGAGCAGATTTCCCAAAGTCATACACAGCATGACAACGGCGGTTTGCACGATTTGATGACGCGATTAGGCAATCGCATCGGTTTGGAAAACATCCAAAGGTTCCTACCCGCTGACAGTCACATTCCTGAACGCAGCTATATTGTTTCACCCGCAGCATGGTCTGAACCAAACGGTTCATGGGGTATGACGAACCCGCGGCCTATTCGGTTGTTCCCACCTGAATATGTCGCGGCACAGGGACATCGCCCACCCAGCCGGTTTAAGTGGCGGGCGATGTCATTCACCGTTGGGCGCATCACTGGGCCAGAACGTATTGCCCCTGAATGGTGGTTGGAGGATGAGAACTGGCGGCATGGTGTCCGTGATTATTGGAAGGTTGAGACGAGAGAAGGGCATCGCCTTTGGATGTTCCATACGCCGCAAAATCCCAGTTGGTTTGTGCAAGGGGTGTTCGCATGACCTATGGCGAACTTTGTACCACCAGCAACTTCACCTTCCTCAAAGGGGCGTCTCACCCCGAAGAACTGGTCACGCGGGCGGCGGAGCTTGGGTTGTCAGCTATCGCAATAACCGATCAAAACTCATTGGCAGGTGTGGTGCGTGCCTATGCTGCGTTGCAAGAAATCAAACGCACGGCCACGGAGGATATTGCGATTAAATCAACCCAGCAGGTTGATCACAGCAGCCGGCAAGTCACACAGGCCACATCAATCAGCCGTCCTGATCTTGGTCATCAGCTTCCCAAGCTGATCGTTGGGGCCAGGTTGGTCCTGCAAGACAGCACGGTGCATTGGATCGCGCTCCCCAAGGATCGTAAGGGGTATGAGGCGCTATCGCGATTACTGACCCTTGGCAAACGACGTGCCCCCAAAGGGCAGTGTCATCTGTCATATCGCGACCTGACGGAGGGTGGATATGGCATGACATTGATTGCTATTCCCCAAGAGAGCTACGGAGATGTCGCAGGCCATATCGCAGAGATGGCACGGGTCTTTCCTTCGAATGTGTATCTGGGCTGTGCGCCACGGTACGATGGCAGTGATCAAGCCAACTTTGACCGCTGCATGTCATTGTCACACGCCACGTCTGCTCCAATGGTCGCCATTGGCGATGTGCTGATGCACCACGGATCACGTCGGCAGTTGGCGGATGTGCTGACGTGTCTGCGTGAAGGATGCAGCATTGACGACATCGGAAAACGTGCCCTGCCAAATGCGGAACGTCGGCTAAAGGGGCTTCAGGATATGGCCCGCCTTTTTCGCAAGCACCCTGCGGCCATTCGGCGAACACAGGAAATAATCGCCAAGTGTAGCTTTTGCCTGTCGGAACTCTCTTACGAATACCCGACAGAGGTGAGCGATGGGGAAACGGCGCAAGACAGGTTGATACGATTGACACATCTTGGCCTGAAGCGACGGTATCCCAATGGGGTGTCAGATCATGTGCAAAACTTGGTGCAAAAAGAACTGAAACTGGTGAAAACGCTGGGGTTCGCAGCCTATTTCCTGACAGTGCATGACATTATTGTCTTTGCCAGATCACGAGGGGTTTTGTGCCAGGGGCGTGGATCGGCGGCGAACTCGATCCTGTGTTATGCGTTGGGGATTACGGATGTTGGCCCAGAAACCATCACGATGGTGTTTGAACGGTTCATGTCGGAACATCGCGGCGAACCACCTGATATTGATATCGACTTTGAACATGAGCGACGCGAAGAAGTGGTTCAGTATATCTATGAGAAATATGGCCGACACAGGGCTGGCTTGTGTGCCACCGTCACCCATTTTCGAACACGGGCCGCAATCCGCGAAGTGGGCAAGGTCATGGGCCTTTCACAGGATGTGCTGGCGGGACTGACAGGGCAAATCTGGGGGATGTCAGGCAGTGGTGTTGATGAAGATAGGGTCCGCGAACTTGGCCTTGATCCAAGTGACCGACGCCTTGCAAAAACCCTGCGGTTGATCGGTGAGATCATAGGATTTCCAAGGCACCTGTCGCAACATGTTGGCGGTTTTATCATCACTCAAGGGCGTTTGGACGAACTATGCCCGATTGAGAACGCTGCGATGGAAGATCGCACCGTGATCGAATGGAACAAAGACGACATCGACACTTTGGGCATTCTCAAGGTCGATATCCTGTCGCTTGGAATGCTGACCTGTATCCGCAAATGTTTTGATTTGATCTCGTCCCATGACGGCCCTAAACTTACCATTGCGACGGTCCCACAAGAAGACACCAAGACCTATGATATGCTTTGCGGGGCAGATGCGATTGGTGTGTTTCAGGTAGAGAGCCGTGCACAGATGAACTTCTTGCCACGGATGCTGCCCCGCACATTCTATGATCTCGTGATTGAAGTAGCGATTGTGCGGCCAGGTCCAATTCAGGGGGGAATGGTACATCCCTATATCAATCGTCGACAGGGAAAGGAGGCGATCAGTTTTCCCTCGGTTGAGTTGGAAGCCGTGCTTGGCAAGACATGCGGCGTTCCGTTGTTCCAAGAACAGGCAATGCAGATCGCGGTGGTCGCAGCAGGGTTTAGCCCCGAAGAAGCCGATCATCTCAGGCGATCCTTAGCAACATTCCGCAAAATGGGGACGATCGGCACGTTCAGAGACCGCTTTATCAGCGGTATGCTGAGGCGCGGTTATGATGCTGATTTTGCAGATCGTTGCTTCACCCAGATCGAAGGTTTTGGTGAATATGGTTTCCCCGAAAGCCATGCCGCAGCCTTCGCCATGCTGGCCTATGTGTCCGCGTGGTTGAAATGCCACCACCCAGCCGTGTTCGCCTGTGCGCTGCTGAACTCCCAGCCAATGGGCTTCTATGCACCCGCCCAGATTATACGGGATGCCCGTGAACACAGCATCGAAATCCGCCCCATCTGCGTCAACAGCTCCGACTGGGATAATCATCTGGAAAAGCGGGTTGATGGCAGTTTGGCCCTGCGGATGGGGTTTCGACAAATCAAGGGCATGAAACAAGAAGACGCTGACTGGATCGTAAGCGCCCGTGGGAACGGATATCACGACATCCCCAACCTTTGGCACCGCGCAGGTGTTTCATCGGGTACATTGGAACGCTTGGCCGAGGCTGATGCGTTCACGGGTCTCGGGTTAACACGGCGTGATGCGTTGTGGCAGGTCAAGGCCATCAGGGCTGGCACCCGCTTGCCGCTGTTCAATGATCCCATTGATGGTGAAGAGATTGCCGAACCGAAGGTCACGCTGCCTGTCATGAATTTGGGGGAAGCAGTGGTCGAAGATTACGTTTCAATGCGACTGTCACTTCGTGCCCACCCCGTCGAACTGATACGTCCGACATTGCCCAACACCACACCACATTCTGAACTGCCACATGTCCCCCTTGGTCGTGTCACGGTCTGCGGTTTGGTGATTACACGTCAACGCCCAGGCACGGCCTCAGGTGTGGTGTTCCTGACGCTTGAGGATGAGACTGGCGTTAGTAACATTGTGGTCTGGTCCAAGGTCTACAAACGGTTTCGAGCCGCAGTGATGGGTGGCAGGTTGTTGCAGGTATCAGGTCATCTACAACGTGAAGGCATCGTCGTTCACCTCATTGCACAGGATATTCAGGACATGTCGTGCAAACTGTCCGAGCTTGGTCATCCCATGGAAGATACGATTGGTCAAACATTGCCCCAAGCTGACGATAGCCCTCGCCCCAAACACCCTACTTCCGCAGGTCGAGCATTCCACCCTAGGGATCAGGCTAAGAAGTTGTTTCCAAGTAGGGATTTCCACTAAGTATAAGGTGGTCACGATAGCCAGTTCAGATGATGTATAAGTATTCGACAAAATATGGGTGCGTTTACACGGCCTGGGAAATCGTGTTGCTAAGGTAAGATACCGCGAAAGATGTCTGCTTTACCTGGTACATCACCGTAAATATAGGCAAAACTTATATTTGCATAACGCCCATCGTCGCCGCAATTATCCCTGCCGCATTCCGATTTTGGCAATAGCTGCTGTATCGGGTTTTGCGCCATCTGGGCGCCGCTGGTGTTTGCTGGCCGTAAGCAAACCACGGCTTTTTTCTGCTCTCACCCAGGGCAAATTCCCTATTGGAACCTGCCCCCATTCACCGTATAACAACGTCCTCTGACAGAGATAAACTTCAGGAGTGCGTGCGCATGACGTGGTTTCATTACAGACAAATGGGTCGTTCGCGCCCGGCCTGATCCGCAGGCGTAAAACATCTGTCCTTCCGGGTTTTTCATTTACAATCAAAAGCAAAGGTCGCCTCACTTGAAGCAAGACCACACTCGTTCCGAGACCATTTATGGCGTTGATCGTTGGGGCAAAGGGCTGATTACAGTTTTACCCAACGGGGATGTTGCGCTTTGCGATCCGGCCCGCGAATCTGCGATCCCGATCAGCCTTCCTGGCATTCTACAAGATTTAGAACAGCGCGGTATTGCCTCGCCGTTGGTGTTGCGGGTCAGTTCGTTTCTGGAACACGAAATTCGCCACATCAACGAAAGCTTTGCCAGCGCTATCAAACGTGTTGGATATCAGGCACCTTATCGTGGCGTTTTCCCGATTAAGGTGAACCAGCAGGCGCAGGTCGTAGACCGGATTGTCGAATTTGGTCGCCCGTTCAATTATGGCCTCGAAGCGGGATCCAAACCCGAGTTGGTCATTGCGCTGGCGCATCGTCTGGCCAAGGACGCGCTGATTGTCTGTAACGGGGTGAAAGATGCCGAATTTATTCGGCTGGCAATCCTGTCGCGCCGCCTTGGCTTCAACACAGTGATTGTTCTGGAAAGCCCGAAAGAGGCGGAAACGGTGATCGAAGTGACCCGCGAGCTGGGGATTGATCCCTTGCTGGGCGTCCGCGTGAAGCTGACCAACCAGATCGGTGGAAAGTGGCAGGAAAGCTCGGGCGACCGGTCAACTTTTGGCATGAATACCGACCAATTGCTGCGTGTTGTGGACCGGCTGAAAGACGAGGGACTGTTGCATTGCCTTCAGTTGCAGCACTCGCATCTGGGCAGCCAGGTACCCGACGTCAATGATGTGCGCCGGGCCGCGGCTGAGGCGTGCCGTTATTTTGTTGAACTCACCCGCGAAGGCGCGCCGCTGACCCATCTGGATCTGGGTGGTGGTTTGGGCATTGATTACACCGGCGAAAAACGCGCGGCGGAAAACTCGATCAACTATACCGTCGAAGAATATTGCGCCAATGTGGTGGAAACCGTGGCCTATGCGATGGATGAGGCGGAGCTCGCGCACCCGATTTTGGTGACGGAAAGCGGGCGGGCGGTGGCGGCGACTTCGTCGATGTTGATCTTCGACGTGTTGGAAACCACGCTTTACGATGCGCCTGATGCGCCGGATGTGCAGCCAGACGATCATCATCTGGTGGCAGATCTCGCGGCGATTTCGGGTTATCTGGAAGCGGGGCGCGTACAGGAATGTTGGAACGATGCCTCGTTCTATCGCGATGAGCTGCGCGCCCTGTTTCGCCGGGGATACGTGGATCTGCGCCAGATGGCGCGGGCGGAACGTATTTACCTGTCGCTGACCGCCCGGATCAAAGCGCTGGTTGCGGCTTCGGATGAAGTCAACGAGATGGAGGAGCATCTGGAGAAAGTGGCAGATGTCTATCACTGCAATTTCTCGCTGTTCCAATCCTTGCCGGATGTTTGGGCGATTGATCAGCTGCACCCGATTGTGCCGCTTCAAATGCTCAACCAACTGCCGGATCGTCGCGCGGTTCTGTCCGACATCACCTGTGATAGTGATGGCAAGGTGGATCAGTTTATTTTGGCCGACGGCATCTCGCCCTCGCTTCCTGTACATTCCTTGCCTGACGAAGGGCGTTATTACCTTGGGGTGTTTTTTGTCGGTGCGTATCAGGAAACGCTGGGTGATTTGCACAACCTCTTTGGGGACACCAATGTGGTGACAATTGATCTGCGCGCGGATGGCGGGTTTGATCTGTTGCACGAACAAGAGGGCGACACGATTTCCCAGGTGTTGTCTTATGTCGAATACGACCCCGCCGATTGTGTTGCGGCCTTCCGCAAGATGGTCGATGAGGCGATTTCGAGCGGCGCTGTGAACGCCAGTGAACGCAAGATCCTGATCGGCGCCTATCGCGACTCGATCAACGGCTACACCTATTATGAATAACCTCGGGAAGGAGAAAACCACCATGGGTAAGACACTTGTTGTTGGGGCGGGCGGCGTAAGTCACGCAGCCGTGCATAAGATGGCGATGAACGCGGATATCTTTACCGAAATCACGCTGGCCAGCCGGACCAAATCGAAATGCGATGCGATTGCCGCGAGCGTAAAAGAACGTACCGGCGTTGAGGTCAAAACCGTTGCTTTGGACGCGATGGATGTGGCGGCGACGGTTGCGTTGATCCGCGAAACCGGGGCCGAGCTTCTCGTTAATCTTGCACTTCCCTATCAGGATCTCGTACTGATGGATGCCTGCCTTGAGGCCGGATGCCATTACCTTGATACCGCGAATTACGAGCCCGAAGATGTGGCCAAGTTTGAGTACCACTGGCAATGGGCCTATCAGGACAAGTTCAAAGAGGCCGGTTTGACGGCAATCTTGGGATCAGGTTTTGATCCGGGTGTGACCAGCGTGTTTGCGACCTGGCTCAAGAAACACAAGCTTGATACCATCCGCCAGATCGACGTGCTCGATGCCAATGGCGGCGACAACGGGCAGGCATTTGCGACCAATTTCAACCCCGAGATTAACCTGCGCGAAGTGCTGGCCGATGCGCGCCATTGGGAAAATGGCGACTGGCAAGTATCCCCCGCCATGACCCATAAGGTCGAGTTTGATTTCCCCGGCGTTGGTCCCAAAAACATGTATCTGATGTATCACGAGGAACTGGAGTCGATGTCGACCCATTTCCCCGAGGTCGAGCGTGCGCGGTTTTGGATGACCTTTGGGGATGCCTATATTATGCACGCCAAGGTGCTGCAGAATGTTGGCATGACTGGGATTGAACCGGTGATGCATCAGGGTCAGGAAATCATCCCGATCCAGTTTTTGAAAACTCTGCTGCCCGATCCCGGCGATCTTGGCGCGCTGACCAAAGGCAAAGCTTGTATTGGTGATATTGCGACGGGTCAGGCGAAAGATGGCTCGGGTGAAAAAACCTATTACATCTACAACATCTGTGACCACGAAGAATGCTTTGCTGAGGTTGGGTCGCAAGCGGTGTCCTACACCACAGGCGTGCCCGCCATGATTGGTGCTGCTCAGATGCTCAAGGGCAATTGGAACGCGCCCGGGGTGTGGAATATGGAACAGCTTGATCCCGATGATTTCATGGACATGCTGAATGTGCACGGGCTGCCGTGGCAGGTGCATGAGCTGGACGGTCCTGTCGATTTCTAAACACAGGCTCGGCGGCAACGCCGGGCTTCCTTTTTGCCTAAAACGGGGCCTCTCATGTCCGAGATGATGACCACCCAAGCCGGGGATGCCGGCGCCTTTCGCGATTTTGATCTGTCCCGCGTGCCGACCCCGGCCTTTGTGGTGGATGAGGTGGCGATTGCCCGAAACCTCACGATCCTATCGGAGGTGGCCGCACGGTCGGGCGCACATGTGCTGGCTGCGCTCAAGGCGTTTTCGATGTTTTCTCTGGCCCCACTGGTGCGTCGGCACCTGGGCGGCACCTGTGCCAGTGGGCTTTTTGAGGCCCGTTTGGGGCGCGAGGAATATGGCGGCGAGCTGGCCACGTTTTGCGCTGGTTACAAAGACAGTGAGATCGACGAGATCATCAGTCTTTCGGACCACATCATCTTTAACAGCCCCGCTCAGAAAGACCGGTTTCTGGCCAAATGTCAGGCGGCGGGGAAAGAGGTTGGGCTGCGCCTGAACCCTGAACATTCCGAAGGTGAGATCGCCAAATACGATCCCTGCGCGCCCTGTTCGCGGCTCGGCACGCCGATCAGCACCCTGACGGATGGCGTATTTGTGGGGGTGGATGGGGTTCACATGCACACGCTGTGTGAACAAGGGTTTGAGCCGCTTGCACGCACTTGGGCGGCGGTGGAGCCGAAGCTTGCACCCTATCTTAAAGACCTGAAATGGTTGAATTTTGGTGGTGGGCATCACATCACCCGTGATGATTACGACCGCGAGGCTTTGATTGCGTTTATCAAAACTATTCGGGCCAAATATGGGGTTGAGGTTTATCTGGAACCAGGCGAGGCGGTGGCCTTGGATGCGGGTATTCTGGTGGGCGAAGTGCTTGATCTGCCCCAGAACAGCATGAACCTTGCGATCACCGATATTTCCGCCACCTGCCATATGCCTGATGTGATAGAGGCGCCGTATCGCCCTGCGATGCTGGATGAAATTGAGGATGGTCATACCTACCGGCTTGGTGGACCGTCCTGTCTGGCCGGGGATGTCATCGGTGACTACACCACCGCAGAGCCGCTCAAGATTGGGGACCGTTTCGCCTTTCTCGATCAGGCCCATTATTCGATGGTGAAAACCAACACATTCAACGGTGTCCCCTTGCCGACAATCGCTTTGTGGAACAGCCAAAGCAACGTGTTGCAGATTGTGAAGCAATTTTCCTATACCGATTTCAAAGATCGCCTTTCGTAAGGATCCCAAGATGAGCATCTTTCTCGACAGTGAACTGGCCGCCGATGAGCGCACCGAAGCCGCCCGATTTCGGGTCATCCCAGTCCCACTTGAACGCACGGTGTCCTATGGGGCGGGCACTGCAAAGGGGCCGGGCGCAATTTTGGACGCGTCGGACGAGTTGGAGCGGATCTGTGGTGCCGCGGAACCCTGTGCCGATGGGATTTTCACGGAACCCGCGCTTGATTGCGACGGGCCGTTGCCCGAGGTGATGGAGCGTTTGGCCCAGCGGACGGAACGCGCGGTGCGGGCTGGGAAGATCCCCGTCACATTGGGTGGGGAGCACTCGCTCAGCTATGGGGCGGTGATGGGCGTTGCGCGCGCCCTTGGCCAGCCGATCGGTATTGTGCAGGTGGATGCCCATGCGGATCTGCGCGTGGCTTATCAAGACGAGAAACACTCTCATGCATCGGTCATGCATTTGCTGGCGGAAGAGGGCGTGCGTTTGGCCCAGTTTGGGGTGCGTGCGCTGTGTACCCAAGAGGCAGAAAGCCGAGTGCAAAACCAGGTGTTTCACGTCGATGCTGAGGAGCTGGTCACGGGCAATATCCATGCCGTTGATCTGCCGGACGACTTCCCAGACCTGATCTATGTCAGCTTTGATGTCGATGGGCTTGACCCGTCACAAATGCCGGCCACCGGCACGCCGGTTCCCGGTGGGCTTGGCTATTATCAGGCGTTGCATCTGGTGGAGCATGCGCTGAAGGGGCGGCGTTGCGTGGGGTTTGACGTGGTCGAATTGGCCCCCGACGGCAATGCCGCGTGGGATTTCACCGCAGCGCAAATCGTTTACCGGTTGATGGCGGCCTGCTAACGGGGCAGGCCCG
>DDMF01000124.1:5188-13354 GCA_002340515.1 Rhodobacteraceae bacterium UBA2553 | reverse complement strand
CCGCCTTATTTTCCGGTGCCATCTCTTCGACCTCTCCATCATGATCAAAGCGGTTCAGGGTTGACCATGTTTCATCCTGTGGTGTGGGCGGCGGCAAGGCGCAGGCCCCTCGGTGGAGGCTGACCTTGGCCATGAAGTTTGCCGAAACGGGTGCGGTTACAAACAAAAACGCCATGATCAGCAGCTCATGAAATGAGCCTTCGCCAAAGGTATAGGACTGGAATATGGACGCCATAAGAAAGGCCCCGATCCCCACGGTGCCCGCCTTGGTTGGCGCATGCAGACGGGTCATCGGATCGTTGAGTTTCAACAGACCAATGGCAGCGACCAATGTGAAGATTGTGCCAATGATAAGAAGCAGCGCGATGGCATAGGTGGCAAGGATCTCAATCGTCATTCGATAATGTCCCCCCGCAGCACAAAGCGCGCATATGCCACGGTTGAGACAAAGCCCAACATGGCAATGATCAGGGCGGCCTCGAAATAGATCTGCACCCCTTGGGCGATGCCAAGCAGCACAATCAGGCCGATTGCATTGATGAACATTGTGTCCAGCGCAAGAATACGGTCCCCAGTACTAGGGCCAATCCACAGCCGGATCATCGCCATGATCTGTGCGATCGCCACAATAACAAATGCAGCGTAAAGTGACCAATTCATCATTTCAGTTGCAAGAGTCATCTGAAAATCTCCTTTAGGCGACGTTCATAGCGCTGTTTGATATCATCGCGCACGGCGTCGGGATCTTCGGCATCAAGTGCATGAACCAACAGGTAATGCCCCCCATCTGACAGGTCGGCAGAGACGGTGCCGGGGGTCAATGTGATGGTGCCTGCCAAAACGGTGATTGCCTCGGGCGAGCGCAGTTCAAGTGGGATCACCACCCAAGCGGGGCGCATCTTGGCATTGGATTTCGTCAGGACAATCCAGGCCACTTGCACGTTGGCGACAATGATGTCCCACATCACCAAGAAGCAATAGGTGACCAGTTTCCCCAAATGCACCGTCTTGGGACGATCGGGCCACCAGCGCGCGGTGGCGATGGGAATGATGATGCCAAGGATCAGGCCAAACACCACCATGCCCGAACTCACACTATTTTGCAGCAAGACCCACACAAGCGTCAGCAGCAAGGTCAGAGCGGGGTGGGGCAACAGCCAACGCAGGAGTTTCATCATCTCAATGTGCTCCTTCTGTGGGATCTGACAGTTTACCGGGTGTTTCTAAAACCGTCGAAAGATATTGTTCCGGGGCAAAAAGCTGTGCGGATATGGCGCTGGTGTATTGGGTGGCGGGGCCCGCAAAGACCGTATGCCCCACCAAAAGCGTGATTAATCCACCGACCGCAACATAGGACAGGCCCGATGGGGCAGGGCTTGGTTCAGCAGTCTCATCCCGCTCCACGGATTGGGCTTTCCAAAACAAAACGCTACCGGCGCGGGCAAACCCAACAACGCTGATCAAGCTTGCGATCAGGATCACCGCCCAGATCCACGCCGCATAGGTCGTGTCAAAGGCGGCGTTCAGGATCAACAGCTTGCCAATAAAGCCTGAGAAGGGCGGAAGGCCAGCCATTGCAATGGCNNAAAGAAAAGCGCCGCCGTTAACGCAGCACCTGAAACCGGAGGTTGGGTCGTAAGGTCAAGGTTGTCTCGCCCCGCGCGCGCCAAATCTGTGATCAGGAACAAAGCGCCTGCGGCCAGTGTGGAATGGACAATGTAATACAGTGCAGCTGACATACCAGCGGGCGTGAACAGCGAGATGGAGACCATCACCATGCCCATTGATCCGATCACCGCAAACGCAGCCAACCGGTCCAATTGTTTGGCGGCCAAGACCCCAACCATGCCAATGGCCAGTGACACCAATGCGGTGGGCAGCAGCCACCACCCATGCAAGCCCGCCGTGGCGGCCAGATCAGGTGGGAAGATCAGCGTGTAGACCCGGATGATCGCATAGGCACCGACTTTGGTCATAATCGCAAAGAGGGCGGCCACCGGGGCAGGGGCCTCGGCATAGCTGGACGGCAGCCAGAAATGCAACGGCACCACGGCCGCTTTCACGGCAAACACCATCAACAATAAGACCGCCGCGATGCGAATGCCCACGGTGGCCGAGGCGTCAATTAACTGCACCCGGCCTGCAAGGTCGGCCATATTCAATGTGCCGGTTTCTGCGTAAATCGCCCCAAGGGCAAAGAGAAACAGCGTCGAGCCCAACAGGTTATACAGCACATATTGCACGCCCGCGCGCAGGCGAATGGTGCCGCCGTTGTGGATCATCAGGCCATAAGACGCGATCAGCAGAACCTCAAAAAACACGAAGAGGTTAAAGAGATCCCCGGTCAGAAACGCGCCCATAATGCCCATCAGTTGGAATTGAAACAGCGCGTGGAAATGTCGCCCGCGAGTGTCCCAGCCAGAGCCAATTGCATAGAGTAAAACGAAAAAGGCCAGCGCGGAGGTGAGCAACACCATCAGCGTCGACAGCCGATCCCCAACCAGCACAATGCCAAAGGGGGCGGCCCAATCGCTGAGCTGATACAGAGTGACCGTGCCGTCAGAGGCTTGCCAAGACAGCCCCGCGGTGATGGCCAAAAGACACAGCGCCCCAAAGACGGAAATGACCCGTTGAATGGTGATGTGATAGCGCGCCGCCAGGACAATGAAGGGTGCCAGAAACGCCGGAAGCACAATGGGCAGGATGATCCAATGGGTCATTGCGCATCCTCTGTGTTTAGGTCTGAATTTAGGCCCGCGTCAGGTGTCGCAGCAAGGTCATCAATATGATCGTCATCGCCGCCCAGATAGGCCCCAAGCGAGATCATGACAATCACAGCGGTCATCCCAAAGGAAATCACAATTGCGGTCAAAACCAAGGCCTGTGGCAAAGGATCGGTGTAGTTTGTCGCACCCGACAGAATAGGTGGCGCCCCCACAGTCAACCGACCGGATGCAAACAGGAAAATGTTCACCGCATAGGTCAAAAGGGACACGCCCATGATGACCGGGAAGGTGCGCAGACGCAGAACCAGATACAGGCCCGCCGAGGTCAGAATGCCGATGGCTGAGGCAACAAGAAGTTCCATTTATACCTCCGCCTTTGCTGTGATGTCATCGCGTGACGGGTCGATATCCATCGGATGATCGGCATCCGGCACATGGGCACGGCGCGCGAGGCGCGAAAAGCTTTCAAGTGACAGCATGACCGCGCCAACAACCGCAAGGAACACGCCCAGATCAAACAGGGCTGCTGTGGCCAGTTCAAATTTTTCAAACGGTGGAATGCGCACATAGGTGAAATCAGAGGTCAGGAAGGGTTTGTCAAAAAACCACGACCCAACCCCGGTCAGCCCGGCGATCAAAACGCCCGTGCCAATGACCCCATGATAAGGGTAACTGATCCGCGCGGCGGTCCAGGAAAACCCGCTGGCCATATATTGCATCACAACCGCAATCGAGACGATGAGGCCCGCGATGAACCCGCCGCCTGGTTCATTGTGGCCGCGCCAAAAGACGTAGAAACCAACCATAAGAACCACAGGCATAATCACGCGTGTCAGCACAACCATCATCATTGGGTGCATAATGCCTGCGCGGGGCTGATCAGGTTTCCGGTTCAAAAGCCGCGCCCGGACGGGGCCGGCCAGTAAGGTTTCTGTCAGCGCGAAGATCAACAGCGCGGCAATGCCAAGCACAATAATCTCGCCATACGTGTCAAAGCCCCGGAAATCGACAAGGATCACGTTCACGACGTTCTTGCCGCCGCCGCCTTGATAAGCATTGGCGAGGTGGAATTCTGAAATGCTCGGGGCGATGCTGTCTCGCAACAGATAGTGATAAGACATCGCCATGGTCGCGATCCCGCCCGCGGCCGCAATGGCTCCGTCACGGGTGCGGCGGAGCACGCTGCTTTCAATGGGCGTGCGGTTGGGCAGGAAGTTTAACGCCAGCAACAGAAGGATGATGGTCACGACCTCTACCGTCAGCTGGGTCATCGCCAGATCAGGCGCGCTAAAGAACACAAAACCGACCGAGACAATCAACCCGACAATCCCGATCAGGATCAGCGATAACAGGCGGTTGCGGTGCAAAAAGACCAACCCCCACGTCGCTGTGACCAGCATCAACCACCCGGCGATCTGTACGGGATTTGCGGGTTGCGCAATGCGTGTGGCCGCACCAACGGTTCCTGTCGCCCAGGCGTGATAGCCGACGGCTATGACTGTCACGGCCATGATCGCCGCATAGCGGGAAAACGCGCCGTCATGCAGCCGGTGAATGACCTGACGCGACATGGCGACCGAGGTGGCGATCACTGCGTCAAAAATGCGTTTTGCTTCGGGTCGGGGCATATGATCCCAGAACCGCAAGCTCGGTTTGAAAGCGGCCAAAAGCGCCAAGCCGCCAACAACCGCGATGATCGACATGTAAAGCGCGGGTACCAAGCCGTGCCAAATCTTGAAATGGGCATGGGGCACATCTGCCGCAGCGCCAAGGACGGACGCCGTGACAAGCTTTACAAAGGGTTCGGCCAAAAATGGCGCCACACCAATGACCACCACCAAAACGACAAGGAGGGCAGGCGGCAACCACAGCCCAGCACCGGGGTCATGGGGGGGCGCGGGATAATCAACGCGTTTGGGGCCCAGAAAGACGTGGCCAATCAGGCGGAAACTGTAAGCCGCAGAGAAAAGCGCGCCGACGGTGGCCAGTGCTGGCACAAGATAGGGCATGCCCCACAGCGAGGTGTGATACGCCTCTTCCAACATCATCTCTTTAGACAAAAACCCGTTGAGCAGCGGAATGCCAGCCATCGACAAGGCGGCAAGGCTCGCAATACCAAAGGTCACGGGCATGAGGTGGCGCAATCCGCCCAAACGGCGAATGTCGCGGGTGTGGGTTTCGTGATCAATGATGCCAGCGGACATGAAAAGCGCGGCTTTGAATGTGGCGTGGTTCAGGATGTGAAACACCGCCGCCATCGCGCCAAACGCGGTGCCGGTGCCCAAAAGCATGGAGATCAGGCCCAGATGGCTGACCGTAGAAAACGCCAGAAGCGCCTTTAGATCATGTTTGAAAAGCGCAATCACCGCGCCCAGAACCATGGTGATCAACCCGGCGCCCGTTACAATCACAAACCATTCCGGCGTGCCGGACAACACCGGCCACATGCGTGCCATCAGGAAAATCCCGGCTTTGACCATGGTGGCAGAGTGCAGATAGGCCGAGACAGGAGTAGGCGCCGCCATCGCATGCGGCAGCCAGAAGTGAAACGGGAATTGCGCGGATTTGGTGAAACAGCCCAGTAAGATCAAGATCAGAGCAGGCACATAAAGCGGCGACGCTTGGATCAACGCGCGATTTTTAAGAATGACGCTCAGATCATAGCTGCCGACAATCTGTCCCAGGATCAGCATACCACCGATCATGGCAAGCCCGCCCATCCCGGTTACGGTCAACGCCATGCGCGCGCCTTGCCGCCCTTCGGGCAGGTGCTTCCAATAGCCGATAAGAAGGAAGGAGGACAGCGATGTCAGCTCCCAAAATACCAGCAAAAGCAGGATGTTATCGCTAAGGACAATCCCCACCATCGCGCCTTGGAACAGTAAGAGATAGGTGAAGAACTCGCCCATATTGTCCTCGCGCGCGAGGTAAAAGCGCGCGTAGGTGATGATCAAAAGCCCGATGCCAAGGATCAAACAGGCGAAAAAGAACCCCAACCCGTCCAGCATCAAAGTGACGTTCAGACCCAATAACGGGATCCAGTCAAATTGCGCGGTGATCAACTCACCGGCAAGCACCGTCGGCAAATTGGTCAAAAGCCCAATCAAGGCGGTCAATGTGACGGTGAAAGTGACACCCGCACAGGCTTGGCGCCCTGCAGAATTCATCAGGCCGGGCAGCAAGGCCCCAAGAAAGGGCAATGCGACGATAAGGAAGAGGGACACGCGAACTCCTGATCAATGGCCTAAAAGGTTTCCCTGTTTTGTGGCAAAATGCGCCGAACCTCAAGGGGAACCGGCGCATCAAGG
Source organism: Rhodobacteraceae bacterium UBA2553 (assembly GCA_002340515.1). Lineage (GTDB taxonomy): Bacteria > Pseudomonadota > Alphaproteobacteria > Rhodobacterales > Rhodobacteraceae > Aliiroseovarius. The sequence goes on along the minus strand of DDMF01000124.1, from coordinate 7,320 downwards.
GCAAGAAAGCGCGTCGTTTTTGTGACAAGTGTTGGCTGGGGTCTTTGTGCCGGGCTTAAACCTCGTCCAGAACCTTGCGCGCGGCACGAAAACACTCCAGCGCTTGGGGCACGCCACAGTAAATGCCAATCACATGGATGATGGCGCGTATTTCTTCTTTGGTGACGCCATTGTTGAGGGCGCCACGGCAGTGCAATTCCCATTCGTGCATTTTGCCTAAGGCGCCGATCATCGACAGGTTCATCATCGACCGGGTTTTGGCGTCAATCACATCGTCACCCCAGCCAAATCCCCAACACCATGCGGTCATCGCCTCTTGAAACGGGCGGGTGAATTCATCTGCGGCGGCAAGGTTCTTTTCAACATATTCCGCGCCAAGCGTTGCCTTGCGCTGTTCCAGGCCTTTCAGAAACAGGTCTTCGTCAAATGTGCTCATGCTTTTTCCTTTGCAAGCGGTGGGGGCCGTTTCGGTATAATGCAGCGCGTGGGGCTTGTCCGCCCTCATTTGCGGGTGGGGTGCTCAGCCTCGCGTTTTCGTCGGATGGTGCGATCTGCCGCAGTTCACCTTTCTACGGGGGCAGGTAAATGAAGGCGAATCATGGGCGCGATTTACCGAGTCGGTGAATTTGTGAAGGATGCAGTGATCTAAATTCATCAAATATTGTTCGTAACAATTCGATAGGATTCATGTTAAGTAGTTGATAATTATGAATACGCCAAAACATCCTCCAAAAAAATATGATCAAAACGCTCATTAAGTTGCGCAAAATCACCTTACATATCGCTTAAAATATTGCGCAGCCCCATTTCCATGATGTAGGAGCGTCCCACACTGTGACTTCACCCGAGGAGGGGCGGGTCGCTGTGAAACGGAACGAAGTGAGGCCACGCCTCGGGAGGAGATCCTATGACATTCACGACTTTCACACGTCGCGCTGCTTTGGGCGCGCTTGCAGGCGCGGCCGCGTTTGCATCCGTGGCGACCACCGCCACAGCGGACACTGTACGCCTGCGGTTTCACACCTTCTACGGCACCGAAATTGACCCAATTGCGAAAAAGTTTCGCGACGCGGTAAAAGACGCGTCAAACGGCACCCTGCGCATCCAGTATTTCCGCGGTGGCGAGCTGGTGGCCTCTGATCAATTTGCGGATGCTGTCTCTAAGGGCACCGTCGATATCGTACATGGCACAGGCGGTTACTGGTCCGGTCAAATCGACGTGGGCAATATCGAAGCCGGTCTGCCCGGCGCATGGGCAAGTGTTGATGAAGCCAAGGCGCTGTTTGACAGCCCCGAAGTGGATGGCCTGTTGAAAGAAGCCTATGCGGAAGCTGGCACCGTTTATCTGGGCAAAGGCTATGGTCATAACTACGACCTTCTGACCAAAGAGCCTGTGACCTCGCTCGCCGATCTTAAAACCCGCAAAATCCGTGCGACGTCGAATGTTGCCAAGGTTTTGTCGGCCTTTGACATCCCAACCGTGTATCTGCCCGCGCAAGAGCTTTACATCGGCATGTCGACCGGCGTGATTGATGGCGCGATCTATGGTGGCCCGGTGGAATATGAGCAGCTGAAGCTGCATGAAACCGCGCAAAATTATACCTTTATGAACATGCTGATGCCGGGTTGGACCGAAACCTTCCTTGCCAACCCTGCGGCTTGGGGCGATCTGTCGGATGAGCATAAAGCCATCTTGGAAACCGCCATTGCGCAGTTTGCAGAAGACATTCACCAGTGGCTGGCTGACGGCAACTCGGGTGTGGCTGAAGGCACCTTTGAATATGCAACCTTGCCGGACGCAGATTCAAAAGCACTGACCGCCGCCGCCCAAGGCGTATGGCAAGAAGAAGCGGCCCGCAGCCCGCGCAACCAGAAATTCATTGATCTTCTGGTCGCCAACGCAAAGGCCCAAGGGCGCCTGTAATGGGATTGGTGACAAGATATCTTGTCATTCAAGATGGTCTGTCCGAGTTTGTCGGGCGGACCATTTCTTGGTTGACGCTTGCGATGATCGCCGTGCTGATGCTGGAAATCATTGCGCGCTATTTCTTGAACGCGCCAACGACCTGGGCCCATGAATTGTCCACCATGCTTTATGGTGGTTTTTGTATTATGGCGGGGGCCTTTACCCT
>DDMF01000124.1:3977-5134 GCA_002340515.1 Rhodobacteraceae bacterium UBA2553 | reverse complement strand
TGCGCCACCGGGGCCACGTGCGGTCCGAAGTGATCTGGGGCATGTTGGGCACGCGCGCGCGCGCCACCTGTGATGTGATCGTTTTCGCGATTGGCCTTGTGGTCATGGGGATCTTTTTCAAACTGTCCCTTGAGTTTGCCGCCGACAGTTGGGCGGTGCGAGAATATTCCAACAAATCTGTCTGGCAACCGGCGCTTTACCCAATCAAGTCGGTGATCCCACTCGCGGTGGGGTTGGTCTGGTTGCAGAATCTGGCCGAACTTGTCCGGGCGACGCTGACCATGCTGGGCATCGAATTCCACGATCCTCGTGAATACGAAGACAGCTCGGAAACCGATCCGGAATACATGCCCGAGGCGGCTGGCAACGACACAGAATAATACTGAAACGGCAAGGCAGTTGGCCTTGCCAGGGAGGGAAGACTATGGCGGAGCTTGATCCCCTTACGATCACTGCGATCATGTTTCTATCAATGCTGGGGCTTATGGCGCTGGGCGCGCCGCTGGCCTGGGCATTGACCTTTTGCGGCGTTGGTAGCGCCTTTATGATTTACGGCGATGGCGGCTTGGATCTGTTGATCTCGTCCACCTTCTCGGCGATGGACAATTTCCTGCTCGTGGCCTTGCCGATGTTCATCTTTATGGGGCTGGTGCTGCAACGCTCTGGCATCACCGACGATCTGTTCGAGATGATCCACAAGCTGATGGGGCGCCTGCCCGGTGGTCTTGGCATTGGCACGGTGATCATCTGCGCGCTGATTGCGGCGATGGCAGGTGTGTCGGGGGCGGCGACCGTGTCGCTTGGCATTATCGCACTGCCCGCGATGCTAAAGCGCGGCTATGATCCCAAACTGGTCACCGGCACTATCATGGCCGGCGGCGCGCTGGGCTTTTTGATCCCACCCTCAGTTCTCATGATCATCTATGCGTTTTTGTCGCGCGATAGTGTCGGCAAACTTTTCGCCGCAGGCCTCATGCCGGGGCTGATGTTGGCGGGGATCTATATTGCCTATATCCTGGTGCGCTGTCGTCTGAATCCGGCGATGGGCCCCCCCGCGGACGAGCAGTTCACTACGCGTGAAAAGATCGGGTCCCTGCGTTTTCTCATCGCACCGGGGCTGCTGATCTTCACGGTTTTGGGTTGCATCATCGGCGGCG
>DDMF01000124.1:0-3952 GCA_002340515.1 Rhodobacteraceae bacterium UBA2553 | reverse complement strand
ACTCGCCGTCAGAAGCGTCTGCCATCGGCGCGTTTGGCGCCTTGGTCATCGCAGGTATTCAGCGCCGCCTCAGCTGGGACATGATGCGGTATGTGATGCTGACCACCACCAAATTGATGGGTATGTTGATGTGGATCACCATTGCCGCTGTGTTCTTTTCCAAGATCTATGTGGGTCTGGGCGCGGGGCAGATTGTTGGTGAACTGATCGAAGATTTTGACCTGTCCCCAATGTGGGTGATCATTGCCATGCTGGCCACCTATTTTGTGCTCGGCATGTTTCTGGATGACTTTGCAATCGTGTTTATCACCGTGCCACTGTTTGTGCCGATCGTGCGCGATCTGGGCTTTGACACCACGTGGTTTGCGGTGTTGTTCATCCTGTCGATGCAATCGGCCTATCTGACGCCGCCCTTTGGCTACAACCTCTTTTATATGAGGTCCGTGGCCCCGCCAGAGATCACAATCGGCGACATTTACAAAGCGGCAATTCCCTTTGTGATTTTGCAGATCCTTGGTCTGGCGCTGGTGGTGGCGTTCCCGCAAATCGCCTTATGGCTTCCGAACCTCTTGTTCTGAGGTCTGTGAATAGGCGTCGCCTTCCGGCGGCGCTTATGCCTGTCGTCTTAACGACACTCCCAAACTGGCCGTCCTTCGGGGCGGCCTTTTTTCTTGTATTTGTGGGGTAGGGCGAGGGTTTCGAAGAAAACTAGAAAACTAGTTTTCCCGTCATTTCATCAGTGGCTCACGCGTGTTTGGGTAAGACCGGCGCAGATTTTTCCAACGCCAATTCAGCATCCGAAAACACCCATGGCCCCCGCACCCCTTTCACACCCTCTGGGGCGATTTCCATCCCACGGTGCACCAGCTGCGGATCCGCAAACGCCTCACCTACCGAGTTGATCGGCCCCGCGGGAACAGTCGCGGCCTCAAGGGCTGTAAGCAGGGCCTCTTTCTCCCATTTCCCGGTTTCCGCCTCAATCGCCACCGTCAGGGCATCGCGGTTTTCAACCCGCAACTGGTTGGTGGCATAGTCCGCATTGTCCCGCAGATCAGCGCGGCCAATCACCTCGCAAAACCGTTGAAATTGACCATCATTGCCAACGGCCAAAATGAAATGCCCATCAGCTGTTGGCAGCACCTGATAAGGGGCAATGTTGGGATGCGCATTGCCGCGCCGTTCGGGGCTCTGTCCGGTCGCCAAAAAGTTCATCGCCTGATTGGCGAGCATGGCTGTCGCGCAATCCAAAAGGCTCATGTCGATATGCTGGCCCAATCCCGTGCGGTGACGCTGTTCAACGGCCGCCAATATCCCGATGGTGCCATAAAGCCCGGTGACCACATCCGTGACCGCAACCCCAACCTTTTGTGGCTGGCGGTTCGGCTCGCCGGTGATCGACATCAGACCTGACATTCCTTGCAACAGAAAGTCATAGCCCGCCCGCTGCGCATAAGGCCCGTCTTGGCCAAACCCGGTGATCGAGCAATAGATCAGGCGCGGGTTCAGCGCTTTCAGACTGTCGTAGTCCAACCCGTATTTTGCAAGCCCGCCAACCTTGAAATTCTCGATCAGAATATCCGCATCCTTGATCAACTCGCGCACTTGGGCCTGGCCTTCTTCGGTGCGAAAATCGCTTGTCACACAGGTCTTTCCCCGGTTCGCGGCGTAATAGTAAGCGGCGGTTTTATCCCCATCCCGCTCGATGAACGGAGGGCCCCATTTGCGGGTATCATCCCCGCTTGGGCTTTCCACCTTGATCACCTCAGCCCCCAGATCGGCAAGCGATTGGCCAATCCAAGGCCCGGCAAGAATGCGAGCAAGTTCAACGACTTTCAGTCCATGCAAAGGGGTCATACTACTTCCTAAAGTTGGGCCTTACAGGTAAGGCGGTGTGCAGGCAGAGATCACCTTGCACACCCGGTCAGACATATTGCGGAACCGATGCGGGTCGCGGGAATTGAACAAATAGGCGTCCCCCGCCTTCAGCACGCGGGTCTCATCGCCCACCGTGATTTCCAATTCCCCTTCGATCACAATACCGCCTTCGTTGGCATCATGTTCGATCATTGAATCGCCCGTATCAGCGCCCGGTTCATAACGTTCATGCAGGATCTGCAGGCCATGCAGCTTCGCATCGCCCACCTGCTTGATGGTGATCTTGCGCGCGGCCGCCTCATTATCCTGATACAAAAGCGAGGTGAGGTCGCGCAGCTCCGCCGGTGTGAAAAAACTCTGAGACGTCGCCGGCGCGTCAGGCTCAAAGAACTCAGACATAGAAATCCCAAAACCGCCCAGAATTTTGCGCAAACTCGCGACAGAGGGGCTCGATCTGTTGGTTTCAATCATCGAAATCTGCCCGTGCGGCACATTTGCAGATTCGGCCAACTGCCTCTGAGACATGTTAAATTGCTGTCTCAGCTGCTTTAGGCGTGCGCCAACGTCAAAATCATCCACCATGGATCGGTCCCTCTCATCGCTTTTGCCCAGTTTGGGTGATTCAGCGAAGTTTGTCCAACTTACCTCTAGCAATGCTCAAATAATTGAGCAATACAGGTTTCGAGAATCAATGAATATGTGTAGTGAATTCCCAGCGGAGGAACCGACGTGAGCAACACACTAAACCTAAAAACTCGCCGCGAGGCCGCCATCGCAAGTGGCGTGGCCACCCGTGGCATCTATGCAGCGCGCGCAGAAAATGCAGAATTGTGGAACGTTGATGGCAAGCGCTATATCGACTTCGCCGCAGGTATCGCCGTGAACAACACCGGCCACCGTCACCCAAAATTGATGGAGGCCGTTGCCAAGCAATCCGAAGCCTTCACCCACACTTGTTTTCACGTCGCACCTTATGAAAGCTATGTCACATTGGCCGAGCGCTTGAACGCCTCGACCCCCGGTGATTTTGCCAAGAAAACAATGCTGGTCACCACAGGTGCGGAAGCCGTTGAGAATGCCGTCAAAATGGCGCGCGCCTTCACAGGCCGCTCTGGTGTGATCGCATTTTCCGGTGCATTCCACGGCCGCACCCTGATGGGCATGGCGCTCTGCGGCAAGGTCACACCTTACAAAAAAGCCTTTGGTGCGATGCCACCAGAAGTGCTGCACGCCCCGTTCCCAAATGAATTCCACGGCGTCACTGTGGATCAGGCTTTGGCTGTGCTTGAGAATATGTTGCGCAGCTCAATCGACCCCGAACGCGTGGCAGCCATCATTATCGAACCGGTTCAGGGCGAAGGTGGCTTCAACGTGGCCCAGCCCGAATTCCTGCGCGCCTTGCGCAAGATTTGTGACACCCATGGTATCATGCTGATCGCCGACGAAGTGCAAGCCGGCATTGCCCGGACAGGCAAGCTTTTCGCGTTTGAACATTCTGGTGTGGCCGCCGATCTGGTGGTCATGGCAAAAGGACTGGCCGGTGGTTTTCCGCTCTCAGCCGTAACCGGCCGGGCTGAGGTTGTCGATGCTGCCCCTGTGGGCGGCATCGGCGGCACCTATGCGGGCAACCCGCTGGCGGTGGCCGCAGCCAATGCTGTCTTCGAGGTGATCGAAGAAGAGGACCTGTGTAACCGCGCCAATGAAGTCGGTGATGCGATCACCGCACGCCTGAATGAACTGGCGAACCGTCAGGGCATGGAAGCCATTGGCGACGTTCGCGGCCTTGGCGCCATGATCGCGTTTGAGCTGGTGACGGACCGCAAAACCAACACACCCAACGCTGCTCTTGCCCAAGCCATCGTGGCTGAAGCTGAAGCGCGCGGGCTGATCATCCTGCCGTGTGGCACCTACGGCAACGCCGTGCGNNGCGCCTGCTGCCGCCGCTGACCGTTCCGATGGAACAAGTGTCTGAGGCTATGGACATCATCGAAGCCTCAATTGAGGCCGCAATCAAATCAACCGCCACTGCGGCGGAATAAGGAGTTAGAGAGATGGCCCAAAATCTTTCCCCCCAATC
>DDMF01000106.1 GCA_002340515.1 Rhodobacteraceae bacterium UBA2553 | reverse complement strand
AAACTGGGGGCGGTTCATATTGACCCCCGATGAGGCCTATGACAGCAAAACAGAACAAATGAGATTAGCAGCCTAAATGAAACCCTGATCCATCTTAACAAGGCTGCAAACTGGTCTAAAATCTAGGACCACCTCTACCTATAGTGTTTGTTTCGAGACATCTTGCCAATGCCTGGGTTGAAGCTGTTCGTTGGGTCGATTGATCTGTAGAAGGTGGTCAAATTTGGTTTGGCCTCATAGAGATGGCCAACATTGTGCTCCGCAGGGTACTCGGCACCGCGTTCATCAAGGAGCTCGAGCATTTCCTTTTTCAATGTTTCAGTGTCCACACCCGCCTTTACGATGTAGTCCTGATGAAGGACGTGGCAGAAAAAGTGCCCGCAATACAGGGAATAGACGAGTTTGTCTGCTATGTGCTTGGGCAAGACTTCAAACCACTCGAAATCATTGCGGCGCAAAGCGACATCCAAAGCGAGAATATCCTCGACTTCGCGGCTGTGAATCGCGCGATACCGAACAGAGGCAGCGCCCGCCGCAAACCTGTGAAGAGCCGCCAGCTTGGCCTCCTTGGGAGTGCACTCGAAAAAGTCAAATCCATCTTGCGATTGAAGGGAGGCCAAAAGTTTCTTTGCCTCGGCTACTCCGCCATCCTTCATTTTCAGAATAAGGTGATGATCGTATTTGCTCCTGAAGTCGGTCATTCGTTTCGGCAACACGTCTGGCCATAGCCAAGCAATGGCTTGCATAAAGCGATCAGTAAAATGCCGCATGAACGGAATGCGTTCTAGTCGAGAATCGATCGCGCCCTTCAATGCGAAGAAATTTGGCAACCATTCAGTTCCCAATTTGTCGATCATCAGAACCGTATCTTTTCCGTACTTGCGGGTAACGTCATAGTAGTCGCCGTGCATATACTCTGCGCTGACAGGAAGCGTCTGAAAGTCTTTCAGTATTGTGCGGCGAAGCTCGGTCAGTTTAGAGGGATCACTCGTTCCAACATAGAACGTTACTTCATTTTCAGGATTGGAGTACGTATCCATACGCACCGCAAAAACCGCTAGTTTGCCAGCACAGCCAGCTGCTTCGTACAGCCGGGATTTGTCCGCGTTAAATCGCGCCGGTGTATTGGCGTCGACTTCACGCACCTTCTTTGCATAGTCCATAGAAGATGCTTTGCGATTAGTTGTTGCGATGTCGCTTTGATTGTATTGGCCAGACTGCAGTCTTGTTAGAATTTCTTCAACGGTTTCGCCAAGATCAATCCCAAGGTGGTTTATCAGCTCAAGCTGGCCATTGTCGTTTATACGGGCATATAGCGATAGTTCGGTGTATGACGGCCCCCGTTCGATAAGGGCCCCCCCGGAATTGTTGCATACGCCGCCGACAACAGAAGCGCCGATACATGATGAGCCAATTACAGAATGCGGCTGACGACCAATCGGCGCGAGCAACTTCTCGAGCGCAAACAGTGTCGAACCCGGAAACCCGATGACCTGTTTGCCCTCCGCGATCAGCTGCAGTTGGTCCATGCGCCGCGTATTGATCAGAACGACTTCTCGATCATATCGGCCTTTGGGTGTTGAACCTTCCGTCAGGCCTGTATTCGCGGCCTGCATGATGACTATTTTGTCGTGGCCAACGCAGGCCTGCAGCACTTTCCATTGTTCCAGCAGGGTTGCCGGTTGAACGACGGCGAGAACATCGCCTTCGCCTGAGCGAAAACCCTTTCGGAAGCGTTTCGTTCGCCGAACTCCTGTGAGAACGTGCCGCCGCCCGACCACGTTGCGCAGCTGGTCAAGCAACGCGACAGAATTCTCAATGAACTCCATTCTTTGGCGAGAATTCTGTGATTCTTTGCTTCGCATTCAATCGCTCCGCGCTGATTGAGGTTAAGTCTTGGCAAAGTTCAAAACGGATTCGGAAAATCATTGAATTGAGTTAGTGCTGTCTTGCCGCTTCGATCTTGAAACAATCGGAGAGATTTTTTGTTCCAGCTAAATTCCCCGTACCGCCTCTTGCACAGCAGCGATCGTCTCTTCGATCACATCGTCCGTGTGGGTTGAGGAAACGAACCAGGCGCCTCTCTCCAGAGTACGCACGCCGCGTTTTAGCAGCTCATGGCAAAGTTGCGCGTATCGAGGCTTGTCGATGCCTAGCAATCCTCGATAGTCTTTTGGTTTTTCTGCAAGTCCCAACCCTACGTGTAAAAATCCGGAGTAAGAGTTGAGAGATGCGGTGATGTTTTGGTCTCGTAACGCTTTTTCGACACCCTCATGAAGTTTCAGGGTTTTTGCCTCAAGTGCTGAGTGGAACCCTGGGGCGCTAACGGTTTTGAGCGTTTCAACCGCCGCTGCCATCGATTGAACTTGGGAATTGTACGTGCCCCCATGCAGCACGCCGCCTGAAGCAAACAGTTCCATCAGATTCGCCGGTCCTGTGATTGCGGCCACCTGATACCCATTCGCCATTGCCTTGGCAAAAGTCGCGATGTGTGGTGTAACGCCGAAGCGCTCTTGAGCACCGCCAGCGGCCAATCGAAAACCGGTAATTGTTTCGTCGAAAATCAGCAGAGATCCGTTTTTCTCACATGTCTCCTTTGCCGCCTCAAGAAACCCTGGCTCAGGAGAGATAGCGCCAGAATTGCACATCGCTGGTTCCATAATAACACCTGCGATGTCCCCTCGCGCCAGTCGCTCCTTCAGCAGGGCGATGTCATTCCAAGGCAGGATCACCAAGCCTGAATCTGCGGAAGCTTCCTGGCCCTTTGAAAGTGGCACTGCATTGGGGTTTGATCTTTCACCGGCGGCATCCCGAGATGGGGCGTTTGACCAAAGTACGTTGTCAAACCAGCCGTGATACTGACCTTCAAATTTGATGATCTTCGTGCGGTTGGTTGCCGCCCGAACAAGACGCAAAGCACCCTGCACAGCTTCAGAACCGGACCCCGAAAATCTTACACGTTCAGCGACCGGCACGAGGTCGCAAACAAGCTTTGCGGCTTCAACTTCTAGGTGGCTTTGCCCCCCAAATAATATCCCAGTGTTCAGGCTTTCTGCGACTTTTTTTGTAACGTTCTCTGGATTGTGCCCAAGGATCATTGGGCCCATTCCCAAGTAGTAGTCGATGAGGCGGTTGCCATCCACATCATGTAAAAAGGGCCCCTCGGCTTTTTCAAATGCCAGTGGTCCGGGCAGCATGCCCAACCGAAAGTTGCTGCTAACGCCGCCGGCAAGATACTGTGACGCATCGCTAATGAAGTTGGCGGATTTTCCAAAAGTAAGCTGATCCATAAGAGCTCCTCCAAAAAGTTATATGTTATATGTTCGACGAAAGATGGAAAGTCAACTTGAAACACGCACATGATGGCTCAGCATCGCATTAGTTCCCCAACAGATTGATTCTGATGGTTAAATCTTGGGCAAATTCCGCCAATCTGTGCGGGATCCGATTGTGCTTTCCGTGCCGACCAGCAGCTTTGCTACTAGAATTCCGCTGGAACAGCATGAAAATGTTTATTATATGTTATAGGTGTTTACGTTCAGCAGCCGAAATACAGTTCAGAGGTTTCACACATATGCCAACGCTTAGCCCTTCGAATTCTCAAACCTTAAGTGGGCCAATCTATCTGGAACTGCGAGATCAGCTGATCTCGGGCGTTTTTGAGCCGGGACAACGGCTCAAGCTGAATGAGCTGGCCAAGCAGACCGGAACAAGTGTTTCGCCGGTGCGAGAAACATTGATCAGATTGGTTGCTGAAGATTCTGTCGAGATGTCTTCGCTAAGAGCATTTGCAGTACCCAACCTTTCCAGCGCGAGGTTTGAACAAATTGTGGCGATGAGGCTGGCGCTCGAAGGTCTGGCGGCTGAACGCGCCGCTGGAGGTGTTAGCCAATCTGATCTCAAGAAGCTTTCGAGTCTGCATGATCGTTTCATTGATGCGGAGAAGGGGGGGAGTAGATCAGAGGCTCAAGCGCTAAACCGCAGCTTTCATTTTTTGATCTATGAAAATGCAAACATGCCGATGCTGCTGTCTTCAATATCCATTCTATGGGCAATGATGGGTCCGATATTGAGAGTATATTACTCTCAAACCATGCCCGTTGAGATCGGAGCTCCTGACCACACAAAGCTGATTGAAGCTTTGCGCGTTGGCGACACAAAAGGTGCCGCCGAATCCATTTCGGCAGATATCAAACATGGATGTAGATCGATCTCTGAGTACATTGCTGAGCTAGAGACGACCTAGCGGTAGCACGTCGCTACTTGCCTTAGCCAACCGGAATCACTCTTTGTTTTTCGGTCGCAGTCGTCCCTACCGTTTAAATTTTTCAAGCCAGTCGACCTCACAAATCTCAGTTTCGCCGTCAGCGGCTAAACTGTATTGACTCCGCGCTTAGTGAAAAATAAGATATAACTTATAAGTTCAGCAGGAGGACGAAATGAAACCGACCACTTTGGCGACAAGCCGTCGCGACTTTCTGAAAATCGGTGGCGGAGCGGTTGCGGCAGCAACCCTCGGATTACCGGCTCTCGCACAAGGGAAAACAGGGCGCATTGGCTTTGCCATGTCTACTTTTTCCGTCCCGCGATTCAAGCATCTCGATTTACCCTTCTTCGAGGAAGCAGTGCGTGCCGCTGGTATGGAGACTGTCGCGGTGCAGGCCAACTTCGATGCAAACCAGCAACTCAATGATGTTGACAACCTGTTGGCCCAGGGCATCGACGCACTTGCCATTATCGCCGTGAACGCGGGTGCCGGCAAAAACATGGTGCGCAAGGCTTTGCGCGATGGTGTTCCTGTTGTCGCGTATAACAACGCCATTCCGAGTTCGGATCTTTCGGCCTTTGTGTCGCGTGACAACCGGGGCGTTGGTGCATCTGCGGCAAAAGGTGCGGACGCCGCCGTTGGTCTGGAAGGGAACTGGGTGATCGCATCCGGCCAGGCCGGTGACGCAGTCGCCGATGAAATGACCGCTGGTTATTACGATGTCCTGAAGCCGCTGATCGATGCCGGAAAAGTCAACGTTGTCAGCCACGAGTTCCACGATGGCTGGGATCCGGAAAGTGCCCGCAAGCAGGCTGAAAACGCGCTGTCTGCGAACAACGACAACATTCGTGGTTTTCTGTGTAACGACGATGGTACCGCAGGCGGTTGCATCGCCGCGCTTGAACAAGCCGGGCTCGCAGGAAAGGCCTTTGTTTCCGGTCAGGACGCGACGACCGTGGCGTGCCGTTTGATTGCCGAGGGAAAGATGACTTTTTCCACATTCACGCGCTTTGATGTGATGGGGCGCACAGCAGGAGAGCTGTGTGCAAAGCTTGCAAAAGGCGAGGCAATCAATCCGCCCATGACATATTCCTCCGGCGATGTTACCGTGCCCTTGCAGCCAATTGAAGCGTTCCACGTTTCGCGTGATAATCTGGTTGAATACCTGGACCAGTATAGCCCTGCATATGTGGATGCGGAGACGATCTTTAAGGACCTTCCCGCCGACAGTTTGCCAGCGGGCGCTGAAAAGTTCCTGAAGTAAACCGCACAATCTGGGTGGCGGCCTCGATAAGACCCGCCGCCCTTCTTCATTCAAACCTTGTCAGCGGATCCTTTTGATCAGCTGAACATTTATGCGTAGGTTGTTCTATGGCAAATGCACGCGCGCGCGACGTAAAAAACAGTACATTGGCGGCCGATACACGAAAAATCCGCCTGCTGCTTTTAGCATTCGCGACAATCCTCCTCTGGTTGGCTTTCGACCTGATTTTTACGGATGGCTTCGTCCTGACACCCCGAAATCTGACCACACTCTCAGTTCAGATGACGGTCACATGCATCCTTGCTATAGGCATGACCTGGTTGCTCATCGCGCGTGAAATCGACCTTTCAGCAGGCGCCGTTATGGCCCTGGTGATCGTGGTCATTTACCAACTTCAGGTCGTCCACGACGTGGGGACCCTGATCACTCTGATTGTTGCTCTCGCAGTGGGCGTATTGCTGGGTTTGATCAATGGATCGATACGCGTTGTGTTGATGGTTCCGTCATTTGTCGTGACACTCGCGGGGTTTTCCTGGATTCGGGGAACGGCATTCATCGTCTCTGAAGGGCAGACGCATGCTGGCGCGAAAGACTCTTTCTATCTGATATCAAACAGCTACCTGCCTCCGGCTTTTTCGATTGCCCTCATTGTACTTATTGGAGGCTATTTCTCGTGGAAAGCCCTTCGAAATACATTGGCCGGCCAAAGAAAATTGCCAATTTCCCGGGTGCTTGACTGGCTGCAACTTCTGGTCGTCGTGGGTGTGACAATCGGAGCGGCCGTAGTTTTCTACGTGTACCGCGGTCTTCCATTTCCGGTCCTGATATTGCTGGTTGTCATTTTGGCGACCAACTGGGTCAGCACGAGCACGACATTTGGGCGGCATATCTATGCGCTCGGCGGTAACCCGTTGGCAGCGCGGCGCGTGGGCATCAGCATTTCGCTGATGACAATCGGATTGTTTGCCCTGATGGGTGCCTTCACTGCGCTTGCGGGCGTCATCCAGGCGTCTCTGTTGGACGCCGGGCCGCCTGGTATCGGGCAATTGCTGGCCTTGAATGCAATCAGCGCGGCGATCATTGGCGGGACCAGCCTGTTTGGTGGATACGGTTCAATCTGGGGCACTGTTGTCGGTTCTCTGATGATGGCAAGCATTGCCAACTGTCTTAGCCTGGCAGGAGTAGACACATTCTTTCAGATGGTTGCGACGGGGCTTATTTTGATCATCACCATCGCAGTCGACTCTCTGGTCATGAACCGCGGAAAAGGAGCGTAACGATGTCGGTGCGCGAAAACGTAGTCGAGGCAAAAAACCTGGGCAAATCATATGGTGCGGTTACCGCATTGGACGACATTTCTTTTGAAATCGGTCGGGGTGAGATCGTCGGCTTTGCGGGCGACAACGGGGCCGGTAAATCGACCTTGATGAAAATGGTGGCCGGGGACGTGACCCCAACAGCCGGGGAATTGCTGGTCAACAACAAAACCGAAAACAACCTGACCACAAAGCACGCTCAGGAGCTCGGGATCTCAATGGTCTATCAGGATCTCGCCCTTTGCGACAATCTTGAGATCGTGGAAAACATCTTTCTGGGCAGAGAGCTGACCCGGTTTGAGTTGGGCAAATTCAAGGTCATTGACAAGGACAGGATGCTGGCCCGATCCCAGGAGCTGCTGGACATACTCGACCTTGAATTGCCAAGTCTGGAAGAGCCAGTGACTGCGCTGAGTGGTGGGCAGCGCCAGTTGGTTGCCATCGCACGCGCAATCGCCTTTTCGCCAAAGCTGGTGATCATGGACGAACCAACCGCGGCCTTGTCGGTAAAAGCGGGCCAACCTCTGCTTGAGCAAATCCGGCGTCTTCCGGAGACGGGTTGTTCCGTGATGTTCGTGAGCCACAGATTGAGCGATCTGTTGGATACCTGTGACCGGATTTACGTACTTCGGCGCGGGAATGTCACTCACGAGTTTACGGCTGGCAATGTGTCAGAGGCGGAGCTGCTTCACGCAATCGCCGGTGTTTCTGAGGGAAATCAATGAACGGTGATCTGGAAAAAACGCAGCAGCCACACACAAGTGCGCCGAGCGATCACGCCGCGCAGGGCATTGTTTTGGGCATCGATATCGGAGGAACCTTCACCGACTACGTTGCCTATGACAAAGATGCGAAAACGGCGACCGCCTGGAAGTATTTTTCGAATGCCGAAGATCCGGCGGCGGGGATCTTTGATGGCTTGAAAGAATACCAACAGCTTGATCGTATTGTGAAAATAAGGCTGGGGACGACTATCGCCACCAACGCAATTCTGGAGCGCAACGGTGCTGTCGTTGGCTATATCGCAACCAAGAACTTTACCGACATCCCGCATATCGGGCGCGGCGACCGCAAAGGCATATACGATGCGTTCTGGGTGAAGCCCGAAAGCCTGGTGAACCGCAAAAACTGTTTTGGCGTTTCCGAGCGCATTTCAAGCGAAGGTGATACGCTGGTGGATCTTGACGAGGCGGAGCTTCGGACGATCGGGCGCCAGATCAGAGAACGGGGTGACATCGAGGTTATCGCCGTAAACTTCCTGTTTTCTTACATTTCGCCAAAGCATGAACAGGGCGCCAAGGAGATCCTCGAAGAGGAAGTCCCGGGCATTCCCGTCTCGATTTCCTATGACGTCCTTCCAAAGTGGAAGGAGTTCGAGCGCAGTTCGACGACCATTGCTGATGCCTATGTCAAACCAATCGTGAATGACAGGCTCCCCAAGATCATCGAGAAAATCGGGCAGCTTGTACCCCGTGCTGATGTGGCGATCATGAAATCTAATGGCGGGGAAACAACTGTCGGGTTGGCCTGTCAGCAGCCAGTCCAATTGCTGCTTTCCGGACCGTCCGGCGGAGTCGTAGCGACGCAACATGTGTCCAAGGCCAACGGGTTTGACCGGGTGATGACCTTTGACATGGGTGGGACGTCATCCGACTGTGCAATTTGCATCGAGGGCGATGTGAACCTGACCACGGACTTCGAAGTCGAATGGGGTCTTCCTGTTCAGATCCCAATGGTCGATGTGCGCACTATCGGCGCTGGTGGTGGTTCCATTGCCTGGGTCGACAATGGCGGGATGCTGCAAGTTGGCCCCCGCAGCGCCGGATCAATGCCTGGACCGGCTTGTTATGGTCGGGGAGGCACCGAAGCCACAGTCACGGATGCCAACGTGATCCTCTCTCGCATCGACCACAACAACTTTCTCGGTGGCAAGGTCGCACTGGATCTTGAAGCCGCCCGTTCCGCCATCGGGGTGATTGGCGATCAATTGGGCCTGAGCATTGAACAAACCGCCAAGGCGATCATCGACATTGCAAACAACAATGTCGCGTCCGAGCTTCGGCGCATGGCCGTGGAGAATGGTCACGATCCGCGGAATTTTTCGCTTATGGGATTTGGCGGAGCGGGGCCGGTTCACGTCGCCGACCTGATGCGGCTTCTCAATATCAAGGCAGGTACGGTTCCCGTTTTCCCTGGCCAGTTCTCGGCGTTTGGGTTCACTTGCGCAGATGCACGGATTGACAGCCAGCGTACGGTTCAGATGCGGTCGGGCTCTCTGGATTTCGACCGCCTCAATGAGGTCGCTGCTTCGCTTCGGAATACGGTGACTGAGGAGTTTTCCCGACAAGGGTACGCCAGCGGTATTGAGATTAAGCTCTATGTCGACCTTCGTTATGAGGGACAAAACTACGAACTCAGCGTCCCATTCGGCTTTGATCGTTTTGACCAAAACAACATGGAAGTTCTCAGGAACGACTTTGATACCGAATTTGACGAAAAGTACGGTTTCTGCCTGCCAGGCGAGCCGATTGAAATCGTAAATCTGTCGGTAACCGGCGTCGTCGCGCAGCCCAAGCCGGATATCGAAGCATCCCTTGGTGAAACGACATCCGAACCGAAAACCCATCGCGAGGTTTGGTTTGAGGGAGGGAGTGTCAATGCACCGATCTATGACCGAACGCGCCTTCCTGTGGGTGTCCAGATCCATGGCCCCGCGGTGATCGAAGAGGATGTCTCAACTGTGCCTATCAACGCGGGTCAAAGTGTTGAGCGACAACCCTCAGGTGTGCTGGTGATCAAAGAGTTTCAGGAGGTTTGATGTGAAATACTCAGCAAACGGATTGTACGTCGAAGAGTATCGAAAGTGCATCAATTGCGGTGAGCTCGTCTATGACGAAGGTCTCTTTTTCACTGATGAGGACGGCACCAGGATTGGTCCGTTCAGTTCGGCTTGGGACATGGAATGGTACAAGGGGCGCGAGGCAAGACAGAACGCAAAAGGCCCGGTGCTCATCAAGGACTGGCGCTCGGAGACGCAATCATGAACCTGGTAGACATGAACATCGTCGACAGACGTCTGAAAAGCATTGCCGAGGAAATGGGCATTGTTCTGATGAAGACGTCTTATTCGACCATCTTTAACGAAGGTCGGGACTTTACCTGCGGCGTCGCCGACGAAAGCTGCGAATTGCTTGCTTCAGCTGATTTTCAGCCGGCCCAGGTCGGCGGCATGCCTCTGGTGGTCTCTTCGATCATCAAGGAAATCCCCTTGTCCGAGATGGATGAAGGCGATGTAATGATCCACAACGACCCATTTCGTGGCGGGATGCACACTCCTGAACACACCCTGATCAAGCCGGTCTTTTTTGAAGGTGAATTTTTCGGGTTTTCGGTGGCAATCGGGCATATTGCAGAAGTCGGCGGCATGGTTCCTGGCGGTTTCCCCGGCGAAGCGACAGAAGTTTATCAGGAAGGATTGCGGGTACCTCCTGTTAAGATCCAGGCAAGAGGCAAGGACGTAGAGCCCGTTTGGAAAATTATGCTCGCCAATCACCGCACGCCTCGCCAAAATCACGGGGATATCCGGGCTTTGATCAGTGCGGTGAATCGTGGGGAATCCCGGATCCTTGAATTAATCAAGGAATACGGTCCAGAACGTTATCGTGAAATCTGCACTGATCTGAAAGATTATGCAGAGCGTCGCATGCGGGCGGAGATCACATCTATTCCAGACGGTGTCTATTCTTTCGAAGATTTTATGGAAGACGATGGTGTGACCGATCAAGCCTACAAGATAGCCGTCGATGTCTATGTTTCGCAGGATAAAATTGTTGCCGATTTCAGCCGTACCGACAATCAGTCACTTGGCCCGATCAACGCGGTTTTGTCAGTAGCCTGGTCAGCGACTTATAACGCCATTTTGCACCTGACAGATCCGCAAATCCCGCGAAATTCAGGCGCTTTCCGCCCGATCAAGATTGTGGCGCCTCCGGGGAAACTTGTTAACGCTGATTTCCCCGCAGCAGAGGTTGGCGGCAACACGGAAACCCATATTCGCATTTGCCACACGGTTGTTGGGGCTTTGGCTCAGGCGATCCCGGAGCGGGCCTTTGCGCCTGATGGCGGTACGCATTCAAATTTCCTGTTTGGGGCTACAGACGAGAGAACCGGAAACTATGCGGTTTGCTATGACTTCACGGGTGCAGGATGGGGCGGAAGGCCTGTTGCCGACGGCCACAATGCAACGAACTGCATCAACGGAAACTCGCGTATGAATCCCGTTGAAGTTTTCGAAACGCGGTTTCCCTGGCGCTTCGAGTCCTTGGGTCTGATCCCAGGGAGCGGCGGTGATGGAGAATACCGTGGTGGTCTGGGAGTGAACAAAGTGCTGACATGTCTTTCGGACGACATGGAAGTGTCGTTCATGTCCGACCGGCAGAAAATCGCGCCATGGGGTATTGGCGGCGGCGGCGAAGGGCAAAACGGCAGCGTTCTGATCCGGCGCAAATCTACGCCGGACTTTGTCACAGCCTGCGAAGACAGCAACAAAACCTCTGCCAGTAAATTCAATCGGATTGGGTTCCGAAAGGGCGATCAGATTTCCATCAGCTCGCCAGGTGGCGGTGGATATGGTGACCCACAGGAGCGCTCTAGTGAGCAAAGAGCAAAAGACCGAGATGAAGGCTGGGTCTAAACGCGTCAGGCCAATATCCAGATCTTGGCCAATCACAGAAAACTTGAACTGAACAGCTTGTTTTTGGCCTACGCGCCAATAGTGGTGAGAGAAACCCTCTATCATGACGCGGACCCTCAGCACCGCAGTTCACGAATACCAAAGGGAATAGACGGTGAAGCTACTAAGATACGGAGAGATAGGTCATGAGCGCCCAGGGATGGTCGACAATGACGGGGTAATCAGAGACCTAAGCGGTGTTGTTGACGATATATCAGGGGAGATTTTGCTTGATGACAACTTGCAGAGCCTGAAAGCCCATGACACTGGCAAGTTGCCTGTCATTGGGTCCGATGTTCGCCTTGGCCCCTGTGTCGCAGGGGTCGGCAAGTTCATCTGCATTGGATTGAACTATAGCGATCATGCCAAGGAAGCCGGACAAGACGTCCCGTCCGAACCAATCATGTTCATGAAGGCAACAAGCGCGATAACAGGGCCCAATGACCCGATCATCATTCCGAAAGGTTCCCAAAAGACTGATTGGGAGGTCGAGTTGGGGGTCGTTATTGGCAAGCCTGCCAAAAACGTGGACATCAATAACGCTCTGGACCATGTCGCCGGGTATTGTGTTGTCAACGATCTTTCGGAGCGCAGCTATCAACTTGAGCGCAGCGGGCAATGGGTGAAGGGAAAGTCGTGTGACAGTTTTGGCCCGATTGGGCCCTGGCTGGTGACGCGCGACGAAGTCAAAGACCCTCAGGCCCTTAAAATGTGGTTGGACGTTGACGGAAAACGGTACCAGCAAGGGAACACCAACACGATGGTATTTGGCGTCGCGGAATTGGTCTCTTATTGCAGCCAGTTCATGTCGCTGCAGACCGGCGACATCATCGCGACCGGAACGCCACCCGGCGTGGGACTCGGGCAAAAGCCCGACCCAGTCTATTTGAAGCCGGGGCAGACGGTGAACCTTGGGATCGAGGGATTGGGTATGCAATCGCAAATCACGGTAGATGAGCAGGCGCCTTGAATGCCTGGGCAAGGTTTCAGGGTTCGCTCACCCAGAAGTCTCGGCAGTTGAGCGCAGTGGCTTTTGGGAATTGACGCGCTGTGAAAGTGCGCCCTTGTTTCCACGAGGGCGCATTCCTGATTTCGGATCAATGGCAGAGCCGGATCCAGCTCCTGCAATTCATGCTCGAAATGGTCGCCGATTTTGTCACGCGGCGTGCTAGTAACGATGATGATTGCAACGGCCTGAATCAGGCCAAACGCCATGGCATTTCCAACGCCAAGCGATCTCCCGTCACCAGTGCATAACGACCGGATCGGTCGAACTTTTCCGTCACGTCTCGAAAAGGATTCATTGGCACATCCTCCGCTGCCTTTGGAGTTGCAAGCTGATGGGGTTGGATCTGCAGTTGGCCGGTATCCTTTGAACAAAACGGCATTTCCTTGATGCTCCTATGCGCATTCGCTGCGTTGACCGGCAGCGAAGCCGATGAAGTTGGATGTATTACATTACCCGGCGTCCATTAGCCCGCGTATGTATCCCAGCGTAAAAATATGCCCCTGGAACCCATAGCCTTCCATTTCTACGTTTTCACCCGATAGGGAAGGAGCATGGTCTGGGCGCATACATCCCTCATAGCCGATGTCATCCAGCTTTCTCAGGATGCGCGCCAAGTTTAAGTCACCATCATCTGGGAAGGTCTCGACAAAATCGTCGATCTCTCCGCTGATGTTGCGGAAATGAACGAAATACAACCTCTCCTTGAAACGCTCGATGATTTCAGTGACATCACACCCCATTTCCGCAAAGCACCCGATGCAAAGTGTCAAGCCATTGGAGGGGCTGTCGCTGAGGTCAAGAAGCCATTCAAAATCTTCGACCGTCGACATGATGCGGTGCAGTTTCCCCATTGGGCTTTTGGGAGGGTCGTCGGGGTGCATGGCCAATTTGATTCCATGCTTTTCTGCCACTGGCAAAACAGTTTCCAGGAATCGAGCGAGATTCGCGCGCATTGCCTCGCGGGAAATGGGCGTTACACCCGGTGCCAAGCCTTCGTCATCTAGTTCCGAGGCACAAAAGGCGCTGGTCAGGGCGCCGCCCCGGGTTTCAGTCGTATAGCTTGTTCTGACGACCATCGCGTCGTCGAG
This sequence comes from Rhodobacteraceae bacterium UBA2553, assembly GCA_002340515.1. Classification (GTDB taxonomy): domain Bacteria; phylum Pseudomonadota; class Alphaproteobacteria; order Rhodobacterales; family Rhodobacteraceae; genus Aliiroseovarius. Next base: position 604 of record DDMF01000106.1, on the reverse strand, counting down.
AACTTGGGGCATGAAGTTGTAGCAAATAACCTCGACACCGGCTTTGGCGAATATCCTAATCGCTTTGATCCAGTCCTGAGTTTGTTCATCCCAACCAGGTTCGCCTAGGACAATGGCACCAATCGGAGGGCCCGCTTCAACAACGCTGACGCTTAATCCGGCATCGTTTGCCGCCTCGACAAATTGCCCGAAGTCCTTAAAAATCGCCGCGTGGTTTTCCATGCTGTATTGCACGACATCGTTGGCGCCCAGTTGCTTGATGGCTTTCAATCGTTCAGGAGTAGGCGGCTGTGCCACCATGGCCAATCGTGTCATTTTTCCCTCCAGAACTAGCAAGGTCGACAGAGCTGGAAACCTTGATAGTACTCTTGTAAGATATAAGTTATAATACAATAGCGAGATTTGAAACGTAGCTCAAGTGTCGTTACACGGTTTGTTCCGCACTTTTATTGCCTAATTTAACTGCAGCAAAGGAACGGATTGAGAATCGCCGGTATTGCACCCTTGAATGACCGGAAACGGGAAATCCGCTGAGGCAATTGCGAAAAAATGCTGCGTCAGCGAAAGCCAAAAATTCAAGGACCGCTTTGTTTAAGGTTTTTCG
>DDMF01000105.1:5060-9917 GCA_002340515.1 Rhodobacteraceae bacterium UBA2553 | reverse complement strand
GGGGGTGCCTTTTGCGCCAGCTCCACTTCGCCAATGGCACAGACCCGATAGCCCGATCCTTGCAGGCTGGTCAGATACCCTTCGGCCACCAACTGGTCATAGGCGGTCACGATGGTGGACCGTGACACGCCCAGTTCCGTCGCCATCGCGCGGGTGGCGGGCAGGCGCGTGCCTTGGGTCAGCGATCCCGACACCGCGCGCGCGCGAATGACCGTGCAAATCTGTTCAAACACCGGCACTTTGCTGTCTCGGTCGATCGAAAAGGCCAGCCAAGGGATGTGGTGTTGGATACTTGCCATCTTTGCCCCCAATTGGTCTGGTCATATCTGATCGTTTTGAATGATACGTCGTGACCAAAAAGGGGGCAAGCCGTTCACTTAAGCGCTCTGCACATCCACAAAAGTCTCGTGATAACAGGCACCATCCTCGATATCTGTGCGGATGTCGGCGGGGATCAGCGCGTTCACCGTCAGCCCCGTTTGGGACGTGGCGCGCCATGTGCCTTTGGGGCTGTAGAGCACGCCGGGGCGGGTAGCGTCGGTCACGACCAATCGCAAAGTAACAGCCCCGCGCGCATTCCAAATTTCAACCGTGGCGCCATCTAAAAGCCCGCGCGCCTCTGCGTCTTTCGGGTGCATTTCAACCACTTCCAAACCCTGTGATGCGGCCTGTCCGCCAAAGGTGGCATTGGTGCGCTTGGAGGAACTGGGCGAGATCAGCGTGAAGGGCAGATCCTTCGCCACAGGGTCATACCGCGGCACGCCAAAGCCAAAACGCGCCTCAAGATCGTGCGAGAAAAGCTCAATTTTGCCCGAACCAGTTGCGGGCGTTATATTGTGGCACATGATCATCGTCTCGCCATCCGGGGCGGTCATTTCAAGGGCGCGGTCCAGCGCAATCTGGCTGGGGCGCGTGCCTTTTAACTGCGGATGTGTCCCGTCAAAGGCGTCATCCATCAACTGGGCATCGGTTGCCTGAAAGATCGGATCATCATAGCCAAAGCGCGCGGCCAACCGGCGAAAAATCTCTGTGTTTGGAAGGCTTTCGCCAACGCGAGGAATAATGGGTGCCGCGCGCTGCACATAGTTTTGCCCGTAAGCGCCATAGACATCATCAATTTCAAACGGACCCGAGGCGGGCAGGATCACGTCGCAAAACTGCATGCTGTCGGTCATCGCAATATCACAGCCCGCGATGAACAAATCTTCGCGCATCAACGCCTTGATCAGCGTGCCTTGATCCGGGTGAGTGGCAACGGGGTTGTGGTTGTAAATCATCGCCGCAGAAATCGGCACATCCAAAGTGTCGTCCAGCAATTTCTGCGCCAGATCCACAATGTTAAAGACCCGTGTGCCGGCTTTTTTCAGATGGTCGCCATGCAGGCGCGCGGTGGTTTTGGGTGCTGCGATGCCGGATTTTGCAATCACGCCAGCTCCGATCCGAGCATGGTGGCCCATCAAGGCCGGAAGCGCCATGGCCGCCCGCAACCCAGACCCGCCAGAGCGGCCACGTTCGATCCCATTCCCTGCTGAACAGGCCATATTCTTCGCCTCAATGATCATATCGGCAAGCGCATGAACCTGTGCTGCGGCCACGCCACAAACCTCTTCAACCTGCGCAATGGAATAGGTCCGCGCTTGCGCCATATAGGCGTCAAACCCATCGACCCAAGTGCTGATGAACGCCATGTCCAGCGCCCCGCGCCGTTCAAGCTCTGCCGCCAAACCCATCGCCAGCACCACATCGGTGCCGGGGGCGATTTGAATGTGCATGTCGCACTGCTGAGCGATTTTGATCCGCTTGGGGTCGATCACCACCAGCTTGGCACCTGACGCGCGCGCGCGTTTCAAAAGTGGTGCAAGATGCAGGTTTGAGACGGTGACATTGTTGCCCCAGACCAGCACCAGATCCGAGTGCACCACCTGTTCGGGCGGCATGCCGGGTGCCGCACCAAACAGGGATGAATAGGCCGTGCCGCGCACCGCGCCACACAAGGGCCCTCGGTTCAATTGCGTGGCGCCCAGATGATAGAAAAACCGCCGGTCCATTGACCCCGCCGCAAGCTCGCCATGCGGCCCGGCATAGTTGAAGGGCAGCACGCTTTCGGGGCCGTGGGTGGCGATGGCGCGGGTGAACCCGTCGTGCACCAGATCCAGCGCTGCGTCCCAGGTGATACGCTCAAACTGGCCCGATCCGCGTGGCCCCACCCGTTTTAGCGGATGCGTCAGACGCCCGTCACCATGGGTGAAATCCGGGTAAGAGCGTGCCACTTTGTTGCAAATTACATTGTCGGTATAGGGGTTTGCGCGCGAGCCTTTCACATCAAGGATGGTCCCGTTTTGCACCTTGACGCTCAGGCTACAGGTGTCGGGGCAATCCAGCGGGCAAACGCTGGGATATGTGGTTGCAGGTGCGGAATGCGGGCTGTGGTGTGTCATGGGAATACCTTGGGCAAACATGTGTTTCACCCAAGGTATCGCCAAAATGGATCAGCGGTTAAGCGCCAATACTGGTGAAAATGACCAGACCAATCCTACTTTACGCAGCCCGCGAAGCTGTCCGCCATGCCGCGCAGCAGTTGGGTGTAAAGCTCTGGTCCAGGGGTGAGAGCCGCGCCAAGGGGGTCGATCACTTGCGTGCTGACATCGGTGCCCTCAAACACAGTGTCGATCAAGCCAGAGTTAAATTGCGGTTCCGCCAAAGCACATGTGATCTGGCCGTCTTTCACCGCGTCGCGCAGGGTGGCGATGCGGGCCGGGCTGGGGCGGCTGGCGTCGCCCAGTGAAATGGCGCCCGCGGCTTTTAACCCAAAACGCGCTTCGAAATACTGATAGGCGTCATGAAAGACCACAAACCGGGTGTCTGCCAGTGGCGTCAGTGTTTGGCGGGTGTCTGCGATCAAAGCATCCAGCCCCTCACGTGCGGCTTTCGCATTGGCAAGATAAACGTCTGCATGTTCCGGGTCGCGTTCGGCCAGTTGATCCGCGATCACACCAAGCCACATTTGCGCATTTACCGGGTCGAGCCAGACATGGGGGTCCATGGCGCCTTCGGCGTGGTCGTGATCATGTTCTTGCCCGTCGGAATGCTCTGCATCGTGATCCGCGTGGTCCTCGTCGTGATTTTCGTCATGACCTTCTTCATGCTCGCCGTCTTTGTGATCCGCGTGTTCGGCATCATGGTCGTCTGCATGATCCTTGTCGTGGTCTTCGTGATGATCGTCGTCATGCTCCCCGTGGTGATCCTCGTCCCCAAAGACGGCGGCTTCCCGGAACGGTAATTGTGTGGTCACGCCGCTTTGCGTCAGGGTCAAGCGCGCCGCACCCGAGGCAATCGTATCCAAAGATTTTTCCAACCAAGGTGTCAAAACTGGGCCAACCCAAACCACCAGATCCGCTTCCGCCAAGGCCGCGGCCTCAGACGGACGCATGGAATACCCATGCGGCGATGCCCCGGGTGGCAGGATCAAATCAGGCGTGCCGACGCCTTGCATCACCTGTGCCACAAGGGCGTGCACAGGGGCGATGTCGGTGGCCACATGCGGGATATGGTCATGCGCATGGGCGGCGGGGGTGAAGCCAACAACCAGTGGAAGCAGGGCGGGAAGAAGGCGAGGGGTGAAAAAACTACGCGGCATGTGGTGTCCTAGATTGGGTGTTACTATATAACATATCGACACCCTTGCTATCTGTTATACTATATCATATCAAGCCCTAAATGACCGGATCGGGACCCCCATGAGTACGCCAACGTCCACACCCACTGATTTGCCAAAAGATACGGTTGGATTTGCCAAGCATGACCACCACGGCTGTATTGCCAGCGCCGTCGAGACCGCCGAAGGGCATTGCGCGGACAAAGGTCTGCAACTGACACCCGTGCGCCGCCGCGTGCTTGAAATCCTGCTCAAACGCCATCAGGCCTTGGGCGCCTATGAGATTTTGGACGTGCTGCGCAACGAGGGCATGGGCTCGCAACCCCCCGTCGCCTACCGCGCGCTGGACTTTCTTGTGACCAACGGGTTTGCCCATAAGATCGAGCGGTTAAATGCCTTTGTCGCCTGCGCGCACCCCTGTCAGGATCACGCGCCAATCTTTATGATCTGCAAATCCTGCAGCGCCGTGGCCGAGACCCACAGCGACTTGTCTTTGGGGCGCTTGGGGCAAGCCGCAGCCGATGTTGGCTTTGAAATTGAACGTATGGTGGTTGAGGTCGAAGGGCGTTGTCCCAACTGCAAACCCTCCGCCAAAGGCCCCACCACATGAGCTTGATGTCCGTAACAGGCCTGTCCGCCCGCCAAGGTGGCAAACGGGTGCTGACCGGGGTGGATTTCTCCATCGACCGGGGCGAGATTGTCACCATTGTCGGGCCAAATGGCTCAGGCAAATCCACTTTATTGCGGGCGCTGATTGGCGCGCTGAAACCAGAGGCAGGACAGATCACCCGCACGCAGGGGCTGCGCTTGGGCTATGTGCCGCAAAAGCTGCATATCGACCCGACCCTGCCGCTGACCGTGGCGCGGTTTTTGCAACTTCCCCACCGGATGCCCGCGCAAAAAGCACGGGACGCGCTGGCCCGCACCGGGGCGCTGGGTCTGTGGGATCAGCAAATGGCCGGCCTGTCGGGGGGGCAGTTCCAACGGGTGCTTTTGGCGCGCGCTTTGCTGTGTGACCCGGATATTCTGGTGCTGGACGAGGCGACACAAGGCCTGGACCAACCCGGTTCCGCCGCGTTTTACGAGCTGATTGCCGATCTGCGCCGCGATCTGAATTGCGCCGTGTTGATGGTCAGTCACGAGCTTCACGTGGTGATGGCGGCCTCTGACCGGGTGCTGTGCCTGAACGGGCATGTCTGCTG
>DDMF01000105.1:0-5052 GCA_002340515.1 Rhodobacteraceae bacterium UBA2553 | reverse complement strand
AGGGCGCGCCGGAACATGTGGCCTCGGCCCCGGAATACCGCGCGCTGTTTGGGTCTGGCACCCACGGCGCACTGGCGCTTTATCGCCATGAACATTCGCACAGTCACGATCATCCCAGCCATGATCATCCCAGTCATGATCATACGGATTGCGATCATGATCCCTCCAACGATGGGCAAATGACGCCCCGGTCAGGCGGTGCAGCATGACGATATTTGACGGCTTTATGATCCGCGCCGCATTGGCCGGGATCGGTGTTTCATTGGCCGCAGCCCCCTTGGGCTGTTTTGTGGTCTGGCGACGCATGGCGTTTTTTGGCGATGCCACCGCCCATGCGGCGATCCTTGGGGTCGCGCTTTCTTTGGCCTTTGACGCGCCGATCTTTGCGGGCGTGCTGATTGCCGCGCTCACCATGGGGTTTGCGGTGTCGGCCTTGGGTGCGCGCGCCCATGCCATAGACACGATGCTGGGGGTTTTGTCCCATTCCGCGATCGCCGCAGGGCTTGTGGCCGTATCCTTCCTGTCCGGGGTGCGCATCGACCTTATGGCCTATCTCTTTGGCGACATTCTGGCCGTCAGCCATGTGGATCTTTTGGTGATCTGGGGCGGTGCGTTGTTGGTATTGGCGCTGTTGTGGTGGCGCTGGTCGGCGCTTTTGACCGCAACCCTAAACCCTGATCTGGCCTATGCCGCCGGGCTTGATCCGAAGCGTGAGCAATTGGTGCTGACCCTCGCTTTGGCCGTGGTTGTCGCCGTGGCGATCAAAGTGGTTGGGGCGCTGTTGATCGGAGCTTTGCTGGTCATTCCCGCCGCCGCCGCGCGCCCCCTGGCGCAAACGCCAGAGCGTATGGCGGTGATTGCGGCGGGCATCGGCGCGGGGTCTGCTCTGGGCGGATTGCAACTGGCGTTTTGGGTCGACACCCCAACCGGGCCGACCATTGTGTGCGTTGCTGCGGTGCTGTTTGTCCTGACCACATTGGGCGGCGCGCTGCGGGGCATTTCGCGCCAGTCTTGATTCGCGCCAGTCTTGAACAGGCGCTGAACGGGTGAACCAATTTGCAACAGGTGCCCGCGTAATTTCAGACAGATTGCTCGAATCAACCACGCCCTGTTAAATAGAAAGCGCGACAGGGTGGGGGCCCTGACTTGGGACCTGACATGCGAGCTTTCATGCGCACCATTTTTACCGCCCTCCCCTTGGGATCTTTCCAACGGTTTTTCTCTGTTGTTGCGCTGTGCCTTGGCATGGTCCTAGGCGTCCAATCGCCCGCTTTTTCCGAAGGCTTGGGCCGATGGGGTGCAAACCTAGGAACAGGCCGCTTTTTCACCAATGATTTTCTGGGCGACAATAATGACCGCTGGCGCAGCGGGGCCTATACGGTGTCAAAGCTGCGCGGCCCTTCGGGGCTTACGACATTGCCCGCTCAATTTGGCACGCTGAACGAACTGCGCTTTGCCACGCAAATCATCGCCCCCGCCAACCTTGGCGCACCCGACCCGACCGATCGCCCCTATGCGGGCATGCTGTCGCTTGGGGTGCATTCTTATGCGGTGGAACGTGGGGTGGAAATGCGCGTTGGGTTTGATCTGGTGGCAACAGGCCCCTCAACCGGGATCGGAGATTTTCACAGCTGGGTTCATGAGGGATTGGGGACAACCCCGCCGTCTGATGCTGTGTTGGATCGGCAAATCGCCGACCACATCTATCCGACGGCCTCGTATGAACTGGCGCGCCCTTACACGCTGGGCAAGATGACGCTCCGCCCATTTGTGAACGCCCAGGCAGGTGTTGAAAGCTTTGTGCGCATCGGCGGTGACATCCTGATTGGGGCGGCGTTTTCCCAAGGGGTGCTTTTGCGCGATGAGGTCACGGGGCAATTGTACCAAGGCCTGAACACCGATCCCGCCAAAGGCATGTCGTTCCTGTTGGGCGCAGATGTGGCCCATATGTTTGACAGCCAGCTGTTGCGAACATCTGACGGCGTCACGCTGACGAAAACCCGCACCCGCGCGCGGGCGGGCCTGAAATGGCAAGGCGAACGGGTGGGGGTGTTTTACGGCGTGACCTATTTGGGTCGTGAATTTGACGCCCAGCCCGAGGGGCAGCTTGTCGGATCGCTCAGCCTCAAACTGGATTTCTAAGCCACCTAAATTGCCACTTTGAAAAGGGCCAAGCGTGGCCTGCTGGACTCACCTATTCGAAAGGTGAGGAAAGGTTAACGAAATCGCTTAACAGAGCGAATCGCCCGTGCTAACCTCCTGACAAATAAAAAAACAAAATGGCAGGTATATGGGTATGAAGACGGGCTTTATCGGCACGTTTGTCATCTCGTGGGCACAAACAGAAATCGACGGTTTGGCAGGGGCTGCCAAATCTGCACTTGGGGTTGGGGCAAGCTGGCGTTGGTCAGGTGAACCGCTTCGGGTTGATGGCCCACAGGACATTCTTAGGCTACACAACGCCAGCGCAGAGGCGGATCTTCGTCGTCGCGCGGCGAAAATGGTTCATAAACTGGTCGGGGCCGCAATGGATCCTGACACCAGTGTTGATGCGGTTCAGGTGGACGATCCGCTTCTGAATATGGGGTTTGAGGTCACAGACGGGCACAAAAGCTATACCGTCACGCTGATTGATGTTGGCCCCCACGCGCATCCTCTTTTGATGTTTCTTGATGATGTACCCCCGGCGGATGTGGATCTGTGGGTGGTGCATGCGATGCTGGAACCCAGCCATATCAACCGGCTGACAGACCAGCCCACCGGCGTGATCTGCTTTACCCCCGGCACGCGCATTCGCACGCCCGAGGGCGAGGCGATGGTCGAGCATTTGCGCGAAGGCGATATGGTGCAAACCCGCGACAATGGTGCGCAAAAAGTGCTGTGGATTGGGCAACGTCGCATCTCTGGCGCGCGTCTATTTGCGATGCCGGACCTGCGGCCCATTCGCCTTCGGGCGGGCGCCATCACATCGGGGCAACCGGACGAAGACCTTGTGGTCTCGCCGCAGCATCAGGTGCTGATCCGTGGCGACCGCGCGCGCGAGCTGTTTAATGTGGACGAGGTGCTGGTGCGTGCCCAGGATCTGGTTGATGAACGCCGGGTGCTGGTCGACACAATGGCGCGCGAAGTGACTTATTATCACGTGCTGATGGAAAACCACGAAGTGGTCTGGGCCAACGGCGTGCCCACCGAAAGTTTCCACCCGGCAAACACCTCGCTCGATACCATCGAGGAAAACCAGCGCGCGCGTTTGTTTGAGATGTTCCCGGCGCTGGATTACGACCCGATGGCTTACGGCGACTATGCGCGCCGATCGCTGAACCAAGCCGAAGCGGCGATTTTGCGCGGAGTGGCGTAAAGCAACACATGCTTGCAATTGATATTGGCCTCGGAACCCGGAGTTGGGTTTTGGGGCCAATTTCTTTTGCTGCACCCCACGCAAAAGGCCTTGACTGAGAACAAGGCAGGTGGCGAACGGAACGCGTAGTCCCGGATCCACAAAACGGGGGGAGACACATGTATAAGCACATCATGGTTCCGGTGGATCTGGGCGAAAAAGACAGACTGCAAAAAGCGGTGCAGGTGGCGGCCGATCTGACTCAGCACTATAAAGCACGCATGGCCTTGGTCAGCGTAAGTGGCGGTCTGCAGGGCAAGGTATCACACTCGCACGCTGAATACGGGCGACGTTTGGCGCTTTATGCAGGTGAGATTGCGGCGGCTCACACCATTCAGGTCGACAGCGTGAATTACGGGGTGCCTGATCCAAGCGTCGAAGTGGATCAAAAGCTGATCGAGGCCATTGGGGATCTGGGGGCCGATCTGGTGGTGATGGCCAGCCATCAACCGGGCTGGGTAGAATATTTCGTCAACTCACACGGCGGGAAGTTGGCCAGCCACGCAAAAATCTCGGTCTTTGTGGTGCGCGAGGGGGAGTAAGCTACACCCCACGGGGATCAATGTCTTTGTGACAATGGTGGCTATCTACGCCGCCCGTAACGTCCCGTCGAAACGGCAATTTTTCGCAGGCTTGCTTAGGGCAGCGCTAAGAAGTGCGTGGTTATCTTGATTTCTGAGTGTCAAATAAATCTCATTCAATTAAGGTTGATGTGCAGGTTGTCCTCAAATTGGTGGAATGGGTAAGAGATAAGTATGCTTGGTTGGTTGTTTGACTTGATTAGGGGACCGATCGTCGCGGCACAGGCGCTTAGCTTTGGCGCAGGTCCTTCTGATATCACGACAAATTTCCGCTATACTGTTGATGTTCAGGCTTGCCTTCTCGAACCATATGCGGATTGTACACCAGAGTTTTGCTCATTTACCCCCGAGGGAACTTTTGGGTTGTATATCAAAGAGATGCAGCATCCGAACCGATCACATGTCATGCTTTTTTCGAGGTCATACCAGTTTGAAAACCACAATGACGGGAGAAGTATTTTCTTCAGTTTCGCTGAGGAACAGCCGGAATGTTTTCAAAGAAAAGCGCTTGAACCATTTGTGTTTACAGCAACGAAACAAAATAACCCATCATATATGGGGTTTGTTATTAATTAGATGTGGGAAACGGGAAAATCCTTCCACGAATTGTTTTGAAGCAGCCGTGGCGCCAAACCCCACTTCTCCGTTGACTCCCCCCACCACCCCGCTATAAGCGCCCAGTCGGTCCCCTTGGGGGCCGCATTCATTTGGTGTTGGTGGCCCTCGCAAGAGGATGCCTGTCAAGCCCAAGAGCCCCGATCATTTTAGGGTGTGCCGCGAGGCCCCTTAACTTGCCGGATCCGGCCCGAAGGCAAGAGGACAACGCCCTTTTAATCGGCACAAGGCCCATCCGGGTTGGTTTGCACGAAAGGGGTCTATCGCAGTCGCGATTTCGACCCGAAAAGTGGGAACCGGTTTTCGGAGAAAGTCGAAATGCCATCTATAAAGGATATCAGCTGTGACGAAACGTACCGCTGCCAAGTATAAAATTGACCGCCGCATGGGCGAAAACATCTGGGGCCGTCCTAAGTCTCCAGTAAACCGTCGTGAATATGGCCCCGGCCAGCACGGCCA
>DDMF01000037.1:6102-16091 GCA_002340515.1 Rhodobacteraceae bacterium UBA2553 | reverse complement strand
CATATTGACCCCCGATGAGGCCTATGACAGCAAAACAGAACAAATGAGATTAGCAGCCTAAATGAAACCCTGATCCATCTTAACAAGGCTGCAAACTGGTCTAAAATCTAGGACCACCTCTGTCGTCAGCCTTAGGTCTTTTTTCTGATATCAAAATCTGCTTAATTTTGTCGATCTGTTGATCATCAAGTTCTTTGCGCTCCGACAACGCCAAAAGGAATTTTTCCGCGATAATAACTTGTAATTTTGCCATACTGCCCTCAAGAACCAACAATTCATTCAACTATAGGGTACATTTACCACATCATCAAACACGCAAAACGGTTACCAACAAGAAACCTTAGTTAGCCAGCTTAGGGAAGTATGATGCAAAGAAATCTACTTAATACGAGCATTTCAAAACGCTGGATTGCCCTCCACGAACGCGCCCATATCGAGCTAGGCCATTTCTCTATCCTTGAAGGTATTCCAACTTTCAATCTGATTTCGAAGTCAGGCAAGTCTCAGGTTCGAGAACCTGACCTGCCGCGTGACCTTTGGGACAAGGTGGAACGGTGCTTGGAGTTGCAGGCCGACCATGAGGCTTTGGAAGAGATGCTCGGCAACATGGATGAGGTCAATTGGGCCGAATTGCGCGTCACGATTGCCAGCATCGCCTCTGTGATGGTGTTAATTGAGAATGTTGACTCGAACAACCCCAATCCTAGCGAAACCCATCCCAAGGCCGCGACGCGAATATTTCAGCTACTTGGGCATGTGGGCGAGATGTGGTCGATTGGCACGTCTCTAAATGCTGATGATCTGCCTGACGCTGAGCGTATTCAGGATTTTGCAAAAGATGTGGTTTTGCCTGCCTATTTCGATGCGGTTGAAATGGCAAAATCAGCCGAGGCCACAAATCTCATTCATGATCTCGGCGATCCTGAGATGTTTTTTGCAGACATCGCGCATGCAAAGCTTGGTAATTGGGATCAGTTGAAAACGGTTGGCGCGAAGGAATGGGCGGAGCTGAAAGACGCCAATGAGCAGATTTTGCCGTTGGTCTATAAATTTCAGGTAGAGAATAAAGCGTCAATATAGTGCAGATTTGCAGCACACCCGATATCCTTGATATCGGGTGTGCAGGGTAAGTCATTTGCGTCTCGTGAGACAACAACGGCAAAGCGATGCATGTCCATATCGCTTTCTTCGGAAAGCCGTTCAATTTCACCATTCACATCAATTGGGAAATGAGGTTCGTCACTTTGTAGCTGAAAGGTATGCGAGCCATTCAGGCCTAATGGCATCACGTGCCATTTCCCTTTGTATCTTTCAAACCCGATCACATGCGTATGGACGTCGGACCGAAGGAAGAAGCAAAACTCCTCCCCAAGTTTAAGCGTAGCGTCTGGTACATCACGATCCTTGACCTTTTTGATGAGGTTCAATTCGTCCTTGGCAAAGCGTTTGATCTGTAGTTGTCCGCGAATGCCGTGCGCCTCGACATAACTATCCCATGCGTTTGTATGCTGTTTCGGAAATAATCTGGGATCAATGGCATGCGCCGTCTCGGAATGATGTTCGGCAATCCAAGCATGGATCAGCTTGGCTTTGGGGCGTCCAATGGCTCCGCTGCGGAAATTGGACAGATAGTCGGTGCCAACCATCAGCTTGTGACCGAAGGCATGCTCCATAATGGCTTCCACGCTCAGGTCGGTGGAGGCTGCTACAGCACGGGCGACATGATACAGGGCGGCGCGGTCTGCTTTGGTTGCTGTCTTCCAATTGTTATCCACATCAAAATCCTTGCCTCAAAACTACCCGATTTTACCCGCAGGCTACGGCCATTACAGCGGTATTTTAGGATATCCAGACCTCGAAGCCAGAAAATTATCGCTTCGGGTCTTGGGAATAATGTCCTATATTGTTCCACTTATGTTCTCTCGCGGTGAGAGGCGGAAAAGGAGACCCCAAACAGAGAAACGCCAAGAGGCAGAAAGAGACAGGCCATGACCGACATTCCCCCAGAGTTTAATCCCGAAACGGCCCCGCCAAGCCTGACGATAGATTGGGATGCCTATCTGCCCTTCTTCGAAGATGAGGATATCTCGGATGAAGACAAGCGCGAGTTGATCGAGGCCCTGTGGTCGATAGTCGTCAACTTCGTTGATCTCGGTTTCGGCGTTCATCCTATCCAACAGGCTTGTGGAAAAAACATCTCTTTGGCTGAAGTGCCAATGCGAGATGTGCTAAACTTGGACAATACAACATCAGAATTCGAACAGGCATCAGCCCCGCATCGCGAAGGGCCGAGTGAAAGGAGTCCGCATGCGTCAGAGTAGATACACAAAACCAGATACAGACACTCCGAGGCAGGCGCTGATCTATTGTCGTGTATCGTCACGTGCGCAAGAAGCGGATGGTCACGGTCTTCAGAGCCAAGAAACCCGTTGTCGAGAATTTGCGGCATCAAAGGGACATGAAGTCGCCGCCGTGTTCCCAGATACGATCACGGGCGGTGGTGATTTCATGAAACGGCCCGGAATGGTGGCGTTGTTGTCATTCTTGGACGCTCAACCAGATACGCAGTTTGTCGTGATCTTCGATGATCTCAAACGCTTTGCGCGGGACACGCGGTTTCACCTTGATCTACGTGAGGCGTTCCGTGCGCGCGGTGCGACAATTGAATGTTTGAATTTCAAGTTTGATGAAACACCAGAAGGTGAGTTCATCGAAACGATCATGGCTGCTCAAGGTGCATTAGAGCGCAAGCAAAACGGACGGCAAGTGGCCCAGAAAATGAAAGCGCGGATGCAACTGGGGTACTGGGTGCACAACGCGCCTGTCGGCTTTCGCTACCAGACCGTCAAAGGTCATGGAAAATTGCTGAAACCAGATGAACCTCATGCCAGCACAGTACGCGAGGCCATCGAAGGCTTTGCAATTGGGCGTTTCCAAACACAAGCCGAAGTGAAGAGGTTTTTGGAAACCAAGCCAGACTACCCGCATAACAAGAACGGCAAGGTTCGGGATAAGCGTGTCACAGATTTGCTGACCAACCCGCTTTACGTGGGCTATGTCTGTAGCCAGGTGTATGAATTGAACTGGCTGAAAGGTCAGCACGATCCGCTTGTGTCTATGGCGACATTTGAAAAGGTGCAACAGCGCCTTAAGACCACTGGATACGCACCTGCACGTGCTGACATTGGCGAAGACTTCTCGCTTCGCGGTTTTGCCACCTGTGGGGACTGTGGAAGCAATCTGCGTTCCTCATGGTCCAAAGGGAAGACCAAATACTATCCGTATTATCTGTGCCAATCCAAAGGCTGCGATAGCTATGGGAAGTCGATCCCACGCGACAAAATTGAAGGCGCGTTTGCTGATGTCGTCAAAACGCTGGAACCGAGTCCTAAATACTTGGTGCTAGCTAAAACCATGTTCAGACGTGCATGGGATGCGCGATTGGCTCAGGCCAAAGATGCTGCGCGTTTAACCAAGCGCCAAATCGCGGATGCCGAGTCGCAGATCGAAGCATTGCTCTCGCGTATTATGCAGGCAAGCAACGATGCTGTCATTGGTGCCTATGAAAACAAGATCACTGAACTGGAGAAATCGAAGGTGCTTATGATTGAAAACCTTGCAGAAAAGGCTTCAAAACCTAAGAGGTATGAGGAATATCTAGAACTCTCCCTAAAGTTCCTCTCAAGCCCTTGGAAAATATGGGAAAGCGGCGATGCAAACCTGCGCAGAATTGTCCTGAGATTGGGGTTTTCGGGCGGATTTTCGTATCATCGAATTGATGGACCTAGAACACCCCAAATAGCGTTGCCTTTCAAGGCTTTAAGTATGCTTTCAGGGGGTGTAAAAGTTAATGGTGCTGTGAGGGAGGATTGAACTCCCGACCTCGTCATTACCAATGACGCGCTCTACCACTGAGCTACCACAGCATCTTCATCGTGGGGCGGGGAATAATCCTATTCGCAAGATCGCGCAAGCCCCTTCTGGACCCTTTTTTTCGACTAGGGTAGATAAATGCACATGGAACGCAAAAACTCCCCTGCAAAGCCCGCAAAAAAAGGGCAAACTCGCGAAGATCGTTTGAAGGCGGCACTGAAGGCAAATATGGGTCGTCGTAAGACTCAAGCCCGTGCGCGCACTGAGACGCAAAATGATAAGATAGAGAATGATGAAAAAAAATAGAGAGGCGGTTTGATGGATTCGATTGTTGTAACGGGCGGCGGTGAGTTGCGCGGTGAAATTCCGATTGCGGGTGCAAAGAACGCCTGTCTGACCTTGATGCCGGCAACACTTTTGTCCGATGAGCCGCTGACATTGACCAATGCGCCGCGCCTGTCTGACATCAAGACAATGACCGAGCTATTGGGGTCCTTAGGGGCCGAAGCGGCCTCGATGCAGGACGGTCAAGTGCTGACCCTGTCCAGCCACACGATCGACAACCACGTGGCCGAATATGAGATTGTGCGCAAAATGCGGGCATCCAATCTGGTGCTTGGGCCGATGCTGGCGCGTTTGGGCCATGCGGTTGTGTCTTTGCCGGGGGGCTGTGCGATTGGCGCGCGCCCGATGGATTTGCATATTTATGGCCTCGAGAAAATGGGCGCTGTGATTGAGCTGAAAGATGGCTATCTGCACGCCAAAGCGCCCGGTGGCTTGAAAGGGGCTGAGATTGAGCTGAGCTTTGCCTCCGTTGGTGCCACGGAAAACATCATGATGGCGGCCACTTTGGCCAAGGGCACCACGGTTCTGAAAAACGCCGCGCGCGAACCTGAGATCGTGGATCTGGCGGATTGCCTGCGCAAGATGGGCGCGCAGATTGAGGGTGACGGATCGTCTGAGATTGTCATTCAAGGCGTTGATCGTCTGCACGGTGCCACGCACCCCGTTGTAACCGACCGGATCGAGCTGGGCACCTATATGCTGGCCCCCGCGATTGCCGGTGGCGAGGTGGAATGCATTGGTGGCCGCATCGATTTGGTGCAAAGCTTTTGCGAAAAGCTGGACGCTGCGGGCATTCAGGTCGAAGAAACCGCACGAGGCCTGAAAGTGGCGCGCAAAAACGGGCGCGTGTCGGCCGTTGATGTGACCACCGAGCCTTTCCCCGGTTTCCCCACCGATTTGCAGGCACAGATGATGGCCATGCTCTGTACGGCCGATGGCACGTCAGTTCTGCACGAGACGATTTTTGAAAACCGCTTCATGCACGCGCCAGAACTAATTCGTATGGGCGCCAATATCGAAGTGCACGGCGGCACCGCCACTGTGCATGGTGTCGACAAGTTGAAAGGTGCGCCGGTGATGGCCACCGACCTGCGCGCGTCTGTGTCATTGATCCTTGCGGCCATGGCCGCAGAGGGCGAAACCGTGGTCAGCCGCGTTTATCACCTTGATCGCGGCTATGAAAAAGTGGTGCGCAAACTGTCGTCGATTGGCGCGAAAATCGAACGGATCAAAGCATGACGCAAGACGCCCAGTTTGAGGATGGAACCGAACAGGCCTTGCGCCTGTTGGCCTATGACGTGGAGGACCTAAAGGTGCTGTCCACCTTGACCCAAGACGCGGTGTTCCCGGCGTCTGAGATGTCTTGGCAGGTAGATAAGCGGCGGTTTTCGCTGTTGATCAATCGGTTCCGCTGGGAAGATGCGCAATTGGCCGAGGCTCGTGGCCGCGCGCCAGAACGGGTGCAATCGGTGCTGTCCGTTTCAGATGTGCTGAAAGTGAAAAGCCAAGGGGTCAGCCGCGACGCGGACACCATCCTGTCGCTTCTGGCGCTGACCTTTGTGCCGACGCAAGACGGCATGGGCACGCTGGAGTTTACACTCGCGGGGGACGGCGCGATTTCATTAGAGGTCGAGGCACTGGATGTCACATTGCAAGATGTGACCCGGCCCTATATCGCTCCTTCCAAGCACACGCCTGAACACCCGGAGTAAGACATGCCGCAGTTCCTCAACAGCACCGACACCGATTTTGAGGCGCGCTTTGCCGATATCCTGTCGATGAAACGTGAAGACAGCCCTGAGGTCGACGATATTGTCGCGGGCATCATTTCTGACGTGCGCGCGCGTGGTGATGCGGCGGTGCTTGAGTTGACGGCAAAGTTTGACCGACTTGAGCTGGCCCCAGAAGGATTGCGGTTTTCACAAGCTGAGATTGACGCAGAATGCGCCAAAGTCTCGGATATAGATCGCGCCGCACTTGAATTGGCGGCAGACCGTATTCGCGCCTATCACGCACGCCAAATGCCCGATGATGCGATGTGGACAGACGACTGCGGGGCCGATCTTGGCTGGCGCTGGACGCCGGTGTCGGCTGCGGGGCTTTATGTTCCCGGTGGCATTGCCACCTATCCGTCTTCGGTGCTGATGAACGCCATCCCGGCCAAAGTGGCGGGGGTAGAGCGTCTTGCGATCACCGTGCCGACGCCGGATGGGGTGGTGAACCCTCTGGTGCTGTTGGCCGCGCGCATTGCAGGCGTGGATGAAGTGTACCGTATTGGCGGTGCGCAAGCTGTCGCTGCTTTGGCTTATGGCACCGAAAGCATTGCTCCCGTTGATAAAATCACCGGCCCGGGCAACGCCTTTGTTGCGGCGGCCAAGCGGCGGGTTTTTGGCAAAGTGGGCATTGATATGATCGCGGGTCCGTCCGAAATTTTGGTGATTGCAGATGCGGATAATAATCCCGACTGGCTGGCGCTGGATCTGATGAGCCAAGCCGAGCATGACGAAAGCGCGCAATCCATTCTGATCACGACAGATGAGGCGTTTGGCCGCAAAGTCGCCGAAGCCGTTGATAAGCGTCTTGAAACACTGGAGCGTGCCGCAATTGCTGGTGCCAGCTGGCGTGACTTTGGCGCGGTGATCACGGTGCGTGATCTGGAGGAAGCGGCAGCGCTGTCCAACCGCATGGCGCCCGAACATTTGGAACTTTGCGTGGCGGATCCAGAAGCGCTGTCAGACAAATGCGTGCATGCGGGCGCTATTTTCCTGGGGCAATACACGCCCGAAGCGATCGGCGATTACGTGGGCGGGCCAAACCATGTGTTGCCCACCGCACGTTCGGCACGGTTTAGCTCAGGCCTCAGCGTGATGGATTTTATCAAACGTACAACCCTGTCGCGTATGACCCCCGCAGCACTTGCCGCCATTGGCCCCGCAGCCGAAACCCTTGCCATTTCAGAAAGCCTTGAGGCGCACGGTCTGTCTGTGCGCGCGCGGCTTGATGCGCTGAACGAGTAGATCCAGAACGATGTCCACAAACCGTATTACCCATATTGAAATCGACGACACGGGGCAGGCCGCGCCCACCCCGGCGATCGAACAAGAACGCAAAGTGGCGATCTTTGATCTGCTTGAGGGCAATTCCTTTGAGCTGGCCGCGCGGGGCGATCATCCCGTGCCGGATGGCCCCTATCATCTGGGTCTGGGGATTCGGGACAAACGCCTGGTGATGGACGCAAAAACCGAAGCAGGGGATCCTGCGGGTGCTGTGATCCTGTCTTTGGGGCCGTTTCGGCAGGTTGTGAAAGATTATTTTGCAATCTGCGAAAGCTATTTTGATGCGGTGAAAAAACTCCCGCCAAGCCAGATTGAAGCGATTGATATGGCGCGGCGTGGCATTCACAACGAAGGCGCGCGCGTGCTTCAGGAACGTCTAGAGGGAAAAGCCGAAATTGATCTGGACACCGCGCGCCGGTTGTTTACCCTGATCTGTGTCTTACACTGGGGTTGATATATGGTGTCACGTCCTCAATCCGTTCTGTTTTGCTGCGACCACAATTCTGTGCGTTCACCCATGGCCGAAGGGATGATGAAAGCCTTTTATGGCCACGAGATTTATGTGCAATCGGCCGGTGTACACAGCGAGCTTGAAATCGACGGTTTTGCTGTGGCGGTCTGTGGCGAGCTGGGAATAGAGCTGGCTGGTCACAAAGTGCGCAGTTTTGACCAGATGGGAGAATGGGGGGATGATCTGTCCAGTTTTGATCTGGTGGTGGCGCTGTCCCCGGCCTCTCAGAAGCGCGCAGAAGAGCTAACGCGGGTGTTTCATCTGGATGTCACCTATTGGCCGATCCTCGATCCCACCGCCTTGGGATCGCGCCGCGAAGAAAAACTGTATGCTTACCGGCAAGCGCGCGATCAGATCCGCGAAGAGATCCTTGATTATTTCGGCCCACCGACTCGGGTTATTCCACTGTAACCCCCCATCTTTGATCGCTTTATTGGGGGAAAGCGGTGTAAATTGGCGAAGCAAAGGGGCACAAAGCTCACTTTGCGCTGAATTTCCCTTGAAAAACCTATGAATGAGGATCATTTAAGGGGCGCCCGTAGTTGGCGGGTTTTAACTCAGGAGTGAACATGGCCAAGGAAGAACTACTCGAATTCCCCGGTGTCGTGAAGGAACTCCTGCCGAATGCGACGTTTCGGGTCGAACTAGAGAACGGCCATGAAATCATCGCACATACGGCAGGCAAGATGCGCAAAAACCGCATCCGTGTTCTGGCTGGCGACAAAGTCCAGGTCGAAATGACCCCCTATGATCTGACCAAAGGTCGGATCAACTATCGCTTTAAGTAAGCCGGGTCAAGGATGGGCATGCATAGCCCGAAACTGATTCTAGGCTCTGGAAGCCCCCGAAGGGCCGAGTTGTTGGAACAGCTCGGCCTTCGTGCTGATGATGTGCGTCCGCCGGATGTGGATGAAACCCCGCAAAAGGGCGAATTGCCATTGAATTACTGCCGCCGGATTGCGGCCGGCAAAGCGGCTGCGATGTCTGTGGCGGAGGACGAGGTCGTCTTATGCGCGGATACCACCGTTGCGCTTGGGCGCCGGATCATGGGCAAGCCTGAAAACGCGGATGAAGCCGCAAAGTTTTTGCGCGCATTGTCTGGTCGTCGTCACAAGGTGATTACCTCGGTTGTGGTGCGCAATGCGTCCGGCCAGTGGGCGAAAGACGTTGTGACCACGGTGAAAATGAAACGCCTGTCTGATCAGGAATTGAACGCCTATCTTGCCTCAAACGATTGGCAGGGTAAGGCCGGTGGATATGCCATCCAAGGCCCCGCCGGGGCTTTTGTCGCGTGGCTGCAAGGCAGCTACACGGGTGTCGTTGGTCTGCCAATCCATGAGACCGCCGGGCTTTTACTGGCCGCAGGCTACCCCATATACGGAGACGCGCTATGAAGGGCACAATTGTTGCACTTGACCACTATCAGGGCCGCATGGCGGCCGCGCGTATCGTGGATGGGAAGCTGGACGACCTTTTGATCGACCCACCCGAACACTACGCGCTGCTCGGTGCCATTTTCCGCGCCATCTGCGACCGGCCTTTAAAGGGGCAGGGGGGCATGATGCTGCGCCTGCCTGACGGGGAAACCGCATTTTTGCGCCAAGGCAAAGGGCTTAGCCCCGGCGAGGCGATCTTGGTGCAGGTCACTGGATTTGCCGAGGGGGGAAAAGCTGTGCCCGTTTCGCAAAAGGTTCTGTTCAAAAGCAAATATGCCATCGTGACCCCCGGCGCGCCGGGCTTGAATGTCAGCCGCTCAATTCGCGATGAAGAAGAGCGTGTCCGCTTGCTTGAAGTTGCCCATGAGGTGATGGGAGAGGGGAATGAAGGTCTGATCCTGCGCTCTGCCGCAGCTGGGGCCAGCAGCGAAGAGGTCGGGGATGATATCGCCGCCATGCTGGAGCTGTCACACGCCGTTACGGGTGATGCCGGTGGTACCACACCAGAGCTGTTGATCGATGGGGCCGATACATTCGCATTGGCGTGGCGTGAATGGGATCAGCCCGATCAATTGGATGATGGCGAAGGCGCGTTTGAGCGTCACAATGTGCCCGATCTGATCGAAGAAGCACAAGGTGCGCGTGTCCGCCTGTCCGGGGGCGCCTTCGCCTTTGTGGAACCCACGCGGGCGCTGATTGCCGTTGATGTGAACACGGGGGGCGACACCAGCCCGGCCGCTGGCCTTAAGGCCAATATTGCCTTGGCGC
>DDMF01000037.1:0-6058 GCA_002340515.1 Rhodobacteraceae bacterium UBA2553 | reverse complement strand
TTGGCGCGTGAACTGCCCCGCGCGTTGCGGGTGCGCGGTTTGGGCGGGCAAATCGTCGTGGACTTTGCCCCCAGCCCCAAAAAAGACCGACGCCAAATCGAACAAGTGCTGCGTTCAGCGTTTAAAGCGGATGGGGTCGAGACTTCCCTTGTCGGGTGGACGACCCTTGGGAATTTTGAGCTTCAGCGCAAACGCGAACGCATTTCCCTTGCCGAAAGCCTGCGCGGATGAGCTGCCCCATTTGTTCAAAAACCACTGATGAAAAATACCGCCCTTTCTGTTCACGCCGCTGTGCGGATGTTGATTTGGGGCGGTGGTTAAACGGGTCTTATTCCGTGCCTGCTGAGGCTTCTGAGGACTTGGATGAAGCGGCGCAGGCCATGACAGACGCCCAGACGAAACTTTCTTCGCGTCCGCACTGAAAAAAGGGATTTTACCCCTAGACACCCCCGCGCGCCGAGACTAGAAACCCGCTACCCGAACGATAAATCGTTCACCCGTGCCCGGGTAGCTCAGGGGTAGAGCAGTGGATTGAAAATCCTCGTGTCNNNNGTCGGTGGTTCGATTCCGCCCCCGGGCACCATTTTTACAAAATAAATTCAAATGGTTGACGTATGGTCTAGTGTGGCGCGCCGCTACCTTTGAGACAGATTGACGCTAGCTTTGAGCCTTGTAACTTGCACTCTTCAAACCGCGTTTGATTTTTTTTGCGAATTTTGGATATTTAAAACATCTACAGCTTGCCTGATGCCTAGGCCCGAACTCCTGTAGATCAAAAGACCGGTTGGGGCATCCCAGCCGGTCTTTCTCTTTTTTAGCCTTCCAGACGCCGCACAGCGTCCAGATAGGGGATGCCTTCGGATTGGGCCAGTGCATTTGCGTTTGAGTGTAGCGCGTGGCGGTCTGGATCAACAGCAAAACCGTGCGGGATATTCGCAGGGGCGGCGGGGGCTTCACGATCAATGCCCATTTCACCAAAACTGACCACTTCGGGTTGCCCAGCCAGATAGCTCAAAATCCACTCTGCTTTGCCTTTGCTTTCACCATCGGAAAAGGATACGGCGGATCCATCATCGACAGAACTGACAAAATCTAGAAGCTGGCCTTTGTTCATCGGCAAAACACGACCTGAGGCAATCAGCTTTTCAATGGCAATCTCGTGTTGGTGGCGGGCAATGTTGCGCTGATAGCTTTCTGGCAAGTCGGCAATATCATCCTCGCCAAAAGCGATAACGCCTTGGTCGGTTGCCTTGAATTCCGCCTCTTTTAACCCCGATACGGCGGGGGCCGCTGCACCAAGGAAACCCACATGTTTCAGGGCATAATGGCCCGGTGTTGGGTTGTTGGGGGCGGTTGGTGTCCAGAAAGATGCCGAGATTTTGCGATAACGTTTGTCTTTCACAAGCTGCGCAAAGCTGGGGTCAATGTCGGAAAAATCCGCGACCAGCTTATCCCCATCAACACGAAGCCCCGAGACCCAACCATAAGCCGGGGCGTCGGTTTTGGGGTGCCCAACCACCACCGGGGCAGGTTGACTTTCCGCGTCATAGTTTTCGGCGATTTGCTCAAGGTCGCTGTCGAGGAAATTCAACACATCCCCGGTCATGGGCTTATGTCGCCCGACCTTGAAAATCTCGACGCCAGAGACATCCTTAGCTGCAATTTTGCGCTGGTTCGCGTTATGTATGTCTAGGTAATGTGACATTATCGTGCCCCTTACACCGCAGACTTGAACAGGAAACCCGCTTCAACACCCGTCAGAAGCGGCAAACGGTCATAGGTTACGCCGTAAATCCACGATTTTTTGCTGTTGTCCCAATAAGGGGCCTCAACAAAGGGATGGCCTTTCAGACGGTATGTGTAGCCATAGCTTGGTTCCTCAAAACCATGACTATCAGTTGGCACATAAGCCAATACCGCGTCTTTCCCCCAGACATCCGAGAAGCTGGCATCATCTTCGGCGCTGTCCAGAATGACGGATTTGCCAACGGCCAGTGTCTCCAATTCAAAATATGCGGCCAGCATGGCGACGGTAATGCTATCGCTGGATGTGTATTTGAATTGCTCTTTGATTTTCGGGTGGTTCTTGAGGGCGGTAAAAACAGGTTTGGAAAGCGCCATACGATTGGGTTCAACACCGATCCGCGCCCGCACTTGGTCTTTAGCCTCATCTACCTTGTCTGCAGGATCACTTTCCGGGTTTGACCACTTTTCGGCAGCGCTCATTACGATTTTGTTGTTCTCGCCATATGTGTCGGGATTGGTTGCCAATTCCGCCTGTTCGCATTCAAGGCTGAGGGTCATATTGTTCATAACCGTGCGCACCGCCGAGGCCCCAAGGTCAATCCCCGGAACCGCGTCGGCGTCCTGCAAATGTTCACGTGGCACCTTTGCGTTTAGGGCATCTTGCACAAGGCTGAATGCTTCACCAGCATGTCCGAGTTGAATGGTTGTGGTGTCAGCGCCGGGCGCACGGCGGGCATTGGTTTTGCGAAAGCTCTCTTTGCCGAAACGAACCACGGTGCCGCCGCGTTGGTTGATGTCGGCATAAGGAAACAGAACCGATCCGATCCGGTCGGCGTGTTGATAACCTTGTGCGGTTTGGCTCAGGACGGGGTCAATGATACGGGCTTGTTGGGTGTTCATGTTGATAATCTCCGGGGTGAGTTATTTAAGAAGGACGCTGATGACATCGCCTGCAGCACCGCCTTGAAAGGCGATACCAAAGGGATGATTGGTGCCTGCATCGGTGGGGCGACCATCCACGTTGGAATAGAGGTAGTCCCCAGCGGCAATGTTGGTGGCGGCTGTCAGTTCAACCAGCCCCTGGACAATGACCGCGACGGGCTGGCCAGCTTCGGCGGCATATTTTGCAACGCCCATAACAGGCTCATCAACGCCAGCGGGGCCAGCGTCGAAACCCACAAGCTGATTGGCTTTCACCGCTTCGCTGAGTTTGGCGATTGTGACCACAAGGACTTCAAGATTAATGGGGGTCATTTTTCTTCCTTTCGTTGGGGGTGTTGTTGTTGGGGAGGCACGACATATCCGTGCTTGCCGAGAACTGCGCCGTCAGGTGCGTTTGGGGTGTTTGTGGGGTGTGGGGTCGTAATTTCGCCAACACCCCCCGTTAGACCCCCGTTAAAATCGCTCTCAGGTGGGATTGCGGGGGATTTGGGGCGGGCATTTGCCAGCGTGAAGCCACTCAGGCCCAATCGGTTGGTAATTCGGCGAACTTGTCGGTGGCTTATACCAAGCTCAACCGCAATCACTCTGCGCGGCTTGCAGGCGAGGATCATTTCTTTGACTTTTTGCTCTTGCATCGCCCGCAAACCGGGATGAAGGCGCGGAATAAAAATCATGCCGCCGCCGGTGTAATCCGCAAGCAACTTTGCGCGTTCAAGCCCGATAGCCTCAGCAATGTGATGCCCTTGGGATATTTTCTTAGGAACGCGCAATTCCACGCCTGCAAAGTTCAAAAGCAGGGACAAAGCCAAATCTGGCGAGACTGTTTGTGCAAGCTGGTCAATATCGCTGTTGCCAGCAAAAGCCGTTAGGAGGGTGTCAGGTTCAGTCGAGGGGGCGGGGGGTGGTTTGAAATGCAACATAGCGGCAATTTGACCGCCCCAGCGGATAATCAAGGCGGACAAATGTCCGCGCGCGCGGGCGCGAGAGGCTCCATAAAACCGCTATCATTGGTCGGGTAGGTTGCCCCCGGCCAATCGGTTCCAACATGACCAGAACGGGGCGGTTTCCATCGGGGGGGCTGCCCCGTTTTAGTTTTGGGGCAAAAATCACTTTACGGATTCCAGCCAAACTGCTAACAATTCTGTGGGCTTCAAAACCCTACACTAGGCGGTCTACGCCACCCGAACCTCACGGTTCAGACGGCGTTTTTTTATGCCCGATCACAATTTGGCCGGGAGGTCTGAGCATATGTCCAAGGCGCAAGCCCAAAAGCTCCGACGCTGTCCTAGTGCAGTTTTGAACTCCCGGCTGCCCGCATGTTGCGGGTGGCTGTCTTTCAAAAGAAAACTAGGAGATAAGAAATGCTCGATACTCAATTTGAACGGACCGCTCACCAAGAGATTTTGGGATTTTGCAGCGAACTTGCGCAAATGGAAATGCGCATCATAGAGATTGCAGCAACCCACCCCTTTTCCACAGAAAAAGAAGACCCGATCCTGCATGCGTATGAGATCGAAATGCAGGAAAAGCTAAAAACAACACGGCAGTGGATTTCGTGGACGCGGCGGGTAATGGAAGGCGGAGTGCTGTACTTTGAACAGCACGGTGGCTGAAACGCCCCGCAAAACATGGCGCGGGGAACAACTCCGCGCCATGTTTGCACTAGGGCTTGCCAATCCCAACATTTTCCCTCGATTTTATTAGAAACACAAAATACCAGAGAGGCTGGGCAACATGGATATCGAAAACATGAACATTGAACTTATTGACGTCAGCAAGATTATCATTGGCGTTCGGTCGCGAGAGGTAAACGAGGACCGCGCCAAAGCACTTGCCGTTGAGGTGAAAGAAATGGGGCTTTTGCACCCGATCACCCTTTGGCACAGCGAGGGCGGCCCGAAGCTGGTTGCAGGTGCGCACCGCTTGGCCGCATTTAAGCTCAACGGAGAGACCCACATTCCCGCCCTTTGGTGTGATGCCAAAACAAAGGCTGAGGCAAAGCAGCTTGAGGTTCGGGAAAATCTGGCTCGCGAGAACCTGAGCGCCTTTGATCATGCACGTCATTTGTACGACTGGAAGCGGGCCTATGAGGAAATGCATCCTGAAACCAAACATGGTGCGCATGGTGGACGGGGAAGCAAAAAGAATGAAAAAACCACTCTGGGATTTTCAAAATATGCGGCACAAGTGACGGATACCAGTCCGACACAAATTAGCCGCCTTATCACAATTTGGACGAGACTTTGCAAAGAGGCAAAGGCCGAGCTTGAGGGGTCAAAGTTTGCCAACCGAAAAGCAGATATTGAAATGCTGTCTGGCGCATCAGAAACGGTACAGAAAAAGGCGCTTAAACTTCTCTTTCCTCTGGATGGGCAAACCGCACGAGCAAACAGTGTACGAGAGGCCTTTGAGATACTGGATCGCGGGGAGCCGATAAGCGCTATGGACAAGAAGAGCGCTAGTCTGAATACAGCTATGCGTGAAATGGGCGACGAGCATTTTCACAACCTTATGAACGACCACCGACAGCGCGTGTTAGGCTGGGCAAGAGAGCAATTGACAGACATGTAGGGCGTTCGATTTTAAAAAGTGATAGTTGATACCTAGCAAAACCGTTTTCGGCACCACCGGAGGCGGTTTTTCTTTGTTTTAAAGGGGGTTTTGCTAGGTCTCAACTCAATCCGATAGGTGGCAACTGAAGTTGATACCTGCGGTTTCAGAGGTTTTTCAAAAGGACTGATAATTAGCCAATTTGCAAAAAAGTGATTGTATCCACTTAGTAAAACCATTTGCAAATATCCGAGGGCGGTTTTTCCTTTATTTTTAAGGCAGTTGCGGTAAGTGGCAACTCAATTTTTAAGTGGCAACTCAAGTATCCACTTACGTTTTCAGCGATTTTGGCGAAAACAGCTATTTGAAAAGTGATGCTTCCCACCTTGTCTGTGTTTCCAGTAGAACCATTGGGACGACAAGTGCCTATAAAACAGGGGTTTCTTCGTGGTGGGACACTGTCGCTAGAAGTGGGAAGCGAATGTCCCACTTACGTTTTCAGCGATTTGCACTACCTTTGAGACAAAACCACCCCATTTGCGGTCTTTTAAACGCGCGCCGTGTCTCGTTGGGCCTTATTTTAAAAGGTCGCAATGCTTTTCGGACCACACATCACTTGACCACCAATAATGATGCTTTCGTGGTGTAAACTTGTCGCAAAGGTAGTGTCAAAATGGTGAGTTTTTGCAGCGCTTGTGCAAAAGCCAATTTTGTAACATTTGGCGACTTGACCTTATTTATAAGGGTTTGGCGTATCCAGTTGTCTCAAAGCGTTGTCTCAAAGGTAGTGGTACCCCACAGCTATACCGAGCGTTTGGCC
>DDMF01000033.1:18779-30211 GCA_002340515.1 Rhodobacteraceae bacterium UBA2553 | reverse complement strand
GGCCCGCCCCCTTTTCTTGTACTGCTTGTCGTTTAGGACTTTGCGGGCGCTACGTCGAGGTTATCGGCAATTGTTGCGCCGTCCTTTTCCGGCTCGCCATCCGAAGGGGCCGGGCGCGACGGTAGGCTTTTGACAACCTTGGGACCATCCGGGTTGGTTGCTGTGCCATCTGCGCGTTCCCCCATGCTGACATCATCGACCTCTTCCCACTGGATCTCATGCACGTCCTGCTTCCGGGCCGCGCGTTGCAGGGCAACATCACGGGCCGTTTGGCTGTGGCGTTGCGCCAAAGCACGCAGTTCGGAAACGGAACGGTATGCACCTGCGGACACCCACACGCGTAAGGCGAGCATTGAGGGGGTGAAAACCAGTGTTAGTACCGTGGCAATACCGAGGCCAAAGACAACGGCTGTTGCCAGCTGTTTCCACCACAGGGCCGTTGGTGCATCAATGGAGTACCCGCCATTAAAGAAATCGAGTGACAAGCCAAACATCATCGGGGCAAGACCGGCCATTGTGGTGATGGTGGTCAGCAAAACCGGGCGGATGCGCGCCTCGGCAGTGCGGGTGATTGCTTCAAGCTTTGGCATATAGCGCGAGTAGTCCTGATAGGTGTCGATCAAAACAATGTTGTTGTTCACCACAATCCCCGCCAACGCCACGATCCCCGTTCCGGTCATAATGATCGAAAAGGGTTGCCCCATCACCATCATTCCGATCAGCACACCTGTTGTTGACAGAACCACTGCCAGCAGCACCAAAACTGAATTATAGAGGCTGTTGAACTGGGCCAATAGGATGATGAACATCAGGAACAAAGCGCCGGTAAAGGCCTGCCCCAAAAAGGCTTGGCTTTCGGCTTGGTCTTCCTGATCGCCGGTCCATTCAAAGGTCACCCCATCCGGCAGGCCAACCTCTTTCGCCCAATCGGTCAGTGTGGCAATGCGTTCACCGGGGGTGACAGGGACACGCGTAAGGCCCGCATCTTTCGCTGTTATTTCATCGGCTTGTNNTTGTGCAGCCGAGACAACTTGCGTTCCCCCGTCAGCATCCACGAGTTTGACCAATTCAGGTGCGACCCCGGCTTTCACATCATAATACCGGCTCTGATCTACGCGATCAATTTGCGCAAGGCTCGGGACGGGTTGGCGTGTGACAAAGTTTGACAAAGGCACAAGCCCGGTTTCTGTGCGCAGTTTCAGCGTGTCCAGCGTCGACAATAGCCGCTGTGTTTCTGGTAGGCGTACGCGGATTTCGATTTCTTCATCCGAACTGTCGACCCGCATCGTATCAAGCAAGATCCCATTCGTGACCAATTGAACCATACCGCCGACAGTGGCCACATTAGTGCCGTAACGCCCCGCCTTTTCCACGTCTACATCTAACTGCCAGTCAATGCCTGGCAGGGGGAGCGTGTCTTCGATCTGGATCAGGCCAGGGGTTGCATTGAACTTGGCAACCGCCAGTTCAGTGGCCTCGCGCAGCGATGTCCAATCATCGCCCTTCAGGCGCAGATGAACAGGTTTGGCCGAAGCTGGACCGCGGTTCAGGTTCAACACCTCAAACCGAATGCCCGGCAATTCCGCCAACCGTTCTTCCAGCGTGGCCATGACAAAATCACCATCATATTCCGGGTCAATCTCGGTGGTGGTGAAGGGCAGAAAACCAAGCAGTTTGATATTTTTCTCAATCGAGGGACGGTCATCCCACGCCACCAACTCCAACTGAAGCTGGCCAATGGTGTCGCGCGGCCCGCTTGCCCCGCCGGTGTTTTGGTTCAGGCCGCCATCACCAGCAAATGCGAATACGGTTTCCACACCTTTGGTGGTCAGGGCAATACCCTCGACCTGTCGAACCATCGCGTCCTTTTCCTGCACAGAAAGATTGCCACGGGCACGAACAAAGATGATGGCTTGTTCAGGTTCACTGTCGGTAAAAAATTCAACGCCTTTGTTGTTGTTGCCAAAATAGATGAACACGCTTCCAACAAAAGTGAACACCGTTGCAATCACCACCAGGGGCATGACCGGATTACCGGCTATAAATTGTATCAAATGACCCAATAGGGTGCGCTGATGTCCAGATGTAATCCTGTCGGAGCGGCGGGGAAAAACGCGCGCCTTAAGTGAAGCAAAAAGCCTGCGGAGGCGAACAAACAAAGCGGAGAGTGTGATGAATAAGGTCACGACCGCCGCAACAGCCAAGGCGAATGAGATCAAGCAGGCAAGGCCCAACCCGAATGCGCCAAGGAGATTGGGAACAACTGACCCGAAAATCTGGCTTTGGTCCATTTCAGCCAAAAGGCGTGCGGCACGATCTTGGCTCGTTTGAGCTATTATGCCACCAAGTATGACGATCAGTGTGGCCACAGGGAATATCAGAAGATGAAGCAGAATGTGGGTGCCGCTGATTGCGTCAGCTTTCGATTGAAACCAGCGTTCGAGACGCCCCGATACACCCCCAACAACCGGCAGATAGACCAGCGCCACCAAAAGAGAGGCAGACAACACAAAGATCAGTGTTTTCGGCAACCATCCCATAAATTGCCCGGGAATGCCGGGCCAAAAGAGCATCGGCAAAAAGGCACAAAGTGTGGTGGCGGTTGAACTGACGATGGGCCAGAACATACGTTTTGCCGCGCGGGTATAGGCCTCCATTGGGCCGACACCCTCGTTGATCTTTTTATCTGCGTATTCGACGACGACAATGGCACCGTCGACCAGCATACCAACCGCAAGGATGAGGCCAAACATGACGATATTGGACACGGTTACATCCAGAACGCCAAAAAGGGCAAAGGTCAAAAGGAACGACGTTGGAATGGCAAACCCAACCAACAAGGCAGACCGCACACCAAGGGCGGCGAGGACAACAATCATTACCAATGCGATGGCGGTAATCACCGAGCCTTCAAGCTGTTTCACCATGCTGTCGACCACGAAACTTTGGTCATTTGATGTGCCAACATGCACGGCCTGGCGCAGTTCTTTGGGCCATTGAACGCTGGCATCTGCGACGATCTGGCGGACTTTGGCGGCCGTGTCGATCAGGTTAAAACCTTTGCGTTTCACCACTTGCAACGCGACCGTCGTTTCACCGTTAAAACGTGCAGTTCCCGCCCGATCTTCGAAGGTCAGGCGGATGGTGGCCAAATCGCCTAAGGTCACAACGCTGTCGCCATTCACCTTAACCGGTAGATTATAGACGTCTTCGACCTCGTCAAAAGAAGATGGGATTTTGACCGAGGCGGCCCCGGTTGCTGTTTTGACTTCGCCCGCAGCAATCAACTGGTTGTTGCTTTGCACAACATTGATCAACTCACCCGCGGTGACATTATAGGCCTCAAGGCGCAGCGGGTCGATTTCGACCTCGAGCATCTCATCGCGGTATCCCGCAAGAGAGGCTTCCAAAACGGCATCCAGCCCCTCAAGGCGGTCTTGCAGGTCTTGCGCCACCCGGATCAGCGTGCGTTCGGGAACAGGGCCGGTGAGGTTCACGATGATGATCGGGAATTCAGAAAAGTTGATCTCGTTGATCGAATACTTCTCAAATCCGCTCGGAAAATTTCCCTCGGCAGTGTTCATGGCATCGCGCACGTCGGCCATGACGGTGGTTTTATCCCAGCCAAATTCGAATTCCAGGGCAACACCAGCATAGTTCTCAGCTGCGGTGCCGCTCATGGTTTTTAGGCCATCAATATCCGCCAGCTCGTTTTCCATCGTGCGCACCAACAGGCGCTCGCTGTCAGCTGCCGAAATGCCGGGGAAGGGGACCGAAACAAATAAGGCCGGGATTTCAATGTCCGGCTCACCTTCTTTGGGAAGGTTCACATAGGCCAGAACCCCTGCCGCGATCGACAAAAGCACAAAGGCGATGACCATTCGGGCCCGTTCTGCGGCCCAGTCTACGATGCCGATCATGCGCCCGGTTCCTGCAATGTAACATCAAGGGCGACACCATCGGTGACATAATGGTGTCCTACAATGATAACCTTGGCCTCATCTTCTAACCCTGTGACCCAGACCCCATCTTTTGTGTCGCGCACCATGTGTACGGGGGCAAAGCCTGCACGATCTCCGTCAAGAACGATGCGCGCACCCAATTGCCCGCCATCATCCAAGGTCAGCGCGCTTTGCGGCAAAAGATGTGCTTTGCGCCCATCGGCGGCGATGGCGATCTCTACGGTACGGCCCTCTCGCAAGGTTGCGGTGCTGTTGTCAGCCTCGATTTCCACGCGGAAGGTGCGTGTGTTTGGGTCTGAACTGTCCGCGACATATGTCACCACCCCGGAAATGCTGTCACCGGTTGTCAATCGTGCCTTGGCTGTGCTGCCGAGGGCGACAAGGTCCACCATGATTTCTGGCAAAAACCCAACAAGCGTGATCGGGTTCAACTGAATGATGCTGGCGCAATCGGCACCGGGCTGCAAAAGCGAGCCCAGTTCGGCGGTGTCGGTTTCAAGAATGCCTTCAAAGGGGGCGGTGATTTCTGTGTTTTCAAGTTCGCGTTGCGCGGCGGCCACAGCGGCTTCGGCGGCTTGAATTGAGGCCGAGGAACTGGATGACCCGGATTGTTGTGCCACTACACTTGCGCGAGCAGCTTCAACGGTTGCGCGGGCGTTGGCAACGCGGGTGTCCGACGCAAAACCACCTTCGGACAATTTGTCAGCGGCGTTGAGGTTGATCATGGCTTCGTCAAGTCGTGCCCGTGCTTCAGAAACGCGTGCATCCGCTTCAGGCGCGCGGGCGCGTGCGACATCAAGGTTTGCGGCCGCTTTCGAGAGGTTGGCCGCCCGTGTGCCGGGATCAAGCCGGCAAANNAAAGCAGGTCGCGGGCCGCAACGCGTTGTCCTTTTTGCAGCGGCTCAGAGATGACCTGACCAGAGGTTTCAGCACGCACAACAACACGGCGCGAGGCTTCGGTGCGCCCGCGTACCACAACCGCACTTTCGATGTCGCGCGATGTAGAGGCGATTGCGATGACCGAGACCCTGACCTCGCCTTCAGTTGTTTTGTCGCTGTCTGTGGCGGCTTGTGCGCTGTCAACTGCGGTCGCATCCGTTGGAATATTTGAGGCATCAATCAGCCAGCCACGCTGAAAAATTGCAACGTAAAGGCCGAAGACCACGATGATGGCGGTCAGAATAGGAAAAAGGCGCATGAGAGATCCTGTTGGTTTTTCTATCAGGCAGAATATGAATTTTGACAAAAAGATAAGTGCTGTCTAAGGCGGGAACAAGGCGTAATGTAAAAATAGTTCACATGTGAGCGAAGGGTGATTGCAGCAGATATTCTTCATGCTCTTGGCATTCGTGGTTCTTTGGGGCAAAAGGGGACGAGATCAACAAGAAAGTCATCACTGTGAGCAACCCAGAAAATTTCATTGATGAAGTGACCGAAGAAGTCCGGCGCGATAAGCTTTTTGCCTTGATGCGCAAATATGGCTGGATCGCGGTGACATTGGTTGTTCTGCTGGTGGGCGGCGCGGCCTATAACGAATGGTCCAAGGCGCAGGCGCAGGCCAAGGCTGAGGCTTTGGGGGATGCCATTTTGGCGACCGAGGAACTGGAAGATGCGGCTGCGCGCAAGGCGGCCTTGGCGGAACTGTCGATCTCTGGTGATGCCCGTGCGGTTGTTACGCTGTTACAGGCCGACGAAGATGGCAAGGTTGCCGCAGAGCAATTGGCTGAGATGTCCGATGATGCGAATTTACCAAAGATGTATCGCGATTTGGCTGCGTTGAAACTGGTGATGCAGGCCGATGGTGGCTTGTCAGCAGAGGATGCAACCGCCCGTTTGGCGCCGCTTTTGCAGGCGGGCGCACCATTTCGTGTGTTGGCAGAAGAGCAAATGGCATTGGTAGAGTTAACAAATGGCGACAAAGCAGCGGCAATTTCTCGCCTTCAGGCTCTTTTGCTGGATGAGGAAGCATCGCGGGCCTTGCGTCAACGTGCATCTCAGTTGATTGTGGCCCTTGGTGGGGCGCTTGCGGCGTCTTAATTATTAGGCACCACAGATATGCTGATGCGAGGAATTCGACAGGTGTTCGGGGGAAATAAATTGAAGCTGAAAAATAGCGCCAGTATTTTGGTGACAGTGGGTCTGTTGGCGGCTTGTTCAACGCCCGAGTATATCTTGCCTGGCAAACGCGAAACACTGCGCAGTGTGAACCCACAAACCGCTGGGGAAGATGTGCAGGCACTTTCTGCTGAAGAAGCCGCAGCAAATGTGGCCCAGCCCATTTCGTTGCCCAAGCAAGTGAACCACGCGTCTTGGTCTCACCTCGGCGGAAGCGTCACCCACCAGGTGCAACACCCGGCTTTGTCCGCTACCCCACAGCTGATTTGGAGTGCGGATATCGGCCAGGGCAATGATCGCAAGCACCGTATCACAGCCGAGCCAGTTGTCGCCGAGGGACGTATCTTTACCCTTGATAGCCGCGCACAGGTGGTTGCAACGTCGACTTCAGGGCAGACTCTTTGGACGCGTGATCTTACGCCGCCCGCAGATAAATCCGACGATGCTTCGGGGGGCGGTTTGGCCGTCGTTGGCAGCCAGGTTTTTGTCACGTCAGGCTTTGGTTTGTTGACGGCTTTGGATACAGCGACTGGCAAAACCCTTTGGCAGCAAGAGCTCGAAGCACCCGCATCCGGCGCGCCTGCAGTTAAAGGCGGATTGGTTTATGTGGCCAGCAAAGACAATACCGCATGGGCGGTCGATACATCATCTGGCAAGGCGAAGTGGCGGCTGTCAGGCACTCCGAGCCAAGATGGCATTGTTGGCGTGTCTAGCCCCGCTGTGACGGATCGGTTGGTTGTGCTTCCCTTTGCATCAGGTGAGATTGTTGCAGCCCTGCCCAAAGGTGGTGTGCGCACGTGGTCGACCCTGGTTTCGGGCGAACGGGCGGGGCGCGCCTATTCGCTGGTGACAGATATTACCGGCGAACCTGTCATCAGGAATGATGTGATTTACACCGGCAATCCAGTCGGCCGGACCATGGCGCTTTCGATGTCAGGTGACCGGCTCTGGACCGCTTCTGAGGGGACCACAGGCCCGGTTTGGGTGTCTGGTGGTTCTGTCTTTCTGATCTCGGATGAGGCACAGCTTATCCGGCTGGATGCTGAAACAGGCGCGCGCATTTGGGGCGTTGATCTGCCTTATTACACCAAAGAGAAAGCCAAGAGACGCAAAGCGATTTACGCAAATTTTGGCCCGGTTTTGGCCGGTGGAAAACTTTGGGTGGCGTCGTCAGACGGTGTGATGCGCGGATTCGATCCCAAGGATGGAAGCCTTGTGGCCAATGTCGCTTTGCCCGGTGGGGCGGCGACCCGCCCGGCCGTCGTCGGCGGTGTTGCTTATGTGGTTTCGCGTGACGGGAAACTTCTGGCTTTGCGCTGAGTTAAAAACCGTGTATGCGGGGCGCTTGATGTGACCCGGAGTCAAAAATGAGCTTTACCCTCGCCATTGTGGGCCGCCCAAATGTGGGCAAATCAACCCTGTTTAACCGCTTGGTTGGCAAGCGCCTTGCGTTGGTGGATGACCAGCCGGGCGTGACACGCGACCTGCGCGAAGGTGAGGCCCGCCTGATGGATCTGCGCTTTACGGTAATTGATACCGCAGGGCTCGAAGAAGCGACCGATGAAAGCCTTCAGGGGCGAATGCGCCGCTTGACGGAACGTGCGGTTGAAATGGCGGATGCCTGCTTATTCATTGTTGACGCCCGCGATGGTCTTTTGCCCGCAGATGAGGTGTTTGCCGATATTCTACGACGCAAAAATGCGCATGTGATTCTGGCTGCGAACAAGGCTGAGGGAAAAGCAGGCGAGGGCGGCTATCTAGAAGCCTTTTCACTGGGGCTTGGCGAGCCAATTCGCATGTCTGGTGAACATGGCGAAGGTATGGGCGAGCTTTACGATGCTCTTTTGCCCATTGAAAAAGAATTTGCAGAGCGGGCTGCGGAAACAAATCCTGAGATTGATGTCGATATCTCAGAAGATGATGTGGATGCAACGCGGGTCCCGACGAATGAAAAGCCATTGCAGGTGGCCGTTATTGGTCGTCCGAACGCTGGGAAATCTACGCTGATTAACAAATTGATTGGCGAAGAGCGTTTGCTCACCGGACCGGAAGCTGGGATCACGCGTGATTCCATTTCGCTTCGATTTGAGTGGGATGGTGTTCCAACCCGAATTTTTGACACTGCCGGAATGCGTAAGCGTGCGAAAGTACAGGAAAAAATAGAAAAGCTTTCGGTTTCTGACGGGCTGCGTGCGGTGAAGTTTGCCGAAGTTGTTGTGGTGCTATTGGATGCTGAGATTCCGTTTGAACAGCAAGATTTGCGCATCGCTGATTTGGCGGAGCGCGAAGGGCGAGCGGTGGTTATCGCCGTGAATAAATGGGACGCGGAACCCGAAAAGCAAGCCAAACTGAAAGTGTTGCGAGAGTCGTTCGAACGGTTGTTGCCGCAATTGCGTGGCGCGCCGCTGGTCACGATCTCGGCCAAAACCGGCAAAGGGCTGGACCGCCTGCAAGCGGCGGTTATGCGTGCGCATGAGATTTGGAACCGACGTATTAAAACGGCCCAACTGAACGGTTGGTTGGCGGAAATGATTGCTGCACATCCGCCCCCCGCACCGGGCGGTCGGCGAATTAAACTTCGCTATATGACACAAGTGAAGGCCCGCCCGCCGGGATTTGTGGTTATGTGTTCGCATCCCGATAAGCTGCCAGAGAGTTATTCTCGGTATTTGGTAAATGGGCTGCGCGAAGATTTTGACATGCCGGGTACACCAATCCGTTTGACCATGCGGGATCAAGGGGACAAGAACCCCTATAAGAACCGTAAGAAATCTACGCCATCCCGCCTGCGTAAGCACCTTGGGAAAGGGCGGGCAGACGGTTAAGCAGCCCATATGGCTAAGCCCAAGTAGAAAAGGCCACCCGCGTGGGTGGCCTTTTCTAATATGTCTGTCCAAATAAAACAGGTAATTTTTACGTTTCCGGTGAACAACGTATTGCCTGTTTGCTGCGCTCAAACGCGAAAAGCAATCACCGATGCTTCCATGAAAACCGCAAATGCTTTAGTTTAGGTAAGGCATCGGATCTACCGGATCAGTCCCTTTGAATACTAAGAACTGAATGGCATTATATTGGTTCTTCGTGGCTTTTGCGATCTGCTCACCGCGTTTCACCTTTTGCCCCTTTGCAACATTGATACCTTCAACAAAGCTATACGCCGTCTGGGTGTTGTTGCCATGATCAATGACCACAATCTGTTCGCCTTCGACGTCTTTTGACACAAGTCGAACTGTCCCGCTTGCAGCCGCTTTCACGGCGGTCCCCGGTTTGGCTGAAATCAAGATATAGCCTGCCTTATCTGCGTCAAAAAGGCTGGTGACTTTGCCGGCAACGGGCAGGGACATTTTAGCGGCAGAGGCCGCCGTTCGTGTGGCTTCCAGCGCAGGAGAGGCGGGGTTCAAAGCGGGCTTGCTGGGCACGGCCTGTTCATCGGGCAAGGGTTGAGCAGCCGAAGGGGGTGTTGGTATGCTGCTGCCTTCGCCGGGTTGGCCTATGGCCGTGCTGTGGCTTGGAGTTTCCAGCTTTACCGGGATCAGCAGATGTTGCCCTTCTCGGACAGTCAAACTTGCGCCTAACCCGTTCCATTCTGCCAGTGATCTCACAGACACACCGTAAAGACGCGCAACGGAATATGCCGTTTCGCCGCGTTCGACCCGGTGGCGAAGCGGCTCTGATCCAGATTGTTTGCTTGTTGGTTTGGTTGTTGGTGTGACGGCTATGGGCGCGCGATCGATTGCGTCCCCCGCGAGGGTTTGAATGTCGATGGTATCGCTCGGCTGAATTACGCCGGTTGCCGGTTCCTGAACGCGTCGTGGCAAGGCCAAAAGCTCGTCTTGTCGCAGCACACTGTCGACAGCGACGCCATTATAGCGGGCCAATTCTCCCGCCGGGACACCAATACGTTCAGCCACTTGGGCCACAGTATCCCCGCGCTTTGCAAGCGCAACTTGATAGCTGGGATAGGAGATGATGCCGCGAGTGTCAGGGCTCGGGCGATTGGCGGTTTGGGCGTTTTGAGCCGCCTGCGTGGTGGACAAGCCGCCATCAGCAAATCGACGCAGATCCAAATCAAACCCGTCCGAACAGGCGCCAAGGACGGTCAGCGTGGCCAAAATAGGGGCGCCACGTAGAAATGTCGTGGAAATCAGTTGCATTGCTCGTGTTCCTCAAGTCGTAAGTCGGCCGGGCCAACTGTTTTTGCCCTGCTCGGGCATTGCTTGGTGATCCTCTTTGGGATCTTTCCGTTGCCCTTGGGGCGTTGCCATTGGCCGATTTTCTCAGCGTTATTCTTGTCCTAACCCTTCCAGCAGTGGAACAAAACGCACGGGCAGGAGCTCGTCATACTCGATCCTGTCTTCGTGGCGCGTGACCTTGATCAGGCTTTGTACGGCGTCCGATTGCCCCACTGGTACAATCATAATACCGCCAATGGCGAGCTGGGCCAAGAGGGGGCCGGGGGGATCTTCAGCGGCTGCGGTGACAATGATGCGATCAAAGGGGGCTTGGTCGGGCAATCCGCGCGATCCGTCACCCGTGATGGGGGTGATATTATGCAAATCCATGGCCTCAAAAATTTGGCGCGCTTCGCGGACCAATCGGCGGTGACGATCGATGGTGTATACCCGCCGTGCAAGGCGTGAGAGGATTGCTGCTTGATACCCAGATCCAGTTCCGATTTCGAGCACCTTGTCGCGCGGTGTGATTTGGGCTGCCTGTGTCATCAGCCCAACAACAGAGGGTTGCGAAATGGTTTGTCCGCAGGCAATCGGCAAGGGCATGTCTTCGTAAGCGCGCCCGGTAAAAATGCCGCGTACAAAAGGGCCACGATCAATTTCTTCCATCGCGGTAAGGACCCGTTGATCTGTCACACCCTTGGAACGCAGGGCAAAGAGAAATTGCATTTTCCGTTCTGCATCTGAGGTGTCCGACTCGGTCATGAAAAGAGGTCCTTAACCTGTTGCAGATGGTCATGCGCGGTCAGATCCGCACGCATTGGCGTCACAGACACATATCCATCTAGGTTGTGGGTCACGTCCATCCCAGGATCGGATGGGGTGGCTTGTGGGCCGCCTTTGATCCACAGAAACTGACGACCAGATGGGCTTTGGTGTGGGACCGCTGAGAAGGTGGCATCATGTCGCCAACCTTGAGGGCAGGCACGCACCCCTTTGACCAGTTCGGCCGCAACGGGCGGAAAATTCACGTTGTAAAAGATCTGATAGTTTTCAGCTTTGTCCCAGGGCGCGCTTTGCAAAAGCGTCTGGACGATGTCTGTGCCATGCCCGATCGAGGCGTCAAATACACTGTCCAAATCAGCTGTGCCTTTGCCCATGTATTGAGACAGGGCGATGGCGG
>DDMF01000033.1:14790-18769 GCA_002340515.1 Rhodobacteraceae bacterium UBA2553 | reverse complement strand
GGCGGGAAGACCTTGTAACGCAGCCTCCATCGCAGCGCCTAAGGTGCCTGAATACAAAGCATTTTCGGCGGAGTTATTGCCCCGGTTCACCCCAGATATTACAAGGTCGGGACGCGCTGGGAGAACGTGGTGTAATGCGGCCAAAACACAGTCAGCTGGGCTGCCTTCAGCGGCAAATCTGCGTGGGGCATGCTGTGCCACCATAAATGGGTGCGTGTAGGAAATGCAGTGGCCAACACCGGATTGCTCAAAGGCGGGCGCAACAGTCCAAACCTCGCCATCCGGGCCAGCAATATCTGCGGCGATCTGCTCTGCGACCTTTAAGCCAGGAGCATTGATGCCGTCGTCATTTGTGATGAGGATGCGCATGTATGGTCCCGCCTATTGCCCAATGAAATCAGTGCTCCTCTCCTCAATAGGGCAGGTGGAATGGAGCGGCAAATGGTTTCTAATTCTTGGCTAAATGTGTGGTGGCACCCCGGCGGGCCCCCGTTCTGACCGATGTCCCAAAAATGGGGGCATGTTGCCGTGAATAGAGGCGACTGCCAATGCGCGTCTGGATATAGTGATGGGCGGCCAGTGCTTGTGCTTAACGCAGGCCGGCCTCTTTCAAAAGTCGCGGCGCTTCATCTTCGACGCGGGCCAAAACCGACCGATCCTCGCCCGGGAAAAACCGTGTGCGCATCGAAGTGGCAAGTGGTTTTGGAGTGGTGATGACAACGTTGGGGCCGAGTTTGGTGGTTTCCGCCGCCCAGGATCCCACCAATGCCATTTGTGCCGCTTTGGTCGCGCCATACCCTGCGAAGTATTTTTCACCAGCATGGTCGTCATGGAAAAACATTGCTGTACTCTTGTCGGACAAAAGCGGGTTGAGCATGAAAATAAGGTTGCGCGTGGCTTCGACATTCAAATCCATCGCGCGTTTCCAACCTTTGTCGTCAAGATCCGGGGTGGGCATCATGGCCGGGCCATAGATCGCGGTATGAGCCCAAATATCCACGCCGCCCCAACGGTCATGGATCGAACGGCACAGATGCGCCATTGCGCCCTTGTCGGTGATGTCCATAGGGGCAAGGGTTGCGCTGCCGCCGATTGCCTGGATTTTGTCATCCAACTCTTCTAATGCGCCAGTTGTGCGAGCTACAGCCATCACATGATGGGTTTTTGACAGCTCCAGCGCCAAAGCGGCCCCAAGGCCACGAGATGCACCGGTTACGAGGGCAATTTTTTTAGTTTCACTCATGAGGTGGATCTTTCATCCAAGGGCGGATAGTGCAAGACGAATACGCTTACCTGCGACAGGTTTACTCGGCCGCTGCCATTTTAAACCCTTGTTCAATCTTGTCTGATGGCGTGACCGGATACTCGCCCGAGAAACATGCGTCACAATATTGCGGACACTCGTTCTTGCGACCTTCACCTTGACCGACGGCGCGGTACAGCCCGTCGAGCGAGATGAATTTCAGGCTGTCGACCTTAAGGTGCTCGCGCATTTCATCTTCGGTCATGGTTGCGGCCAGAAGCTTTTCGCGCTCTGGCGTGTCGACGCCATAAAAACATGGCCATGCGGTGGGTGGGGACGCGATGCGAAAATGCACCTCGGCGGCACCGGCATCCAAGAACATATCCTTGATTTTTCGGGTGGTTGTTCCGCGCACAACACTATCATCCACCAAGATCACACGTTTGCCTTTGATCAGCGCACGGTTCACGTTCAGCTTCAGGCGCACCCCCATATTGCGGATGGATTCTGTCGGCTCAATGAAGGTTCGGCCCATATATTGATTGCGGATAATGCCCATCGCATAGGGAATGCCGCTTTCTTGGCTATAACCAATGGCCGCTGGCGTGCCGCTGTCGGGAACCGGGCAAACCAGATCGGCGTCCACGGGATTTTCACGGGCCAGTTCCACGCCGATTTGACGACGCGTTTCATAGACTGATTTGCCGCCAATGATGCTGTCGGGACGCGAGAAATAGACGTGTTCAAAGATGCAGAACTTGGAGGGTTGTGGGCGGAATGGAAAGCTGCTGTCGACCTTACCGTCCGAGATGACAACCATTTCGCCGGGCTCAATTTCGCGCACCAATTCGGCGCCAATAATGTCCAACGCACAGCTTTCTGAACTGAGAACCCAGCCTTCGCCCAAGCGGCCCAAAACCAGCGGACGCACGCCATGTGGGTCACGCACCCCCATCAGTTTGGTCCGGGTCATGGCGACCACAGAAAACGCTCCCTCAACCCGGCGCAGCGCATCTTCCATCCGCTCTGGGATGTTGCGCTGCAAGCTGCGTGCCATCAGGTGAATGATGCACTCGCTGTCGGATGAGGATTGAAAGATGGAACCGCGCTCGATCAGCTCTTTGCGCAGGGCGACCGCATTGGTGATATTGCCATTATGGGCAATTGCCGCCCCACCCATGGAAAACTCGCCGAAAAACGGTTGAACGTCACGGATTACAGCACCTTTTGATCCGGCGGTGGAATAGCGCACATGGCCGATCGCGATTGGACCGGGCAGATGTTTCATCACGCTGGCTTTGGTGAAATTGTCACGGACATAGCCAAAGCGGCGAGCCGAGTTAAAGCCATGTTCGGGGTCGTGGCACACAATGCCACCGGCTTCTTGACCACGATGTTGAAGGGCATGCAGGCCGAGCGCCACAAAGTTCGAGGCATCTGCCAGACCAATGACGCCAAAGACCCCACATTCCTCCTTCAATTTATCATCATCCAATGGATGCGCGTAATAGGTCGAAGATTGGGCGGCGGAGGAGGTGGTCATGGGCGAGCGTTCCGATTCCGTGGCGTTGGCCTCCTCATAGTCAAAGGAAGCGCTGCTGTCATCAAACTATCACATTTCAGGGGGTGATTTTTGATGGTGGCTGTGTGGTGCATGAAAAAACGCGCCAACATGAACAATGTTCGGCGCGTTTTGTTAACAAGGTTTATTCCGCGTTTGCGGTGCAGCTGCCCACCAACGCTTCATATCGGCCAACAATCCAGCCCGGGGCATCCTCGGGGATTTGTTCATTGATCCGGTCTTGGGTACGGGCAAAGATTTTTGCCGTGCGCGAGTTATCAACCATCGGAAGGGTGTCTGTGGTCACGACGCGGTCATAAACGACAAGCGCAACCGCGACGAGCAGCAGGCCGCGCAAGACCCCAAAGACAAACCCAAGCGCCTGATCCAATCCGCCCAAAGCCGACCGTTGGATGGCCGATGAGAAGAGAGGGGTGAACACTGACACCACCACCAGTGCAAGGGCAAAGACGCCGGCAAAGGCCGCAATCATCGACAATTCACAGCTGTCCGCGATGAAATCACGTAAAACCGGGATCTCTTTGATCAATGGCACCGCTTTCGGGGCAAACATATAGGCCAGAATTGCCGCAGCAACCCAACCAATAATCGACATGCCTTCGCGGACAAACCCGCGCGAATAGGCCAAAATTGCCGAGACCAAAATGACCGCGGCAACAATTCCGTCGACAAGTGTAAAGGCTTCCATCTGTCTCTCCGACCTTTCGCCAAATTTTAGTGGGGCTAGCCTGCCCCGAATATCTCTCCAACGAACCCAGCGAGGTCCGTCATTTTCTGTACGCTTAATCCCGGATCAGACCCCATCTTGCTGCGCGCGGGCGCGATGACAGAGGTGAAACCAAGTTTTTGCGCTTCTTTCAACCGGTTTTCTGTTTGCCCAACCGGACGCAGTGCCCCTGATAGACTAATTTCCCCAAAAACCACAGTGTCCTTGGGGATCGAAGCATCCTCGCGTGCAGACAGTAGCGCCGCTGCCACAGCAAGGTCGGCGGCGGGGTCAGAAATTTTCATTCCACCGGCAACATTTAGATAGACATCAAGGCCCGCAAACGGGATGCCACACCGGGCTTCGAGAACAGCCAAAATCATAGCAAGGCGCCCACCGTCCCAGCCCAATACAGACCGTCGTGGTTGCGAATGGGGCGAGGGGGCGC
>DDMF01000033.1:0-14774 GCA_002340515.1 Rhodobacteraceae bacterium UBA2553 | reverse complement strand
GCGACGAGGGCCTGAAACTCGACCAAAACTGGGCGTGTGCCTTCAATTCCGGCAAAAACTACGCTGCCGGGCGCGGGTTCTTCGCGGTCAGACAGGAAAAGGGCAGAGGGGTTGAGGACTTCGGACAGGCCACCGCCGGTCATCTCAAAAACCCCGATCTCGTCAGCAGGTCCAAATCGGTTTTTCACAGCGCGCAGAATTCGGAACTGATGGCCGCGTTCGCCCTCAAAATAAAGCACGGTGTCGACCATATGCTCGACCACGCGGGGGCCGGCAATTTGGCCGTCTTTGGTGACATGGCCAACCAGGATCACAGAAATTCCACGGGTTTTCGCAAATGTTGTCAGCTCGTGTGCGGCGGCACGCACCTGACTGACCGATCCTGGTGCGCTATCGACATTGTCGGCCCACATGGTTTGGATCGAATCGATGATTGCGAGTTGCGGACGTTCGGCATCAAGTGTCGTCAGGATATTGCGCAGATTGGTGTCAGCGGCGAGCCGTACGGGGGCATCGGTTAGCCCGAGCCGCTGGGCGCGCATCCGCACCTGAGCGGCGGCCTCCTCACCTGAGATATAGATTGTATCAAGCCCGGCTTTGGAAAATCTGGCGGCCGCCTGAAGTAATAAAGTCGACTTGCCGATGCCCGGATCCCCACCTACGAGTATCGCCGATCCGGGGACCAAGCCGCCACCTAACACGCGGTCAAGCTCGGACATGCCACAGATTGTCCGCTGCGGCGGGGCCTCTTCTGTCGATAAATCCGTCAGGGTCAGTCCTTTGCCCCGGCTTGCGCCGAGCGATTTAGAGGCTGGTCCCGATGACAGGGGTTTGTCTTCGACAATCGAGTTCCATTCGCCGCAACCATCGCAGCGGCCAGACCATTTGGTGAAGGTGGCGCCACATGAATTGCAGCTGTAAGACGTTTGGTTTTTTGCCATGCACAGGTTTTGCCCGAGCCAAGCCCGCCACGCAAGGGGCGGTTCGCGGTAATTCGAACAGAATTCAGCTTATGGCTGGTATTAGCGGAGAACTGCGTTTTTTCGTCAACATGCTGATGCCCAAAGAAATTAAGATACAGCCTGTGAAAAGATAAAGCCCCCAAGCAACCTCGACTTTCGCAACGCCCACGCCTTTGACCACCACGACATAGAGGGCAATCAGGAAGATATCCGCCATGGCCAATTTGCCCATCAGATTAAACAGGGGCAGCATTTTTCGGCGCATCTGACCAAATTGGATCAAAGCAAGCCCAAGTGTTTTCATAAGGGGGGCAAAAATGGCAAAGAAGGTGATGAGCAATGCTAGAAATACATCTGTTTCCCAAAGCGTTTGAAGCCCCGAGATGACGCTGATTTCGGATTGCCCAAAAAAGGGAAGGTTAATACCTGCCCGCAGCAGAGGCGCAAACCAAGCGATGGGAAAGCCAATTAAAAGGCCAAGATTTAAATATCGCAAATATGTCATGCGCTTGGATATGGGGCAGTGTGCCTGTGGTTTCAACACGCGTTCTTCCGACAAATGCAGTTTATGCTTTTGGGCCGGTTTGAGCGCCTTACGTGTGGCGAGAGCAGGCGGACAACTGAGTGGTCATATTTCTAAGCTTCAGAAGTTACCTAACCGATTCAATTGGGCCATCTGCCGAACCGCTGATAAATTGTGAAACATAAGGGTCGCCCGAATTGTCCATGTTCTCAACCGGGCCGGTCCATTGAATGCGTCCCGCATGCAGCATCGCAACCTTGTCCGCAATCACTCGAACCGAACTCATGTCATGGGTGATCGTCATCGCGGTTGCGCCCATTTCTTCAACAATCTCGCGGATCAAATCGTTGATCACGCCTGACATAATCGGGTCAAGCCCGGTGGTTGGTTCATCAAAAAAGATGATCTCAGGCTCTGCTGCGGTGGCACGGGCAAGCCCCACGCGCTTTTGCATGCCACCCGACAATTCTGATGGAAACAGGTCTGCGACATCCGGTTTCAGACCAACCCGACGTAGCTTTTCAATGGCAATTTCGCGGGCTTCTCTTTTTGGGCGCGCAAGCGATCCACGCAACAAACGAAAGGCAACATTTTGCCAGACCGGAAGGCTGTCAAAAAGCGCGCCACCTTGGAATAGCATGCCAAATCGGGCCAAAAATGCATCGCGTTCGACGGTTGATGTGTCTTGGCCATCAAGCGTGATTATTCCACTGTCTTGGATCATAAGGCCGAGAACGCATTTCAGCAGCACGGATTTCCCGGTGCCGGATCCGCCGATAATGACCATGCTTTCGCCACGCCCGATGGTCAGGTTCACCCCATCCAGAACTTTTTTGGGGCCAAAGCCTTTGTGAAGGTTTGAAAGCTGGATCATGATGCAAAAAACAGACTTGTGAGAAGGAAGTTGGCAGCGAGGATCATAATGGCCGCGGCCTCAACTGATGTTTTTGTGGCCCGACCCACCCCTTGTGCGCCACG
Source organism: Rhodobacteraceae bacterium UBA2553 (assembly GCA_002340515.1). GTDB lineage: Bacteria > Pseudomonadota > Alphaproteobacteria > Rhodobacterales > Rhodobacteraceae > Aliiroseovarius. Next base: position 12,311 of record DDMF01000033.1, on the reverse strand, counting down.
ACCGGAATGCATGCCGTGGTAGCAGCCCATGACGGCGGCGATCAACCCAAATACAGCCCCTTTGACCAAAGACGATATGATGTCGGCGGTTTCAAGAAAGTTCCATGTGTTCGAGATGTACGCGCCGGGCGCAAAGCCAAGTTGCTTGGTGCCCACGATGTAGCCGCCCATGATCCCGATGATATCACCAAGTCCTACAAGGGCCGGGACCACCAATATTGCGGCCAGAACGCGCGGCGCAGTCAGGTATTTCATAGGGTGGGTTGACAGTGTGACCAAGGCGTCGATTTGTTCGGTGACCTTCATGGTCGCAATTTCAGCAGCGATTGAGGAGGTCACCCGTGCGGCAATCATCAGCCCCACCAAGACTGGCCCAAGTTCGCGCACCATGCCGATGGCGACAATTTGCGGCACAACGGCTTCGGCCGAAAACCGTTGCCCGCCCGAATAAATCTGGAGCGCAAGTGCGCCGCCGGTGAAGATGGCCGTTAATCCCACCACGGGCAGGCTGAAATAGCCGATATTGATCAATGCGGATAGGAATTCGCGGGGGTAAAACGGCGGGCGCACAATATGACTGAGGGATTGCCCACCAAAAATGGCAATGCGACCAAGCACAGCCAAAAAGCCAAGCATGGTCCGGCCTAAGGCCGCCAATGGATAAGTCAGCATCATTCCTCGCGTCCTCGTGCGTAATACCTTGCGTATCTAGTGCCTAGCTGGGTCAGAACCTCGTATCCGATGGTCTTTGAGACATTGGCCAGATCATCGACATTCTGGTGTCTGCCAAGCATCGTCAGGCTTTTGGGGGTCTCGCGGATATGCGTGATATCGGCACAAATCAAATCCATAGAGATGCGGCCAACGATGGGGCAGGGCGTATCTTCGTAAAACATCACAGCCTTGTTTGATGCCTGTCGGCTAAGACCATCAGCATAGCCGCCCGAAACCGTGGCAATACGCGATGGACGCTCAGCAACCCAAGAATTGGCATACCCAACGGTTTCACCGACCGCGAGGGTGCGAATTTGGACCACTGGAAGGTTCAGTTCCACGACGGGTCGCGCCTCTTCAAAGGGAAGACCGCCATAAAGACCAACTCCAGGCCGCGTGAGGTCAAAGTGATAGTCGGACCCCAGCAAGATCCCCCCGGTGGCAGACAGGCTGCGCGGCGCTTCGATTTCGGCGGTCATTTCCAAAAATGCCGATAGTTGTTGTTGGTTCATTGCGTGATCAGGCTCGTCCGCGCAGGCAAGGTGGCTCATGATCAACCGGGGGCCTTGCGCCACACAAAGCTCGCGCAGCGCTGACCATTCGCCGGGTTCCATACCCAGGCGGTTCATGCCTGTGTCGAGTTGAATGCCAAAAGGGTGGCCCGGCAAAGCTTCGAAATGGCGGGTCATCTGTTCAACAGAGTTCAGCATCGGTACCAAACCCAGATCGTGGATCATGTCGGTGTCGCCCGACATATGCCCGGAAAACACACTTATCTCCGGCCCCGGCCCTAATGCTTGACGTAGGGCTGCCCCTTCTTCAGCGACCGCTACAAAAAAGCGCCGTGCGCCGGCAGCAGCCAGTGCGCGACCCACTTTGGCCACACCTAATCCATAGGCATCTGCCTTGACCACGGCGGCGGTTTGAACGTCGCTGGCTGTTTTCGCATCAAGGGTCCGCCAGTTGGCGGCCACTGCGTCTAAATCAATTGTAAGTCTACCTGTGCTCATAGGGCGGTTTTCGACAGGCAGGACGCGTAGGTCAAGGTAAAACACCCTGTGAGAGTGAAACTGACGGAAATTCCCTGATTTATCTTCAGAAGAGACCAGTGAAAGCCCGCCTAATTGTCCACCAAAATGGTTTCCACGGCGCTTGTTGCTTCCAAAGTGCGATGCACAGGGCAACGGTCCGCGATCTCCAAAAGACGGTCGCGTTGTTCGGTGTTTAACGGCCCATTCAAATGTACTTCGCGGCGAAACTTATCGATTTTGGCCCGTGTGCCGGTCTCCGCGTCTTGCGCATGGACTTTATTGTGGCTCACATCCACGCGCACATGGGTCAGCGGCCAGCCTTTGCGCCGGGCATACATGCGGATCGTCATGGAGGTACAGGCGCCGAGCCCGGCTGAGAGGAACCCATAGGGTGACATCCCCTTATTGGTGCCGCCATAGGCCAGGGGTTCGTCCGCTTGGGTATGGTGAAATGGGCCGGACTGGACATCTTGTAGAAACCCGTTGGGGTCAGCTTCTGTAACGCGCACGATGCCTTCTGGCGCGCCAGGAGGCGGGGCGGGTGGCGAAAGGTCAAGATAGCGCGCAGCCCATGCCGAAATGACATCCGCCACATATTCCGCATCTTCCGGGCGTGTGATTAAATGGTCGGCATCATCAAGCGTCACAAAGCTTTTTGGATGTTTAGCTGCGATGAAAATACGCGAGGCATGCTCGATGCTGACCACTTCATCGCGCGGAGCGTGAAGCACCAAAAGGGCGGCGTTTAGTGTGTGGATTGCGGTTTCTAATGCGTTGTCTTGAACATCCTCAACAAAACTGCGCCCGAGGGTGAAAGGCCGTCCGCCCAAATTGACATTTGCGCGTCCGCTCTCGGCAATTTCGGGTAATGCATGTGTGAATTGTGCAAGGACATTTGCAGGATCGGAAGGCGCCCCAATGGTCACCACGCCGATGGTTTTGGGCAACTCAGGAGCCGCTTTTAGGACCGCCGCGCCGCCGAGGGAGTGGCCAATCAATAGGGTTGGGGCCATGCCGCGCGCTTCGAGCGCACCTGCTGCGAGCACGATGTCTTCGACATTGGATGAAAAATGGGTGTTTTCAAACTCGCCGCCCGAATGCCCCAGACCCGTGAAATCAAAGCGCAGCACCGCAATCCCTACGGCCGCCAAGCGGGCAGAAATCCGGCGCGCTGCCGCGATGTCTTTGCCGCAAGTAAAGCAATGGGCAAACAGGGCCGTGGCGAGATGCGGCCCCGGAGGTAGATCAAGACGTGCTGCGAGGTCATGGCCGCCATGGCCCTTAAAAGTGAAACGCTCGGTTGGCATTCTCGATCCCTTTTCATGTGTCTGTCCAAACGATGGGCAGAGTTTCGTTCCGCCACAAGGGGGTGGCACCAAATTGCACGGGATCGTGAGGGGCCGTTATGTCCGACTTGTTCTTGCCATTCCTTTCCTCGCCAATCAATCTGCACAAAACCATAATGGAGGCCGGAGTGGTCGAGATTTGTCAAAGATATTTGCCTCTGCGGCCCTGGGAGGAGGATCGCACCCAACGCCTGCCCGGGCTAAACCCGATGCTGCCTGGCGAGTGGTTGCTGCAAGATGAAGCATATGGCACGCAGATGGCGCATCGTTTGCATCTGATGGCGACATGCAAAGAGGCGGTTCACCAGATTTCAGATGCGGCTATGCCTGCCGCACAAGAGCTTTTGGAATGTGTTTTGGAAGAGGTGAGGGATGCTCAGGGGTATCACGTCAGCACAACATCAGTGATCTGTCCGGATGGGCGCAAGGTTGAGATTGACTATGATCAACCGCTTTTGACCTGTGGCGCGATTGTCCAAGAAGATCTTGTGATTATGGAGAAAATCGGATCGGAGCATGTACTGACCGGAGCGATTTTATGCTTTCCCTCAAGTTGGACATTGGCGGAAAAGTTCATGCAACCGATGACGCGAATCCATGTCCCGGTCGAGGTTTATACAGAGGAAATTGCAAAGCGTGTGCAGCGGTTGTTTGATGGCATTCAGGTCGCGCGACCAATGTGGCGGGGGAATTACTTATCCTACGGCGATCCTGAGCTGCACCAGCCACGGCTGGAAAAGGATGTGCGCCTTGCGCCCGGAAGTGGCCCGCAATGGCTGCGGGTGGAGCGGCAGGGAATGCGAAGGTTGGAACGCTCAGGGGCGGTGATTTTCTCGATCCACACCTATGTTTTGTCCGAGGCGCGGCTGGCTGAACTTGAGATCAATCTGCCAGCGCCGTCGGGGCGTTGATGAAAGCGTTTCGTGCCTAGCGTCATGCGGTAAGGCACGAAAGATTTTAGCTGCCCAAGGTCATGGGTACAAAACCATCGACCGGTGACCAGTGGCGGATGGTCTGTGGGAGGCTGTTGTGTCGCCGAATGTCGGCAATTCGAGATCCGATGTGAGACATCAGTCCGCCACTCCGAAAAACCTCTGCCAAACGCTGCTCTGTATGTGTCATGTTGCTCATTGCTCTGCTCTCTTTTTTTTCATTTTGACGTCCATTGGTGGTCGTCTTGGAGCATGATGCGGGTTGATTTTGCGCAAAGCACGGAAGAAATGGGGCAAGAACGGCATAATTTGGGGGCGGGTTTCCTTGTCGGTATCACAATAGTTAACCGAAATTAGCCAGCTTACCCGTCGATTTTGGCCCCCATTAGCGCAAGAGATTGTTGATAGACCGTGGCGGCGTTCCACTCTTTGAGCACTCGATAATTGGCTTGCCCTTGTTGATAACCTTTACCCGGTTTCCACCCGTGTTTTCGTAAGTAATTGGCGGTTGAGGCCAGGGCATCCGCAAGGTCGTAGAAGTTCACAACGCCGTCACCATTCCCGTCCACACCAAATTCCAGTGCGTTGCCTGGCAAAAACTGCGTATGCCCCAGCTCGCCATGTTTTGCCCCTTTGGTTGCCGGGGTGATTGAGCCGTGATCAACAAGCTTTAAGGCACCAATGGCATGTGGTTTGAAGAAATCTGATCTGCGGCAATCATAGGTCAGGGTCACAATGGCAGAGACCACATTGGAATCTCCCATAAATCCACCAAAGGCCGTTTCCATGCCGTGAATGGCTAAAAGCACCCCAGCAGGCACGCCGTATTGTTGTTCAAGCGCCCTGTAGAATGCTGGGTTCTTTGCTTTGCGGCGTTTGCCTTGGGCGATGATCGTATCCGCGCCACGAATTTGAAGGAATTTGTCCAAAGCGTATTTGAAGCTCTTTTGGTTGCGGTCTGCATTGATCGTGGCTTGGGCGTAAGATGTCGCGGCCAATGCTGCGAGCCCTTTGCCTTTGACACCCGCGCGTTTGGCCTCCGTCGCAAAATCTGCTTTCCACGCGTCAAATCCAGCGGCGGAATTGCCGCATTGGGCTGACAATGCAGGGCTTACGGTGGTGACAATAAATGCAAGGGTGACAAGGCTATTTTTAATGACGTTTGGCATGAGCGTCTCGATCTTGGTTGAAATATCGCATGATAGCTCGCAAGTCTGAATGTGCCTAACAAAGAAATGGGCAAAAGAAAAGGGCACCCGAAGGCGCCCCTTTTAATGATGAACCCAAACTGGATTTAGCAGCTGTAGTAAAGCTGGAATTCAATCGGGTGGGGTGTGTGTTCATAGGCATAAACCTCTTCCCACTTCAGGGCCAAATAACCGTCGATCTGGTCTTTGGTGAACACGTCACCTGCCAGAAGGAAGTCGTGATCGGCCTCAAGCGTCTCAAGCGCTTCGCGAAGAGATGAGCAAACGGTTGGGATGTCCTGCAGCTCTTCGGCGGGCAGGTCATAGAGATTTTTATCCTGAGCGGGGCCCGGATCGATTTTGTTTTTGATGCCGTCAAGACCAGCCATCAGCAAGGCGGCAAAGCACAGGTAAGGGTTGGCTGCGGGATCAGGGAACCGTGCCTCAACGCGCTTGGCTTTGGGGCTTTCGGTCCAAGGAATGCGCACAGCACCCGAACGGTTCGACGCGGAGTAGGCACGCAGAACGGGGGCCTCAAAGCCTGGGATCAAGCGCTTGTACGAGTTCGTTGCCGGGTTTGTGAAAGCATTCAGCGTCTTCGCGTGCTTCAGGATACCACCAATGAAATACAGCGCTTCTTGGCTGAGGTCAGCGTATTTGTCGCCTGCGAACAGCGGTTTGCCGTCTTTCCAGATCGACATGTTAACATGCATCCCAGTACCGTTGTCTCCAGCGATTGGTTTTGGCATGAAAGTCGCTGATTTGCCGTAAGCATGCGCCACATTGTGGATGATGTATTTATACTTCTGAAGCTCATCGGCCTGTTTGGTGAGCGTATCAAAGATCAAACCCAGCTCGTGCTGACAGGATGCCACTTCGTGGTGGTGCTTGTCGGTTTTCATGCCCAAGGACTTCATCGTCGACAGCATTTCACCGCGAATGTCTTGCGCATCATCAATTGGGTTTACAGGGAAGTAACCGCCCTTGATGCCCGGACGATGGCCCGAGTTGCCCATTTCATACTCCGTATCGGTATTCCAAGCTGCGTCAACCGCATCAACCTGATAAGACACCTTGTTCATCGACACGCTGTAACGCACATCATCAAACAAGAAGAACTCAGCTTCTGGACCCATATAGGCCACGTCACCAATGCCTGATGCTTTCAGGTAAGCTTCGGCTTTTTGCGCGGTGCCGCGTGGATCGCGGGGGTAGGCTTCGCCAGTGTCTGGTTCCACAACCGAACAATGCAGGCACAATGTTTTTTCCGCATAGAAGGGGTCAACATAGGCGCTGTCAGTGTCAGCCATCAGTTTCATGTCTGATGCTTCGATCGACTTCCAACCTTCGATAGAAGATCCATCAAACATAAAGCCTTCTTCAAGGAAGTCTTCGTCCACCAGGTCGCAATCGACCGTCACATGTTGTAGCTTACCGCGTACATCTGTGAAGCGGATATCGACATAGGCGATGTCTTCTTCTTTGATCCGCTTGAGAACGTCTTGAGTGCTCATTGCTTTTTCCTTTTGTTCGAAAATGTAAGGCCGATTAAACGGCGTCGAGACCGGTTTCGCCGGTCCGAATTCGGATGGCTTGTTCAACGGGGGAAACAAAAATCTTGCCGTCACCAATTTTGTCGGTTTTGGCCGCGTCCACGATCGCCGCAATGGCTTCGTCAACTTGGTCTGCTGGCAGCACGACTTCGATCTTTACCTTGGGCAGGAAATCGACCACATATTCTGCTCCACGATAGAGTTCTGTATGGCCCTTTTGACGACCGAAGCCTTTGACTTCGATCACCGAGAGACCCTGCACGCCGATATCTTGAAGGGCTTCTTTCACCTCGTCCAATTTGAACGGTTTGATGATTGCCTCGATCTTCTTCATCTGGCTTCTCCCATTGGTAACTTGCGCGTTAAATGCAGAGAGACCACTTTCCCTTCCGCACGACAATTGCATAGGGTGGTCGAGGTATGCCGCGACTGCATAAAAAAGTGGTCTGTGCTTAAAAATTGGGCAATATGCCGAAAATATGTGCGGCGAACGAAGGGGAATCCATGGTTGACCTTTTAACCTCTGCGCAAATGCGCGCGATTGAATGTAACTCAATCGACTCAGGCGTCGTCTCAGCCTTGCAGTTGATGGAGCGTGCCGGGCAGGGCGTTGTCGATGCCATCTTCAAGAAGTGGCCGGAGTTGCGACGTCATGACGGGACGGCTTTGGTGCTTTGTGGTCCTGGGAATAATGGCGGTGACGGGTTTGTTGTTGCGCGTTTATTGAAGGGCGTGGGGTGGGGCGTTAAAGTGCTGCTTTACGGCCACCCAGATCAAATGCCGCCCGATGCGCGCAAAAACTATGATGGCTGGTTGGGCATGGGCGATGTCTCTCCGCTTCACTTGGGCGACATTCCTCATCCTTTTCCGCAAAGCGATTTGACGATTGATGCGCTTTTTGGCACGGGCCTGACGCGACCGCTGGAGAAACCTTTAGCGCAGATCTTAAGCACAGAGTTAGGCGCCTTCTCTGTGTGTAAACGGATTGTCGCAATTGATGCGCCATCGGGGCTGTGCATGGACAGCGGTCGCTTTCTTGCGGACGCGGGGCCTTTGACTGCCGATTTAACAGTCAGCTTTCATAAAATGAAGCTGGGCCATGTTCTGGCCGAGGGGCCAATGGCGTGTGGTCAAACCGTGGTTGTGGATATCGGGCTGGCGCAAAGCAACGATCAGGGCCGCTTATCCAGATCCTTACAAACCAATGTGAATGAAGGTGCAATGCTGGTTGATGCGCAAACGTTGGGTGGCGTTGATAAATTGGATACCTATTTACATTCCGGGCATAAATTTGATCACGGCCATGCCCTGATACTGTCAGGTGGATTTGGCAAAACGGGCGCGGCACGCCTTGCGGCGCGCGGTGCCCTAAGGGTGGGCGCGGGCGTGGTCACCTTGGGCGTACCGCCTTCCGCGCGTATGGAAGTGGCCTGCCAGATCACTGCAATCATGCAATCGCGTGTTTCCGATGCCAGTGAGCTAAAGCAAAAATTGCTGGACAAAAGGATCAACGCAATTTGTTTGGGGCCAGGATTGGGGTTCGACCGCGCGCAGGCTTTGGTTCCGACCAGTCTTGTTGACAAAATTCCATGTGTTCTCGACGCAGATGCATTGTCCGCATTTGTCGATGATCCAGAGGCCCTGTTTCAGATGCTACATCCAAACGTCGTGTTGACTCCCCATGCTGGAGAGTTTGCGCGGCTCTTTCCAGCCCTGTCCCAGCGGCTAAGCGGGCCCAGCAAGACAGGGCCCGCCTTTTCCAAGGTTGATGCAGCACTCGTGGCGGCCAAGCGTGCCGGATGTGTGGTGCTTTTTAAAGGGGCTGATACTGTTATTGCATCGTCGGACGGCCGCTATGCTGTCCACTCTGCTCATTATGAACGGTCGGTGCCTTGGTTGGCGACCGCTGGTGCAGGGGATGTGTTGTCGGGGATCATCACAGGATTGCTGGCACGCGGGTTCTCGCCGCTTAAAGCGGCATCAGCGGGTGCATTTCTTCATGTAGAAGCGGCCAGATTGTTCGGCCCTGGTCTCATTGCAGAAGATCTGGCCGAGTTTCTGCCAAAGGTCTTCAGGTCACTGCGGCATCAAGCAACTGCGAGTTCTGCGCCATCTGCATAAATCACATGGCTGCGATCAAAGACCAAACAATACAGCGGGGTGTTTTCCAGTTTGCAGTGCATATCCTGAGCCATAAGGCGTGCTGTCCCAAAAATCGGCCCTTCTTCGCGCATCAAGAAGGGCTGCCCCACCGAAACGCGCATATCGTGTGCGGGGCGGTTGGTGCCAAAGCTGTGTTTTTCGACAATTGAGCTTTCGCCAGTGTGTTGAAGGAGGCCGCGCAGCGGCTGTGCGCCGACATCTCGTGTGATGACTTTATCGCCGACCCGCAGGTCTTCGACCGCGACTTCTCCGCGCAAGGTTAGCACAATGGTGCCCCTTGCAAGACCTGCATTTGTTTCTGAGGTTGCTTTGAACTCAGCAGTATTTGCTTGAAAAGTCATGGCAGCTCTTTCTCTTTCGCGTAATCCCTGCAGTAACCATTCGTTGAGAATTGGGGCGGAAATGGGGCAGGGATTAGGAAAGTTAACGAAACTGTTTATATGGTGGGTCTAATGATCCTCCCAATACCCGACTGTTTCCTTCTTGCTGGGTTTTAGGGCCGAAAGCATGGTAGAGGTCATATCAATCCCCCCGACACGAACAAGATGGCGCTTGTCAAAATGCAGCTGAAACAGCGTAACAGTCCCTTCTTGCAAGCTATGTTCGCTCGGCGTTCGGAAAATTTTACCATCTAAAAGCCGCTGTGCGGATACAAGAGCTTTGTCCCGCCCGAACATTGCGCGTGCCATCCAGCCGCGAATGACAACGGGCTGGTTCGGTGCCACAAAAAAAGCATCACTCTCGTCGCCGTCCCAAAGCGCAGAGGGGCAGATCCTGACCATGTCACGTAAATGCATGCGTTTTTTTGAAATAGCCCTTAGGCGAACGATACCTATGTCGGCGGCGACCAATCGCTCGCCGGCCTTGATCTCTTCGATCGGCTTTTCACCGGTTAGGGTAAGAACCCGCGCGCCAGCGCTGAGCCCAGAGGAATATATATGACGGACCTGTCGGCCATTAGCCGAAACAAGCCCCCGCGCTTGAAGCGTCATGGTGCATACCTGCATCTTTTTTTGTTTTCGCCCTCTTTCGGGGCTCTGCTCTTTTGTAGCGATGATAGGGCAACAAACCGTTAAGCGCGACGTTTTTTTGACGGAGGATAGGAAAAACGCGCGCATTTATGCGAAAGGGGCATATAGGCGTGTTTTTCCTCTCGCTTCCGCCTTTGACCTTTGCTAGAAGGACGCGAATTCGGCGGCCCCTTTGTCAGACTGGCATGGCTGCCGACTAGGTTTTGCGGGTGTGGCGGAATTGGTAGACGCACCAGATTTAGGTTCTGGCGCCTATGGCGTGGGGGTTCGAGTCCCTTCACCCGCACCAAAGATGATAAAGGACAACGACATGCAGGTCACCGAGACCCTGAACGAAGGCTTGAAACGCGGTTATAAGATCGTGGTTCCTGCCGCGGATCTGGACGCCAAAGTCAATGAAAAGCTGGTTGAAGCGCAGCCGGAAGTGGAGATGAAAGGTTTCCGCAAGGGCAAGGTGCCGATGGCGCTTTTGAAAAAGCAGTTTGGTCAACGCCTGATGGGTGAAGCCATGCAAGAAGCTGTTGATGGTGCGATGAACAAGCACTTTGAAGACAGCGGCGACCGTCCGGCCCTTCAGCCTGATGTGAAGATGACCAATGAAGATTGGAAAGAGGGCGACGACATCGAGGTCGACATGTCCTATGAGGCGCTGCCTGCCATTCCAGAGGTTGATCTGAAAGGCATTAAGCTTGAGAAGCTGGTTGTGAAAGCCTCTGAAGCCGATGTTGACGAAGCTCTGGCCAATCTGGCTGAGACGGCTCAAGACTTTAAAGACCGCAAAAAAGGGTCGAAAGCCAAAGACGGTGATCAGGTTGTAATCGACTTCTTGGGTAAAGTTGACGGCGAAGCCTTTGACGGTGGCGCCGCTGAGGATTACCCTCTGACTTTGGGCTCAGGCAGCTTTATTCCTGGCTTTGAAGAGCAGTTGGTTGGCGTGAAAGCCGGCGACGAGCTGGACGTTAAAGTGACGTTCCCAGCCGAATACGGTGCCGAGAACCTCGCAGGCAAAGACGCTGTTTTCACATGCACTGTGAAAGAAGTAAAAGAGCCTGTAGCCGCTGAAATCAATGATGAGCTGGCGACCAAATTTGGTGCAGAAGACCTTGCTGGTCTGAAAGGCCAAATCAGCGAACGTTTGGAAGCTGAATTTGGTGGTGCTGCACGCGCCGTGATGAAGCGCGGCCTGCTTGATGAGCTGGACAAACTGGTTGAATTTGAACTGCCACCATCCCTTTTGGACGCTGAAGCCAACCAAATCGCGCATCAGCTGTGGCACGAAGAAAACCCTGACGTTCAGGGGCACGACCACCCGGAAATCGAGCCGACTGAAGAGCATAAAACCTTGGCAGCGCGCCGTGTGCGTCTTGGTCTATTGTTGGCTGAATTGGGTCAAAAAGCTAAAGTGGAAGTGTCGGATGCCGACTTCACTCAGGCTGTTATGAACCAAGCGCGTCAATATCCGGGCCAAGAGCGTCAGTTCTTTGAATTTGTTCAGCAAAACCCACAGATGCGCCAGCAAATTCAAGCACCATTGTTCGAAGATAAAGTCATCGACTATATCGTTGAGCTGGCAGAAGTGTCAGAAAAAGAAGTGTCAAAAGATGATCTTCAAAAAGCTGTGGAAGCTCTTGAAGAAGAATAAGACGATCGACATGATTTGCAAAAGGTCGCCCACTGGGCGGCCTTTTTTACATTGGGGAAAGGTTATTGCTGATCCGAATGAGGCTGCCAAAGTAGCGAGCGCTGTTAATACCAGCTATGGCGTTTCAGAATAACTGAAGCAGTTTGCGCCGATTGAAATCAAAACAAGCGTCTAAATAATCAGCAGTTGTCAGATGTTCGGCGCACGGCCTTATCGTTGCGCCCGTGCCTGCTCCAACCGGTTAAGCGTCGCCTCAATGTCATCAAAAGGCAGGCCTGACAGCGCTTCCAACTCCATATCCCACCATGCCACATCCAACAGGCGCTGGATGATTCCAGCATCAAAACGGTAGCGCAGGATTTTGGCAGGGCTTCCCACAACAATTGCATATGGCGGTACATCTTTGGTTACAACGGCACCGGCGCCGATAATGGCGCCATGCCCGACTGTTACGCCCCTAAGGATAACAGCGTTTAGCCCAATCCAGACATCATTTCCCACAATGGCGCCGGGCTTTTCGTCGAAATCACACCGTTCAAGCCTGTCCCAGGCCTCTTGATTTGCGAAATGATGTTTGGAGTATTGGAAGGGGTGGGTGCTAAGAAAGTCGACGGGATGTTCAATCGGGCCAATTTCTACAAATCGCGCAACCGAACAGAAGCGCCCCAATTGGCAGCTGCGCGCAAGGGTGGATATGAACCGCCCCCAGTTT
>DDMF01000006.1:34088-42064 GCA_002340515.1 Rhodobacteraceae bacterium UBA2553 | reverse complement strand
GCGATTAGCTTTTCAAGGGCGGTAGTACCCGTGCCAACACCGTCTGCGGCATTCATTTTCGTGGCGATGAGGGCGGTCAACGTTGCCGCCAGATCGGCGTCATCACCAAGGGCGTCAGATATTTCTTTGAGTGTGTCAAAAGCGGGATCAACGCCGTCGGTAATTGCATTGACCAGGCGCAAAACAAAACTGATCCGCTCCATGAGCTTTTGGGCGTGCACATTCCAATTGCCCTTACCGGTGGCTTCGTCCCAAAGACCACCAGATTGGGCCTGCCCATCTTTAATGGTTGGGATGTCTGGATATGTGTTACCGTCCGGTTCCGGTAGAAAGTCTGGATCAGGCATTCAGATCTCCAATCTTGTAAGTTGAGCCTACGTTCACGGTCTCATCCCCCACGTTCCAGGGCGCGCCTACAACTTGGTTGACATGCTCTACCGTCACGCGGGTGAGGTCAGTGAAAAGGGGTTTGGCGGTCTTTGCTATGTCCACCAAATAGTTGAGTTGATCCTGGGTGATTTCTTGCTGGATAATCACCCAGAACTCATTCCAGCGCTGCGGACCACCAACGGGTTGATTTGGATCTCCAACAACCCAATCTGATCCGACAAAGGCTTGCTTGCCTTGGATGATAACGGCATCGCCATAGCCCGCATATTTCAGGGCTAAATGCATCCCCAGCAACGTACCCAACCAGAGATGCAATTCAGGCGTATTGCGCAACATAGCGCGTTGCAGATCTTCGGGCCAAGCTGGATCAAAGAAATTGGCTGACATTGCATGTGCCAGGAACGGCAGCGCCTCAACCGGGCAAGTGTCTGCGTTCCAAAGCGTGCCAATGCGCACGGGGATATCAAAACCCTTGGAAATGGCGTGTTCAATGCCACGCTCCAATGGGGTTGAATTGTTGGGTAGGAGTGAGATTTCAGAGGGCATGGCCACCATCCGTCAAAACAACCCCGGTGCAATAGGCCGCTTGGTGATCCGCACAGACGATATCATCCGCCGGAGCGGTTATGATGGCGTTTTGAATGCGAGGATCTGCAAAAGCCCCTTGGATGCCATGCAGGGTGATATCATAGCCAAGTGCTCGGCGTTTCTCGGCAAAAGCTTCGGCACGGGCTTGGCAATCTGTAAGTGCAGCCGCCCGATCGACACCGGGATAAAACTTCAGCTCACCCGCAATTGAATATTCCAGAACCTCAGCGGATTGGGTTTCAAGCGAAGAACAAAGAGGGATGCGGGGCAACACATAGTCATGCACCGTTGCAATCAATTCGGCATTGGGAATGCCGCTTCCTTCATTTGCCAATACATAGATCCGGCAAAGCCCGTCATTATTGACCTTGATCGCCTCAACACCTTTCACCTCGGTGGGGGCCGCGTCCAATGCGTGGGCAATATACATGCCTCGATGTCCGGCCGTGGTGCGCTTTTCCTGCGCGAGGATAGCGCGGCGTTTCAGGCTGTCATCACTTTCGGCCTCTTCCTTCAGCACACCCAGATTGAATGCGAAGTTTTCCAAAGCGGCGCCATAAGAATGTGCCAGGGTATTTTTGCGGCTATCGTCATTCACCTGACCTTTAATCTTCACGATTTCAGACGCCACACGTTGAAGGAAAATGGTCATTGGCTCGGTTTCAAGTTCCAACTCTTCAGCGGCGGCCGGCACAAGCTCGAGAAGGTTCGCTTTCAGCTTTTGAAACTCTTCCTCATGGGAAAGAACCTGCACCATCTCTGGAAAGGGAAATTTGCTGATATCAACGGCGGAAAACTCGCTCATGTTGCTGTCCCATAGATGTGCTGTTGGCCTGTGGTCAGGTCGGTCAAATTAATTGAGATCTGGGCAGTGCCGTTTTCATCAAAGCTCACATCATCGATGCCGTGGAATTCCACGCGGGGTTCATAGGCATCAATGGCGATGGCAAGCGACACACAGAAATCAAGAAGCGTGTCGGTGTCGGCGGGGCGATCCTGAAGCGCTGGCACATCAGCGCCAAACTCGCGACGTTCCAGACGCGTTCCCTTCCGAGTGGAAAGCAACACGTCCAGAGATTGGGAAATGTGATCCCACCCCTCAAGCCATCGCCCCGTATGCCGACACATGCCCGCCATCGCTTATGCTTTGGCCTTGGCTGTTTTTGCGGTCTCGGCCTTTTTCTTTTTCAGGGTGTGAGGCTCATAATACTGCGCCTCGTCTTTGGTGATCTCGATTTCGTCACCCGGCTCTTTGAGATGCGGGCCCCACCAGGTCTGCACTTGAAACACATAGGTGTGCTTGATGGGCTTGGGATCGGTTTTTGCTTTCGCCGCCATTTGGGGTCTCCTTAAACAGGCGTTCCGGTTTGTGCAGGGCCAGACATGACCCCACTGTGTTTGTGGGTGTCGCCCACGTCTGTGCCATTGTGTTTGATCTCGCCGCCATCGATGGAAAGGCCGGCGCCTGAAAAGGTGAAGGTCACACCGCCAATGGTCAGCGTTGCACTCGCGCCCAGCACCACAGCGGACAATTCACCAAGTGAGAAGGCCAAGGCATCGCCATCGCCTGAAGGTGCGGCATTCTCATCGGTAAACCCGCCATGGATGGCGAGGGAGTTTTCATTCACTTCACCCGATCGGGAAAGAACGGTCATGAATTCGCCAACACTGGGCGGGTTCCATGTCTTGCGCGCGCCAGCTCGTTCCGTCCACGGGATCCAAGGGGAAGGAAATGGGGTGTCTTCATCCCCCAGATCGATGCGAACCCGGCCCTTGGCAGGATCAATGTCGATCACACGTCCGGAGCGCACGATATTGGCTTGTTTGCGTTGCAGATCGCCGATCTGAGAAACAATGCGCGCGATCTGTGTGCCGAGGTCCGCCATCACACATTCTCCGGCATGCTGGTAATATCAATGGTTGGGGACGGCTCGGTGCCTTCTGGCATAATTGCCGTGGGATCTTCCGCATCCGCCAAGCCCTGACTTTTTCCAAGGCGCATTGTCTGTGTCCAAGAGACGGAATAAAGCGACAGACCTTTGTCTTCGATCTCGCCCGAGTAAAGCGCATCCATCCGGAGATCGGCCGGCAAACCTACGGGCATGCCTGAAGAAAACTGGTTGAGTTCTAAATGTTCAGCCACGGCTTGTGCCAAATCCACACATTCAAGATCCCGATCTTTGCCATCGGTCAAAACAAAGATCGCAAAGGCTCCGTTGTAGCTGCGGGTACCGTCTGCTTTCGGTTGCGTTTTCGGAGCACCTAAAAAGGCAATGCGAAGGGCTGGTGATTTGAAACTGCGACGGGTGATTTCACTTGCGTTAAACCGTCCAGGCGTAATGGCAATGTCTTGAAAACCAGATAATTCAGGAACGGTTTTCAAATCGGCTTCAATGGCTTTCAAAAAGGCGGTGATTTTCATTGCAAGAGCTCCTGGACGAAATCACCAACAACGCTTTCAATTTCTTCCGCATTCTCCGGGCTGATCCCCAAATAGGGACGTGCCGGCATTGTCACGCTCTTGGCGTAAACGGCTTTGTTACCTGCCATGAACCGGAGCACTTTGGCTGTCTTGGGTTTGATCACACCACCAAAGTGATGGATGGCCGCATAGATCAGCGGGGATCCCAATGTGAAATCCCCCAAGCCGATCGCATAATCGATGCTGTCATGCAGTGCGCCGCTGGCATAAAGGGTGGATGATTTGTTGCGGTTCTCAGGCCATGCCTCACCATTGGGCCCGGTCTTTTCTACCTCGATGCGGCGGCGCGTTTGCAATTGCACCAGGCGCGCGATGGTTTCCAACAGCTCAACCCGATCCCAACCCGCAACGCGTTCCACCGCCTGAGTGGCGGCGCTCAGCCCATTGAGTTGCATGGAAACAGCGAGATCCATTAGGAACGCCCCCGGCCAAAGCGACGTGGGCGCGCGGTGAAGTCAGCGCCGGACGAGGTGCCACTTGTTGACCCTTCAACCGCTGCACTCGGCTCATCAGCTCCAAGCCCAACAATGCCTTTGCTGATCTTGGTCAATAGCGCAGTGGCTTGCTCATACCGGGTTTCAATTGTGGTGGTCAGGCGTGTGTGAGAATTCGCCAACACATAAACGGCAACATCAATGCAGGGGCGGCGCAATACCTTAGGCTGGCCACTCAGCGGCAAGGGGTACTGTTTTGAGAGATAACCATCGATTTCGGCTGTGGCGTCATCCAACGCCTGATCCACCGAGCCATCGGGATCCGGCACATCAGAGGGCGTAATATCCGAGAGAAACTCGGCGCCATAGATCCTGATAATATCGGCACGGGTGGCATACATCGCATTCTCTCCTAAAGATGCCCGTCTCTCCGGGCTGTCGCGTCCATTTCTCAGACGTTGCAGGCTCCAACTCGCGTGGACCGCGCCTACTCAGAACTGCACCGTGGGGCGGGCTTTCGATTTGTTCCCGATGTATCCCTCTGGCTCGCGATCGTTCCTTTCGCTCTGGAATTAGTCTTTGACGTTGCTGACCTTCAGCTGAGGATCTGCATCAATGGCCGCTTTCTGTTTGTCTGACAGTTTCGACACATCAACTTTCACACCCTCTTGGGTGAAGCGCATGCCGGCACGGCGGCGGCCACGCTCAGAGGTCGCTGACACCATGATGAAAGGGCCTTCGCTTTCGTCACCAGCGGGAGTTTTGATATCCGCCTTTTTTGCTGCGGACGCTTTGTTGTCCGCCTTTTTAGCTGTGGGTGTTTTGGCATTGGATTGGGCAGGGGTCGCCATATTGGATCTCCTAGTGGTCGGTTATTGAAGCGGACCCCGAATGCGCAAGGGGTCCGCTCTGACAACCGGCCAGCGTTAGCTAAGCCATGGGGTCATCATGATTTCGGCTTTGCCGTAATGCACATTGTCTTTGCCGCCGGTGGTACGTTTGACGCTGACAATCTCATCCGCATCGCCTTCCAACTGGGGCGGTACAACCAACAGGTTGGCAACGATGCCCAGCGACTTGCCGTGATCGTCTTTGAGGGTAGCCATGGCAGCACGAGCCGCTGCAAAGTTTGCCGCAGTCAAAGGCTGTTTCGACATAAAGGCCAACTGCCAGTAGGTGTAGCCAGCAACACCGCGCGTCCGGGCCCCATACAAAAACTCATCTTGCATGAAGGTGTGGTGGGACGTTTTGGGATCATCTTGCGAGATCAGCTCGGGATCTTCGCGGTTTTGATAGATGATTGGGTTCACAGCTTTTGTGGTGCAAAGCAGATACCAAGCGGGGCCTGCCCCATCTTCAAAGTTGGAAACGGATGCTTCTTCGCCAGCCACCATGACAGGGTGATCCGTATCAAAGAAGTTCTGCCCATCAAAGCAAGGTTTGATTGCCCCTTCTTTCAGAGCTTGAAACACCAGCTCGTCAGGATGCTGTGCTGCGCCCTCACCGAGACCTTTAAAGGCCAACGAGTAGGTGCCAAGTTGATTGTCAGACACCGCATCGCGGCTCACCGCAATTGTGCCTTCAAACTTCTTGTTCTTCAGCATGTAGGCGTTTTCTTCGAGACGGTTGATAACCCGCTCGCCGATCCATTCCCGCATGCCCGGAATTGCGCCCAGCCATTCGTAGGTTTCAATTGAGGTGTTGGAATTCACCTCTTCGGCAATTTTCTTCCAGACGGGTTCAACAGCTTTGAACGCCGCCTGAAACACGGCCTTAAAGCCGGTGGTGGCGGCGGAAAGAAGCGCCCCTGTAACGTGTTTTTTAACAGGCATATGATTTACCTTCGTATGTGTGTTTCGTTTAGTTGGGGCGGATTAGAATTCGAGCCAGACCTTGCCGCCTTCGATTTCATGCACAATGGCTGCAACAGATCGTGTGCCGCCCCCGTCCGTTTTCGCCACGGTTTCGTCGTCAACGAGGTAACATTCTTTCCCCACGTCAGCGGCGGTCAGCTCATCAGCGGCAGCCGAGTTGTTGAACTTGAAGTGGCCACGACGAACGGTGACCTTTTGGTCGCCATTGGTTTGGTCGACGCTTTCGCGGGCAATGCCAGGAACAAACAAGCCCACGCCCGTTGCACCCGCTTTGGCAAGGCCCGCGTCCAAACAGACAATTGCGCCTTTGTTGATCTTGGCCCCTGTGTCGAGCGGGTAAGTGAAAAAGTCTCCGCTGCGTTGGGGCGTATTGCGTTCACCACTGGTGGGCATCTTGAAATTCCTTCTGTCAGACCTTTGGGGTCAGGTTGCTTGGGTCAGTCTGCTGAGGTGTTGGCAGCGGCCTGATCGGCGGCAAGCTGTGTGGCATAATCTTCTTCAGAGACGCCAAGTTGCGCGCACATTTCGCGTTGCTGTTCGGTCAGCTTGCCCGCGCCTGCGCCAAGATCTTTGTCGTCAATGCCTGAGGACTGCAGCACTTTGGGCAGGGTGGAACAAAGTGCCGTGACGTCTTCGAACCCTTCATCATCTGACATCGCAAGTTTGACGAAATGCGCCTTTGAAGCCGGGGAGATTTTCCCCTCACTCACAGCCGCATCAATCATGGCGTCCACATCATCTTTGCGCTTGTCACCTTTAAGGGTGTTGATCGCGGCTTCAGCATCGGTGGCGCGCGCAAGCACGGTGTCGTAATCAGCGCGCGGCATATAATCTTTTGAGGATGGAACCGTCTGCGAGGCTTTGGCCGAGGCCAGCTCAGTGTCCTTGGTAGAAATTGCGGCAAGGATCTGTGCTTCGGTGGCATCTTCAGACAGGCCAAGTGCAGCGGCAATGGCTTTCAACATGAGGGGTTCTCCAATTTTGGGTTTGTTTGCACTCGCCAGTGCCTTCATTTGAAACGCAGGGCGATTGACCAAGGCCACAGCATCCAGGATGGCAATCTCTTTGGTTATTTTGTGCGCGCGGAATTCTGGGCTCACAAAACGCCACTCACGATCGGCAATCTGTTTGGCTGCTCGGACAGTCCAGGCAACATTTGCCCAGATCTCACCGTCACGCACCTCAAGCCCTTCAATCCAGCCCGACGCGGTTTGATCGCCGTTGTCTTCTGGCTTGAATGAGGAGAGGTGGTCAAAATCGACGAGGATTGGTTTTACCTTGGACGCATTTTGCGCCGCGACAAATGTGTCGGGGTCAGAAAGTTTCCAAGCGCGCCCATCCATCGCTGCCAACTCAGGTCCAGAGGGAAAGATCTGGATCCAGTTGGGGGCAACGGCATCTGATCCCTCGCCAACCTCAAACGCCAAAGCGCGTTCCAGGTAGCAAGAGGATCCCAGCTCAGCGCTGGCACGGTGCATTACAAAATCGGGGCTTGTCTGGTGCGTATTCATGCAAACGGGAATGCACGATGCGCGATCTCATATCTTTGGTAGCGCCGCTACCAAAAGGGCAATTCTTGCGGCTTGCATCTGATTTGGGGAGATCTCACCTCATGAAACACAAAAGGATCGTTTTTGAAAGCCTTTTGAAAGCGTTTGAAGGGTCATAAGCCGGATTTCGGTATGGTGGGGCCATTTTGAAAGGCGTGAGCGATCTGGGCCAAATTTTCGAAGATCCGGTATTTCATCCTAAAGATTGAATGTCCCGGCAGGAATTGCTATCTCTTGTCTTAAGGCTGACCAATCGCGTGAGCGGGTATATTCCCGAGGAGGAGTTCGCGTCCTCCCAGCCTCATTTCACTCCAGCTCAATCAAACGATCCCCGCCCATCCGGTGGATCTGGATGCGTCGAAAGCTTTTCAGAAACAATCCCTCTCCTGTGGCGGTCTTGCGGATCACCGCATGCCAGCCTTTGCCATCAATCACGCCTTGCACGACCATATCCCGCTCAGCGGTTTGTTCCTGATAAAGTGTGCCCTCTTCGACAAGTTGCTGCACCAGGGCATAATCCGTCGCGGCAAATTGGCTCTGGCCCGTCTTGTGAATGCGTTTCTTGAGTTGTTTGTGCGCATCCGCGTTTGAGAAAAGAACCGTGCGAGATTTGGACCCAATCGCCGCCACCGCATTTTCCGGCAGCACCGCCACCGGC
>DDMF01000006.1:33714-34046 GCA_002340515.1 Rhodobacteraceae bacterium UBA2553 | reverse complement strand
GATGTTGGCCGGGCTGCGATCAGCGGCCCCCGCAAAGGGAAGATCACCGCGCGCCATTGCCCGAAACGGTGGGGCCCCAACCAGATCCTGCACCGCCACTTTGCGCGCGACGGATGGTAAACCATCAAGCCGATCGGATAAAAACCGATTGAGATTGGTGGCGCGTGTGGCACCCGGATTGGTCTGCCATCCCGGATCAATCCCCTCTGGAACGTCAAAGCGCTCACCCGTGCGCTTGTTTGTCCAGGGGCGTGTGACAACCTGTGGCCCGCCGGTTTCGGGATCATAACCAAGACCTTCAGCTTCACGGCGCGAGATTTGGCGCACACGGC
>DDMF01000006.1:29117-33677 GCA_002340515.1 Rhodobacteraceae bacterium UBA2553 | reverse complement strand
CCCGGCACAGCCAGCCATTGGGTGGGTAATGCGTGAGCCAAAAGGGATCATCAACGGGCAGGATAATCCCAACCCATGCTTGATGCTCCGGGCGCTTACGTTCTGCCACTGACAGTTCGTAAATCAAGAAAGGCAAACCGCGCTTGGTGCGTTGAATGCGTTCCCATTCACCAGCGGCGCGAGCTGTGTTCACATTGGCCCAGTAGATTGTGCGCAGCCGGTGCAAAGATCCGAGCTGCACATATTGGATATCGCCGGTGATTGCGTCTTTTACAGCCTTGCGGCCCCACCAACCCTTTTTGCGCAATGCGGGCTCGAGCTGGTCAATGAAGTCACCATAGGATTGATAGTTTGCGATCGCATCGCGGGTGGCTGCGCGCACATCATCGAGAATGTCATAGCCTGCCGACTTCGCCACGGTGAAGGAAACCGCGTGCTCATGTGGGGCAGTGTCGCGCCAGTCAAAGCTTGGATGCTGCCCTTTTGCGTCAAAGTACCTGGTAACTTCTTCAGGGGCTTCTTTGAAGACGGGATCAGGCATCCAGATCCCCATCGCCACGCGCTTTCATCAAAAGCGGCGCCATGCGTTCGGCCATGGCTGACATGTCCGGGCTGATCTCATCCAGACTGGCGAGAAAGCCTTCATAGGATTTGGCCGATTTGGCCGCTGCCATAATGGTGGTGACGACTGGCCCAACATCCGCTTCCCAATGTCCGATCGCTTCTGAGATCAACGCGTCTTCATCTGCGTGAGCTGAGGCGAGATGTGTCTCACCACAAGACGGGCAATTCTGGGCATGCGCACGATTGCCTTCACCCGTTACTGGGGGACTTTGTGGGGTGGCTGCGATCTTCAGGATCTCTTCGTCAGGATCAGGAACCCGAAACCCAATGCGTTTGTTGACGTCGGACATGGCTACACGAACCCCGAGAGGCACCACTTTCTCCAGCGCCTCAGTAAGGGCTTTGATATCTTCGGGATCTTCAACTGGAAAACCAACCGTGGGCGGTGTGATGTCCCAGCCCCAATTAAACCCGACAAACGGGGCAATGATATCCCGGTTGACGGTGGTGGCAAGCTGGCGCGCATCCGCCTTTTTGATGTCGCCGCGCACCTCATCATGGGTTTCTGACTGTGACCGGCTGGAGCCTTCATCCACTGTCATGGTTTGTCCCACCACAGCCTTGGAGATCTGTTTGTCGAGGTATTCTGCCATGGCCCCAAAGACCGCATTACCGGTCCCACCTTTGGCCTCAATAAAATTGATCTCCATACCTTTGGGAATGATGGCCGCTGCATCAGATCCAAGATCCCGCACCGCGCGCAGCAAGATGCGCTTTTCTTCGGCGCTGGCCGTATCTTCATATGTGCCGACGCGCAGCGGCATCCCAAAGACCTCAAGGAAGGCCGCCCAGTCCTGAAGGGTGAAGGATTTGAGCATAAAGCACCACGCCACCACACGGGCCAAGCCACCGCGCACGGCAAGTCCTGATTTCAGTTTGGGGGTATGGACAACCCAGCAATGTTTGCGGCGTTCTAGCCCCTCATCATTGTTGTCATCGCGGATCCGCAGCGTCTTGCCATCGGTTTTATCAAACTGGAAGTGGCGCGGATCGCGGAACTTATACTCTTCAGGCATCCAAGGAATGACTGTGGTGTTCCACATGATTTCAGCGGCGGAATAGCCCTTTGCCACGCCATCCAATAGATCATCAACCAATTCGGCAAACTCAGGCGACGCCACCAGTTTTTCCACTTCGGCGGCGATCTCTTTGTTGCGGCTATCCCCATCTGAAGCTGGCGTGACAATGGGTTCAATGCCAGAGACCGCACGCTTGCGCTGTCCCAAGACGGATGAATAATGCGGGTCACGCTCTTCCATCTCTTCAGCCAAGGTCAGAAACTCTTGGTTGTTGCCCTCATTGGCGGCTTTCATGATCGAGGCGAGCTTAACCGGATCTAATCCACCAGAAACGGCTTCAGCCCAAACCGACCGGACACCCGTTGTGGTGGGTGCGGCTTGCTCTTTGGACAGGAACGAGACCTCAAACGGTTCGCCACTTTCGTCCAGGACGGTTGATGTGCGGGTGGATTTCTTAGCCATTGTCAGTACCTCAATGCAGATTGGGTGAAATTGGCGGCGTACATTCAGCCCAGTGGCTGATATCATCTAGGGCAGCAAAGCCACGATCCTCGTCGTCCCAAATTCGAGGGCCGTCGCCTTCCATGCGCTCGTCGATTTCTCCGTAGGCGGCATAACCACCGAAGGCGTCAGTGCACCAAAACAGCGCCTTGCCGCCTAAATAGGTATCCATTGGTTGCCACTTGACCATCACCAAAGCCCTCCGCCACGTCTGAAACTATCGCTGTCATTTTCAGCGCTCCAATGATCATCCCAGCCGTCATCGTCTTCGGGATCTGAGTTTGCCCCATTGGCTGAAGTGTAGTCATAGGTGCTCACAGGTTGGCGGCTGGCGAAGTATGCCAGGGCAGCGGCAACGGCACTGTCCCCATGTCGGTCATATCCGTCAGAACCCTTGAACCTGAAATCCTTGGGAACACGGATAATGCCGCCAACAAATTGCAAAGCTTGGTGATCCTGAAGCACATCATCATGTTTGGGCAGGATGATAGATCCATCGCCAAAAGCCGTGATGAAGGGCGGCATTTCCACCCGGTACCACTCTTGGCTGAAATTGACTTCAACGATCTTGCCGCCGTAGCGCTGTGCAGCAACTTCGGCCAAATAAGCACCGTTGCCGGTGCGGTCCATTGCGCCTTTGACGAACTTGGGCAGTCGGTCACACACATAAAAGAGGATCTGACGTTGCTGATCAAACGGCACATTGCGCAGCTCAACAATCAGTTTGGTGCGACGTACCAGGTCATGGCCAATTTCATAGATCACGATATCAGTGGCGTCACCGGATCGGGCAAAGTCTTCGCCCATCACATGCTGTTTGGTGGAGTCTAGCCCCTTCAGAACAGGCAAGAGCTCTTTCTTGCACCAATCCATCGCGGCGGACTTTCGAACGCCTTTCAAAGCGTTTTTGAAATCGTCTTCACAAGCCCAGCGTTTGAATGGGATGCCGGGTTGCATGCAGGCTTCGATCTGCACCCGCGTCAAGGCTGCACCCTCGGCCTCTGCCGGGATCGCGTCGAGTTCTTGGCGCATGGCGGCGGTGCGTGTGCCGTAGGATGCGCGGATTTGCGCTTCCCAATTGTCTTGGCCTTCCTGTGTCCATTTCTTGCCTTTGATAAAGCAGACACGTTCATAAAGCCCGTTTTCAACAGCTTTCGAGAAGGGGATATGGTGAAGCGAAAACGGGTTCTTTTTCGCCTTGGCCTCTAGGATCAGCTCGTTGAATGCATTGAGCACACCGTTATGGGTTGAGATCACCCGGACCTTACCGCCCCAAATCAAAAGCGCGTTTACCGCATCGATGACTTCACGCACGTCTTTGTGAAACGCCGCCTCATCGATAACCACAATCCCCTGAAGGCCGCGAATGTTGGCCGGGTTTGAAGACAACGCCTCAACCCGAAACCCACTCGCAAAGCGCACCCGGAAAGACGAGATATGTTTAGTGCTGCCATCGGGTTGCTCATCCTCAAAAAGGAATTCTTCGATCTCAACAAGATCTTCCTGAAGCGTCTTTGCAAAATGTGCCACATAACCGATGAACTCGCGGCCTTTGTCTTTGGTGTCGCCGATATAGAAAACGTTATCACCACCGCCCGACCGGCTGGTGGCGGCGGTGATTGCATCGTCATAAGCTTCAGCAAAGGTCAGGCCGGTGCGGCGCCCTTTTTCTGCAAGCTTCAAATCGCTTTTGTCTTCGAGCCACGCAATCTGGTGAGCCATCAAAATGCCCGCGGCCAACGGGTCGAGATCTCCGGGAATTTCTCCCCCGCGGGTAAAACTCTCAGGAAGGTTTGACGGGTCACGATCGAGAACCGGCTTTCCTGCTACGACATTTGGATCGGCGGCAGGGGAAGTCATCCGCGCACACCCAAGATCCGGCGGCGAATATCTGAGGCGCGCTCTTCGGTCATACCTTTTTCAGCACTGACCGCTTCAATCACGCTGTCCACACCATCCTCAAATTGTTCTTGCATCTGGCGGCGTCGATCGACGGATACTTTCTGAGAGGCCACGGCGGATTGCAGCGCCCGCGCCAATTCCATCGCGCCCTTAGTTGTCATGGCTTCGCCATCTTCCATCATCTCAAAAATCAAGGTTTTGATGGTTTCCGCTGCCATGATGGTGAGATCATCCGTTTGCCCCGGATCAAGACGCTCAGTCAGCGCTGACGTAATGGCCCGCACCTCTTCGTGCCGGCGCGCCATCGAGGCAAGGCGGATTGAATGGCGATTAAAGGACGAAAGAGAAATGGGGCCCAGTGACAATTCAGCCAGGCGATCATTAAACTCTTCGTGGATTTCCTTCTGGGTGCGTTCCCGATCCTTCAGCTCCTGAAACGCCCAAGCGACAACATGGTCAGCCTCGGGCGGCAACAGATCTATTGAGGATAGCCGGCCACGTCCTTTGCGTCGGG
>DDMF01000006.1:9720-29078 GCA_002340515.1 Rhodobacteraceae bacterium UBA2553 | reverse complement strand
TGCCATGGCATTAAGCCCTCCGTCGAGACGGGCGGTTGATGCCTTCAATAATGGCCCGCTTTTGCAAATGATCTTCGCCTTGCTGGGTGATCTCAGCCACCAACACCGATCCCACCTCAGTGAGGATCACAGCTTGCGCCTGCTTTTCCATCCAGCGCAGTTGCGTATGCACATAGTCACGGGTGCGGTTGATCGCAAAGCGCTCAAGCACTTTGGTGATCATGGTGGAGTTTAGTCGACCGTCATGTTCTTCCGCCAAAGTGCGCAGAATAATCAAACGCACATCCGCGTTGAAATGATCTTCATAGCCGTCAAAAATCTGGCTCATTTGGATGCTCCCTGTGAAAGGTTGATCAGGAAAGTCTCAATGCGGATCACACCCTCTTTGGTGGCGCGGCCTGTTTCATCGAGCAATTTGATTTGTCCCATCATCTGGGTATGGGCCAGCTCAAGGGCGTGGATCTCTTCTCGGGTGGGAAGATCCTCAACGTCGCGGACGACTGCCTTTAAGCCGGTTTGCAATGCGCTGACTTGCTGGGACAGTTCCCCCAATTGGGTGCTGGAAACGACATTCTTCCGCTCTGAGAACAGCCAGCCTTTGTGGCGCAAGACAAAGCCAACGCCCAGCACGGCAAAAACAACTAAAGCTCCAACGAGCCCGCCCTGCTCTAATACTGCGAGGAGGTACTTTTCCATGCGAGATAGGCCCCTGATACTGCACACGCCAAAGCGAGAATGGTGTAATTGAGATTTGCTGTGGTTGACAAAGATGCGGCCCAGAAGTTCCAGGCAATGACGGTCCAAGACCCCGCAGCCAAAGCCATGGCGACAAAGCGCAGCTCCATCCGGTGGCGCCGGTGATTGAGCATCGCAATGAGGTGAAGGGTTGCCACGCTGCCAAAGAAGTACGCCCAAAGGATCGCAGACACCGCATCAAACCCACGATAGGCCCCATGCTGAAGGAGATCCGGCTGAACCAGCAAAACCTTTGCCCAAGCAAAGAGGTTCAGCATCGAGAAGATCTCAAATAGGCGTACCTCATCATGAAATACAAAAGCGGCCACACGGCCCAACAGGCGTTTTGACAGATCACCGAGCATAGCGACGAGCACGCTGTTCCGCGTGATTTTGGCATGCAAGGCATCGCTGAGCGAATGGGGCTGCGGCGCGACGTTCGGGCGAGATCTCTTCACCACATGTGTTGCACTCATCCGAGCCCGTCCCTGAAATGGCCGCGCTCGCCCGATCTGCAAGGCTGGTGCGCTCCCGTTCAACAGAGGCTTCGGCGGCTTCAATTTGGCATTCATTCATGCGCTCCCCTCACAGGTTTGTTTAGCCATGTCTTGGATGGTTTGTTTGGCGTGGTGGTCGGCGTAGCGGTTCAATTCCAACACTGTGTGAGTGCCGCCTGTTGAGACGGTCAGCCCCCAAGCGTCGCCATAGGTGGCGGCCAACAAAAGGGAGATCTCAGCCAGTGTGGATTTGGCCTGCAACTCATCACCAATCACTTCATCTGCGAGTAGGTGAAGCTTTGCGGCCATTTCGGAGATCTGTGCCGGGGTCAGTCGCCCGGACAGATCTTTTGCGATATCTTCTGCGCTCATGATTAGCGCCTCGGTTTCGGGTATGGCTGTTTCCGCCAAGCATCAATTGCCGGGTTCTCAAACTCATCAAGTGCGGCATCTGCCAAATCAGCATCGGTGCCGGTGTCTGCCACGCCGGGGCTGTCAGAGCGCAGCGCGCGGATCTGTTTGATGTTTTCAAGCACGGCGGGAAGTTTGTTCGCAGCGGCAACCGCCTGCTTATGGAACTCTTGGGATTTGATCTGAAAGCGACCGCCGAAATAGAACGTCACAACGGTTCCGGCAAACCACCACAATGGTTGCGGGACCAGGGCAAGACCCTGCATGCGCTCAGCAAACCAAATGGGGTCAAACATTGCCATGCCAAATAACAAGAAAACAGCGATCACCATCAAGGGGCGCGGCAAGCGGTTAAGCCCGTCCATGAACCGATCAAACCGCCCTTTGCGCTCATGCTTGAATTCAGCCGTATATTGCGCCAATGCCGCCTGATCATAGGCAGCGCGGCGTTGCTCTCCGGCTTCCGCATTTGGACGAAACACCTCAACGGTGTCAGTCACAAGATTGCGACCGCCACCAAATAGTCCATTCAGGATTTCCTTAAACATTATGTTACTCCCAAAAGATCAAACCCACCCGGAAACACGCGCCTGAAACTGCGCATCTGTCAGGTGGTATGAGGGTGAAATGAATTCTTCAGCTCGGCGGATCCATCCACCTTTGCCACCATCACGGCGTCGCGCATATTTGCGAGACGAACGGCGACGATCTGCAAGGCGGAAATAATAGTTGCGCCGCGCGATCCCGTAGGCGTCCACAAAAGTGTCTCCGGCTTTGCTCATCGCTCGTTTGGCCGCTGCGGCGGTCTTAGGGCCAAGCGCGCCATCAACGGTCACCACCTCATGGAAATGGTTCAACAGCCGCTGAAGGATCTTCACCGCATTGGAGCCAGCATTGACCTGCATATCAAACACGGTGGCTTGAAGCACCTCAGGCAACAGGTGAATGCGTGGCTTGGAGAAGTAATGCTGAATGAAAATATCCACCGCCTGATCACGTGACAAAAGGCGCACATCGCGTGTGTCCACAACACCATTGTGATCAAGGTCGATCTGCAAGTGGCGCATGGTGTGAATGGTCACGCCGTAGTTGGTTGCGCCGCCCGGATCATCCGGGTCGTTCACATACCCGCCCTCGCGCGCGACAATTTCATTGGCAATTTGACGAACGGTTTTCATAGCCCACCTTCAAGTTGATGGGCTGAAACTACGGATTTCTTCTATGGGGGAATTTGGTAGCGCCGCTACCAATCAATCAAAAAGATCGGGATGTTTCGGAAGATCATCACCGGCCCGCAATTTAGCTTGGCGACGGAAAACCGTTGTGCGGTGTGTACGGGTTGCAACGGCGATCTTATCTGCAGATACGCCATTCGCAATCAGTTGGTCAATCCTCTTGCGGCGCTTGATCAGATCAAGGTTAGGGCTAAGCGGCAAATCAAAGACCGCTCCACCTTTGCCGCCATATCCAGTGCTGAAATGTGAGCAGATCTCTTGTGCGAGATCCATGCCAACGGCTTTCACAAGCCAATGGCCTTCAGGTGGATCTGAGGGGATTGAGATCCGGCTGCCACCACGCACATCAGCCATTGCCAAGGCGGCGTCCAAACCGGCCACCTCAGCAATCTCTGCGAGTGTTGGGGGGAGCCAAGAATAGCTCATGAGTGCGACCCAATCCGTTTGTTTTTAAGCAATGAACAAGAGAAGAATACAATCATGAAACAGCGCCATCATTGACATGGCCCCGGACAACTCTACCCAAGGTGTTCATAACGTCCATCCAGTTTTCTGCAGTGCAGTCAGATATTTGATTGCCTGTGAGCTCTTCGACCCAAACCCCAAAATCTTGTGATGAGTAGGGCTCGATTTTCATAACGATCCGCCATTGAGCGAAAGCGATCTTGAAACCCGGCATATGGGTGACTGGATGAGCCAGCCGGTTTTCAAACCAATCCACACCTTTGCGCTCAAGCATCTTTTTCAGGGCTTCGATAACAGCGCGCGCATCCTCGGGATCGCGGATCCAGTTTGCATGGCTCACACTAGCTTGCTTTGTGGCAAAGCGGTTCAAGGACCGATCATCGCGGGACTTGATCAACCCCATATTCCAACAGGCAATCCAAAGGGCTTGGATCTTCTTAGCGTAGGGGCCGGTGATGGTTTTACGGCGGGTGACACGTTTAGCACCCATAGCATTCAGGGCTAAGATCAACGCCTTGGTTTGCTTCGGGCTAAGGCCGCGTGTCGAGCGTTGTCCGGTGTGCTTTTCAACAAAGTCATACCAAGCATCATCTTCTTTGAGAGAATGCACGTCACGGCGTTTGGCGTGGATGGCGGAAAGGGCGCTCATGATGCCACCTCGCCAAACATATCCGGTGTATTTTCGCAGCGGGGCACGGGCACATCAGCCGGATCACTTTGGCGAACAAAAGCTGTGCAAGCCGGGACGCCGACGCGGTAGATCCATTCTGGTGGGTAATGCTGATCATCCATTGAGGTGGCCAAAGCATCGCGCAAGATATGACAATCCACATCATCACCGGGCGCGTGCTTAGAACAGTGCTCGCACCATTGGCCCATAAAGATATCGCCTTCGGTGCCATTGGACGGGCGGAATGATTTATGGCCGCTCATGCCCCACACCTCCGCTGATCAAATTGATTGATGAAACGACCAAGGGCTTCTGAGGCTTCATGAAAATTCTCAGCCTCGGGAATGCCAGGCACAAGAAAGGTTTCACCGTCATGTGCATGACGGGCAATCACCTCGACGATGGGCTTGATTTGTTCAAGACGACCACACGCAAACCGGGCTAGTCCGGGGATGCTCGGTTGGTCTGAATACGAGATCCGGCCATTCGCATCACAAAACGCATGCACTTTGGCTGTTGGACGAACACTCATGCTGCATTCTCCTCAGAAGTCGATTGTGGAAGGGTCACAGACAGGCGCATGGCCATGAGGTGGATCAGAAGGGCCATGGCAATGATCTCGTCATGAGTGACGCGCTCAGCACCGCGCTGACCACGCGCATCAATCTTGCCAATGGCAGACCCTGCAAGCTCCAGCATTTCCGCCTCAGTGAACTTCTTGTCAGAGGTCGCCATTTTCGACCCCACCGCTAACGGGTGTCAGATCCTCAGCATTTGCCAAATTGATCTGCATGGATTTGAAGTTTTCGGTTGTGCTGGGGCGTGTGGAAATGCGGATAAACTGGCGTGAGCTTTCGACACGCTGACTGTCTTTCACCGCTTCCATGGCGCGCTGATAAATCGGATGATCAATCTCCAACCGGCGCAATGTGTAGAGGGCTTCACGGTTTACCTTGCCCGCTTTATCGACCTCAAACGCATGGTTCAAAAGTGCTTTCACCTCATCGGGCACACCTTCGCTCACTTCATGGATATAATCATCCATCAAGGCCTTGGCGATTTGCAGCTCCGGCCCATACTCAACATAGTCTTGAACACTGATTTCAACCTTCAACAGACCGTCATAGGATTTGAAGCTGACATTGCCGCGCCCGCCTTCCCGCAAGCCACGCATTTTCACCTGATATTTTTCTGCCAGCAATGACATGAGGGTGCCCATGTCGTCATAGGTGTGTTCCCGAAACCGGGCGATCTGGCTCATTAACTCTTCGCCATGCCGATGAATTTCACGCACGGTTTGATCAATGAGGCGATCCGATGCTTTGACCAGATCTACCGGCACCTCATGACCTTTACCATTGGTCATATGGGTGATCTTTTCATGTTGAGGCATGTGCTTATCCTTCAATGAGAAATGTTGATGAAAGAACGTCAAAAAGCGGATTGAGATCGCCTTTGTTGATGCGTGTCTTCGTCGCCAAGCCGGTCAACAGTTTGAACACATCATCAATAGCGCCAGACATGACCACCACTTCGGTGGCGCTTACGTTGAGGCTCTGTTTCTGGTGAAGAGCGGCTTGGATGCGAAGAGCAACTTCAACGGGATTGATAGAGGTGCTCATTACTGCCCTCCAAAGTTTTTCATCAGGCCGCTGACCTGTTGCGCCAATCCACGCGCGGTTTTCAGTTCCGCATTCGCAGTCACCGCGAATTGCGCCAAGGCTTGCATCTCATCAGTGTTGAGCGGTGCAGTGCTTTGGCTTCGGCTGAGGATGCGGCGGGCAATGACAAGCGGGTCCGACAGTGTTTCGGTTGTGACCACCTCGTCTGGATTGGGCTTTGCGGCCAATGTGCGTCCAGGCAGCTTTGAGATTTTTGCCTCACCACGGCTGCGGAGTTCCCCCATCTTCAAACCGTAGTCAGCGTTCTCATCGATGGTCCGCTGGACTTTACTGATTGCGGTGTGGATGGTTGAATGGTCACGCCCACCTAGGCTGCGCCCAATGGATGCGAATTTCATGTCGGTTAGGGATTTCACCAACCAACACAATTCACCACGCGCCCGCGCGTGATCAGCTAAACGAGAGGCGGATTTCAGATCCAGCTCAGTGACGTCATGTTCATCACAGATCAGCTTCATGAGGATCTTAAACGGGGTCCATTCTGACATCAGATCAACTCCCCGCCACGATGTTGGTAGGCAGCGCGCAGATCTTCGGCAGTCACACTGCGCCCCATACCAGCGGCGATCATCGATGCGGCTTTGATGGTCTCGGTGAGTGTGCCTAGAGCACCCGGTTTCTGTGCTATTTTGGTGCCAACACTGCGCACCTTAGGTTCATCGATGCCCCACGCATCGAGAAGCGCCTTAACGTCCTCTGAATAAGGTTTCATGACCGTCAACCGGCGACCAATGCGGCGCGATACTTGCGGGGATGAGTGCTTCACATCACGGGTGGCATAAGGCGTGGTGCTTTCATCATTGCCCAAGAGCACCAACCCACATTTGGCAAGATCGTGGAAATGGCGCAGTTCATTTATGCCATCTTCATCAAGGTTCTGGGCTTCATCCACGATCAACAAAGCACTGAAACCATCTCGACTTAGCGCGTTGATAATCGCTGCTTTCAGTGCAGCATAGTTGCGCGTGTCGATCCCAAGCTGTTGACCGATTTCAGTCTTGAGCGTGTGGGTGCTGCGACTAGATGGGCTGAGCGTCACATGAAAGACATGTGGACGGGTGGCGGTAAATGTCTCAGCGGCCAATGTTTTGCCAAGACCAGATTTGAGAATGACCACTGCCATGGTTGGCAAGACTTGCGCATATGTGAACGCCTCATACAGTTCACGCGCCACGCGGGTCTGGATGAAGCCCGGATCAACGGGCAATGCTGACATGGCCTCAACCGCCTCAGTCACCAGCGTCAGCCAGTTCTCCATTTTCTCAGTTGTGGTGTCATAGCGCCCCTTATAGGTGCCATCATACCAACCAGAGAACGTGCCCATGGCGATGTTTGCACGTCGCGACACTTCTGATTTGCTCCAACCGTTTTCACTCGCATGGTGAGCAACTTGGGAAGTGGCACTTTTCCAGCGGTTCAAAAGATCTTCGTCCAGGCCCTCTGGCATTGCCTTGGGCGTGGCCCACGCGCTGCCAGTCGGTTGTTTCATATGCGCATTCATTGGTGTTCTCCTCGACAGGATCGGGCGTTATTCGCCACTTTTGGTGTTTGGGTGGTCAAAGATGCTGGACACACCCATTGACGCGGCGAGACCGCGACTAAAGGCTTGATCAACATCCTTGGTTGAGAGTTCGCCAGGGGCGGGCATTGAGGTGTTGAGCCCAACCACTTTGGGAAGTTCGAATTGCAACGGCTCGGGATCTGGGATCTGCGCCGCCACTTGTGCGGGTGTCAGCAACCGGCCAAGCTTCAACACCTCGCGCTGTGCCTTCATGAACTGGCGCTTCAAGCGAGCATGTTCCCGCGCCGCCTCCGCATCGTTAAAGCCTTCCGCTTCGATGCAAGGCGCACGATCAATAAACACACCGTCCATTGTGTAAATGAACAGATCGTCATGCAGGTTTTCAGGGTCAAACCGAACCATGAGCTTGCGCCCTGCATGGGCGATAAGTTTCTCGCACCAATACCGGTTTCCAGAGAGGTGGATTTCACCGTTGCCGCGACGGGCGGCTTTCCCTTCGCCAGCGAGGAAACAGAATTGAAGTTGTAGGGCGGTTGCGCGTTGAACCACCACCTCTGGGCGGTCGAGGTTTTCTTTAAAGACCTCAGCAAAACTGCGCCCCTTTGCCATCTGGGTGTTGCGATCGGTGCGGGTGTTGTGACGCATGATCTCTTGCGCCACGAACTTGCGAAATTCTTCAATTGGGATCGCCCGTGAACGGTAGTTCTCTGGCTTGGCATCAATGGTGTTGCCGGTGTAGGCACCATCCAAAGCCGGGTGGCGGGAAATGCGGTCAACCATGTCTTTCCACGCCCGCTCAATCGGCTTGGCCTGCCCATGGTAAGGCGTGGTGTTGTGAACCGTGATGCCAAGCTGGGTGAGAACACCTTTTGGCTCCTCTTCCTTCACCTTGAAGCGGAAACGATGTTTCATGCCACCAGTGATCCACTTCGACATAAAGGCGCGCCCGTTGTCGAAATACACATGCTCTGGAATGCCCCAGCTTTCGATCATATCAGCGATGGCAAGCCGGGTGGTTTCTTTGTTTTCGGTGCGTGACATGCGGTGGCTCAGCACCATGCCGGAATAGATATCCTGAAACCCGATCAGACACGGGCGACCGATTGAACCGTCGTCATATTGCACAAACACATCAAAGACGTGACCATCTGCATTGACCGCTTCCATGGCGTGAAACACGCTCTTGTCGCGGGTCTGTGCCGGGTAAAGTTGCGCCGCTGCGGATTTGCCTTTGCGGGCAAGCGTGATGGCCGCTGCACCGATCTCTTCGTCAATGCGGCGCTTCAATGTTGGTTTGGATGGGACTGCGCCCCAATCTTTGGCGTCAGCCGCTTCTTTCATTCGAGCATAGCAGCTTGCAAATGTGGGCTGAGATGAACGCAGATAATCACTCACCAGCATATCCCACGCGCGGCGGTCGCATTCCGCCTTAGCTGTGCGACCGGCGAATTCGGGCAATAGGGCAGCCATCCAATCGCTGCGGCGCTCACCAGCGATCAAATCAAGCCAGCGATACAGGGTGCGTTGTGGCGTGCCGGTTTTTGCCTCAACCATGACCATTGCCACGGTGTCGGGCTGTGTCTCGCGCAGCTTCATAAGTTGCTGGATGGCTTCAAGGCGTTGCTCTGCCTTGGTACGATTTCCTTTGGGCGCGGTCTGGAACCGATACCATAGTGATTGTGACCGCAGATCCTCGCGCTCATCTACCTCTTTGGCCGCGACCTCATCAATCATCGCAGTGGTGACAATGTGGGCCTGCACAAGGGCCGGAAATAGGGTGTAGTGGTATTCCTTGCGGGTGCCGCCATTGCCAGCCACTTCGCGGCTTCGGTTCAGATCCGCATTCCAGCGATGATCATCAGCAAAGCGCTGCATGCCGCGCTTTTCGGTTGGCAGCGACGCATGTTTCAGCGCCACCAATTCCGCTATGGAATACCACTCTTTCATGCCTGACCTCCGATCCCCCGGAGAAACTCATCTTTCCAACCCTTTTTACCCTCACCCCACTGCTTGTTCATTTTTTGGAGCCAGAGTTCTTTTGATGAGAGTTCTTCCTTGGAGCGCTGTCCACCGACCGCTGCGCGCCAATCAGAAACAGATTTATGCGCACCCTCGGAAAGGGCGGCGACACAAGCCTGACGCTGGTTTGGTTCCAGTTTAGAAAGGGCTTTTAGCTGAACCATATTGTCTGCGATTGGGCTGTCACTAAGCGCTGCCAAGTTGTCTTTTCCAAGGTGTTGGTAGACGTGGCGAAGATCCTGAATGCTACGCTTACTCTTGCCAGCTTTCTCGCTCAGCTCTTCGAAAGGATTTTTAAGATGCAAACTTTGCATCTTATCATCCGAGCCCTCTGAATTCGGCTTGCGCCCCCAGTGAATTGGACCATTAGCCGCTTCCCATTCTTCGATAAATGAACCGGCTGCATAAGCTTCTTGGGCGACAGTCAAGCCACTTCGAAAGAAGTTCTCATCACGCTCGATACTATGTGCGGCAGCATCATCCATTCTGCGAATGTCAGCGCGGATGTAATCCAGTCCGAGCATCTGATGAGCACGAATTCGGTGCCCACCAGACACCAAAATAAACCGCCCGTCCTCGCCCGGCACTTCTCGAACCGAAACAGCGTTATCCAGACCGCTAAGCGCGATGCTTTCACTGATTTTCCGAGCTTCGTCCTCATCGACGGAACGCATCCGATCTCCGAGGTCAATTGCCGTGATCAGGACCATCAGGCATTCTTCATCTTCAAGAGGTTTGGTGTTTGGAATACCTGTCATTTTCCGCCCCTGTTAAGGCGTGCTGCCAAGTATTTTTCCAGTTCGTCAATTCGGTCTCCAAACAGGAAAATGTCTGTCTGAAAAATGCTGACCCCAATATGGGCCGTTGCCTTTTCATAACCTTCATCTTTGAGGATGCGTTGGGCCTCTTGAAGGCTGCGCATAATGTCATGCAGCTCCAACATCTCACCCAATTTGAGTGGGCGAAGTCTGGTGGGGTTTTGTCCAGATTTATTCATTTCATCATCCTCTCAAACCAAGATTTAATGCGGTGCAGGATCAAAGCGGGACGCTCGCGGCGCTCAGTTGATCCTGCACCGTCGTCGCCCGTTGGGTGTTGTTCTGTGAGTGGTGGGCGGGATGCGGTGAAGGCGCTAAACTCTTTTGTCAGCGCTTCGATTTTGCGGATGATTTCCAAGTCTTCATGGCGCCGCTTATTGCGCGCGGCCTTTTCATCAACCCGTTTTTCCCGGGCGGCTTTGAGGTCAGGAAAAGCCCCTGAGGGCGCAGAGCCCCCAGGGGAAGTTGCCCGGATCCGATCCCCATGAGGCGCGGGGACAGGCAGGATTGCCGGGCTAACAGTGTCTGCAGGAAAGTCCATCGGGCCTTCGCCCAACAGCAACCAATGTAGGTTGACGCCAGTGGTTTTTGAAAACTGACACAACACACAAAAACGAGGAAAATTGCGGTTGCTCTGATATGCTTTATGCGCCCGGGGAGTGATGCCCAATTTCTCTTCGATCTCGCTTGAAGAGAAGTCAGAGCGAGCGATTGCCAGCATCCATCTACGGCCAAAATCAGACCGATACCAACCACTAACATTTTTCATCAGGAAGCCCTCCGAAACTCATCGGCTTGCTTCAAAAGGCGGTGCTCGTACATCGACAGAACGCTCTCCCGCCCAGCATCTTTGATCAGCTTTTCCAGCATCTCTTTGCTGCGCGGCCCAGCGTTCAATCCGTAGGTGTAGCTGCGTACGGTTGTGGACGTGATGCCATTCTCTTTGCACCAATCTTCCAGCTTCAAACCGCGCCCTTTCAGGGCACCCATAATGGCTTGGTGCAACCATTCGCCGGGGCTGGGGTTTCGGGAATTTTTGCGCATTTGTTGCTTCCTCGGTGCATTATTTTTAGCTCACCCTACTGTTCATTATTTTTAGCACATAAGTCAACCGTATTTTTTAGCACTTCGGTATTTAAGGATTTTTAGCTTCCCGAATCATTCTGAGGCTGCGATGAACGGGCATGGATGGACTTGGGAAACGTATGCGCAGCGCAATGGATCAACGCGGCTTCAGCGATACAGCTGTGGCTGCTCGCCTTGGCGTAAAAAGGAATACTTTCAATCATTGGGTTAATGATCGCGCCGAGCCAAAATTTGAGGTTCTACTTAAATTTTGCGATGTAATGGGAGTAGAGATCGGGGACATTCTGCGTTGGGGTGATGACGACAATATCAATTTCAAACTGGATGAGGCCGACACATCTCTGGTCAAGCTTCCCATTCTGCAAGAGCAACTCGATGAGGCGCATTTTGACCGCGCCAAAGCCAAGCTTCAGCAACACGAAATCGCCATATCGTCCACTTACCTAGATACGCTTGGTCTTGATCCTGCTCACCTTGCACTTGTGGTGGTCCAGGGCGATAAAATGGCACCACTTATGCCCGATGGAATGACGGTTCTGATTGATCAGCGTGACCGCGAGATTTCTTCCAGCCGTTCAGTGTGTGTGTTTCGAATGGGCGAGCACATAGAGATTGCTCAGCTCGCATGTGACGAACATCAAAGTATATTCATGATCTTTGAAAATCACGACACGCCATTGATGCAAATCAGAGATCCTAAGTCAGCGGATTTTGAAGTTTTGGGCAAAGTTGTTTGGGCCGGAAACCGTTGGTCGAAGTGACCGATTTTTAGCCCTACCTTTGGAATTCGAGTTCACGGGATAAAGTTGGTTCTTCGCCCTTTTTCATAAGGCCAAACCTGTCGTCTGCCTTCTTAAAACAAAGGTAGGCGGATCTGCCCTACCTTTCGTGCCGGCCATTTTCAAAACGGAACGGACCTTGAAAGCGGCTCGAAAATCAAAGCGCCTTATTGCATTGGGTTTTGAAGATCTTTTGAAAGGTTTTCAAATGCCGCTCGAAGCCAGATCAGAATTGCCAAACCAAGTTTTCCAAATTGGACAGGTGCCACAGAGTTGCCAAACCAAGTTTTTCACGCACGTTTTAGAAAAACCAATTATGTAGCGTTCAAATGCCTTGTTTCATTGAGCTTCCACGTAATTCCGCTCTAAACCACTTAATCCCCGATAAGTGTCAATCCATGTGATCCGTAACAGTGGTGCGGGGTTAATGCCTGCAAATGCAGCCTTACTCCTCCAAGTCTTGCAGAAGTGAGAGCAGTGCCATGGAGCGATTGAATGTCCGCTTCGAGCCCAACCTGTGAATTGGATTTTCGTGCTGTGTGCACTCGCAGCACGACGACCCGCTGAACTGCCGAAAGCTGTCCGCTGTATGGCAAAAGGAATTACGGACGTTCAGTTAACACGACACTGTAGGCGCACCCGATGAGGTTTGGCGCGCCCTCAAAGGCCCCTTTGTTTTCCGCTAGGTGCTAAACCACCAGGTCATAGGTATGTCGCGCATTACCGATGCGCTATGATCGAGCCAAATGGGTGCCAAACTCAAATCAGTTCAGGCGCCGGTTCTGTACGTGTTATTCTTTCGGAACCTAGCCAAGATCTAGATCGTGCCGTGCCGGACGACCATCACCGAGCAGTTTGCGCGTCGCACGACCCGGGCCGCGGTCGAGCCCAGCAAAAAGGATTGTGCGCCCGGTGAGTGGGCCGCCAAGACGATGCAATCGGCGCCAAGCGCCTCGGCCTCCTCCAGAATCGCCTGTGCCGGATGCCCATTAACGACCTTGTTGGATGCCATACCTTTTAGGGTGTCTTGGCGTGCCTCGCGGTGCTTTTCGGCAAGTTCCGTGATCTGCGCGTCGGTGAGGTAGCTCTTGAGATAGCTGGGTGGCACCTCGAGAACCGTGAGGGTGTGGATCTCTCCGCCCTCGCGCAGCAACTCGCGCGCGACCTCAAGCGCGTGCATTGAGGCGTCCGGTTCTTCTGGAGCCATAGGAAGGAGTATCTTGCTGAACGGCATCACCTTGCCTCCTGCTGTCGCGACATCAGTTCCAACAGCCTTTCAAGCTCGGACGATGCCATTGGGGTGATCTCTGGGGTCGCGGGATAAGATCCAGAGCGGGCCGCTTCGTTGAACGCCGACAGTGCATTGCGCCGCTCCTGGCGGATCTGTTGCTCCAGCGCGTGGATGTTTCCAAAGGCACGGGCATGGCGGGGGCGGTCGGGCACCTCACCGCAGATATCGTTCTGGAAGAGATAGATGATGTCTGCACCGCGGCCCGAACCCAAAGAACTGGTCAGCAAAGAGCTTCGTTTGCTGATCTCTTCCATCACTTCTGCCACGATGACTTCGGCTTCTACGGAAAAGGCACCCGCGTTCTCCATGGTTTGGAAGGCTTGCCAGAGCTCAAATGCTTCCTCAGCGGTCTTCCCGATGGCCCGCAAACCACCGCGCCAAGTTGATTTGCGCGGTACCAATCCGAGGTGGCACATCACCGGAATGTCTTCGCGTGCCAGCATTTCAACGATATGCGGACCGCGGGCGGTATAGACAGAGTCGGCACCATCCTTCATGGCGGCAAAAGCAGCTGTCAAAACATCCTTTTCGGTTGGAAAGTCAGGAAGACCGATGGCCGCAGTAAAAAACATATCCGGCGCACCCTGACGAACGGCAGCTGTGTTCTGGGCGTTCCCCATAATCAGATCAATACCGGCGTCCCGCGCGGCGGCGGCCTCTTCTGCGGTATTGGCCGTGGTTTGGGTAAACTTGCACTGCCCCTTCAGGGCACGCAAGTCTGCCGCAGTGTAGTTTCGCAAGCTGAATTTGGCGTCCCAATCGTAAATTCGCTTCATGCGCCGTCACCGATGTCGATGAACACTTCGCCATTTTCAACCTTCACCGGATAGGTTCTGAGGGCGACGCAAACGGGTGAGCGGGTGGGTTCTCCGGTGCGGTAGTCGAATTGACCGTTATGACCAGGGCATTCGATTGTGTAGTCCATCACCAACCCGTCAGCGAGATGGATTTCTTCGTGGGTGCAGTAGCCATCGGTGCAGAAATATTCGTCAGAAGGGCTGCGATAGACCGCAAAGGTTCGGTCACCTTGGTCGAAGCGGATCAGATCCTCTTCGTCGATGTCGTCTGTGTCGCAAGCTTTGGTCCAGTTGCTCATCTTATCCTCACTCTGCCGCGAATTGCGGGCGTTTATAGTCGGGGCTCGGGTTGGCGTCTTCTGGCAGGGGGCGCTGGATATAGTGG
Source organism: Rhodobacteraceae bacterium UBA2553 (assembly GCA_002340515.1). GTDB lineage: Bacteria > Pseudomonadota > Alphaproteobacteria > Rhodobacterales > Rhodobacteraceae > Aliiroseovarius. The sequence continues at coordinate 14,686 of DDMF01000006.1, read as the reverse complement.
TTGAAGTCGCGTTGCTGCTTCAAAACGGCCGGGACTATTTCCTTGTAGGCTGCCCAGAGAGAGGGGTAGGCAGGCGGGCAATCATCTTTAATGGCCTCATGCAACGCCGGCAGTGCGAAGAAAGGCACATTGGGGAACATGTGGTGTTCCACGTGGTAGTTCATGTTGGAATAGATGAACCGAAAGAAGGGGTTCAGATAGATCGTGCGCGAATTCATCCGGTGGTCGGGAATGTCCTCGGCCATTCCCGCGTGTTGGGTGGTCGCCAGGATGTGGTGCAACCAGGATCCGTAGAAAGTTGGCAGGCCAACAAGCATAATAGGAAGCCAACTTTCGAGCAGAACAGACAGACCCAGGATTCCAAGCAGAACGGCCAGTTGAATGCGCGACGCGGTATAGGCAGGCAGGCGATCGATTTCCGGTACGAAACTGCGTTCTGCTTCGGTCAACCTACCCGTGGCGATGCGTACCATCTTGCGCAGTTCGTTCAGGATCGAGGGGATGTACAGGAGATTCAGCGCCCATTGCCAAATACTCGGTGGACGCGGGAAGGCGATTTCGGGATCGCGCCCGACGACGACCGTTTCCGTGTGGTGGCGCGTGTGACTCCAGCGCCAGACATAAGGGTTTCGCATCGACATGAACGTCGACAATTGGTAGAAAAAGTCGTTCAGCCAGCGCGTTTTAAACACTGTACCGTGGAGGGTTTCATGCCAACGGCTGTCCGCGCCAGACCCATAGAAAATACCATAGACGAAGGTGACTGGGACGGCCCACCAGGTACCCCAGGTGGCAATCATCAAGGCACCAAGGGCCAGTGTACAGCCAATCCAGATGCCATAGTTGATGAGCGCCGGTCTGTCCGAGCGCTTCATCAGCGCTTTCAGCTCTTTGCGCGAAATTGGAGTTGTGTACCAATCGGTTAATTCAAAGCCTGAGACGGAATTTCCTCCGGTCAAACTGTAGTCGCGAGGCGTGGAATCAAGGGCCATGTGTGCGTCCTAATTTCGGTTCGCCTTAGCATGGATGATTCCGCTTGTTGGGCAATCCACTTGCAATGTTTCCTATCAAAAGCGATCATTTAGACTTGTTTTCGGCATGATAAAAACTATCATTCGACATCATGAAGCGTGCTACTTTGAAAGATATCGCGGAAGCGGCTGGCGTTGGTGTCGCAACGGTTGATCGGGTTTTGAACCAACGCGCGCCGGTGTCCGAGGCGACAACCACACTGGTTGTGAATGCTGCTGAAACTTTGAATTATCACGCGAAGAGCCTGATGCGGCGGCGGTTGGAAGAGGTCGCTCCCAGAAAACGTTTGGGTTTTATCCTGCAGAAGCAGGGCAAATGGTTCTATCAAGCGATCAAGATGGGAATAGAACGCTGCTGCAGTGACCTTCGGGACATTCAGGCAGAAGCGGACATCGTTTTTGTTGAGACACTTTCGCCAACCGATTTGGCCGCTGCAGTCGAGGAACTCTCAGACCGAGTGGAAGCTATCGGCCTGGTCTCAATCGATCATCCTATGGTGCATGCGGCCATTCAGGCCTCGGTTCAAAAAGATGTGCCGGTCTTTGCGCTGCTCAGTCCGCTCACCGAACCATGCATCGCGGGCTACATTGGCGTAGATGGACGCAAAGCTGGGCGAACAGCCGGGTGGTTTATGTCAAGACTCGTGAATGCTCCCGGCGAGGTGGCGATATTGATCGGGTCATACCGTTATCTAGGTCAGGAAGACCGGGAGGTAGGCTTTCGCAGTTACATGCGCGAAAACCGGTCTGAGTTGAGGTTGAGGGAGTCCCTTGTTTATCTTGATGACTCTGCTGTGGCCTATGAAGCAGTATCCGAAATGCTGAAATCGGCCCCTGACCTAAAGGGCATCTACCATTGCGGAGGTGGGGTGCGCGGGGCACTTGCCGCGTTGCGCGAGACAGATAAGAAAGTGGCCTACATCTGCCACGAAGATTCGCCGCCGGCGTTGCAAGCCCTTCTCGATGGCACCGCTGATGTGATCATCGCCACCCCCATCGAACAACTGGTGCAATACGTCACAGATGCTATGCAACATCGGGTTCTGGGGCGCTCACCGTCAACGCCATTGACGCCGCTTAGATTTCAATTGATCACCCAGGAGAATATCTAGCTGACCGTTCTCTGTCCGTGTTGTGCAAAAGGGTACCCATCGAACAGCCCGTAGATAAGAGCGTGTCTTTACGGCTGAGGCTAGATCTACAAAGAGCTTCCCCATCCGCCTAATGCGACCGTGGATCAGAGACAACTAAGCATCACTCTCCATGATCCATTCGACCTCTGGAGCCGGAACAAAGCGCCATTTTCGCAAGGGCCCGGCCATGACGTTGAGGTAGTACATCTCGAACCCGTAAGGCGCGCCGCAGGGGTGGTGGCCGCGGGGGACCAGCACCACGTCGCCGTCGCTAACCGCCATGGTTTCGTCCAGCCCGCCATCGTCGGTATAGACGCGCTGGATGCCGAATCCAGAGGACGGATTCAGCCGGTGGTAGTAGGTTTCTTCGAGATAGGTGATGCGCGGGTAGTCGTCTTCGTCGTGGCGGTGGCTGGGATAAGACGACCAGTGGCCCGCGGGGGTAAAGACCTCGGTCACCAGCAAGCTGTCGGCGTAGTCCTCGGCCTCCATCGCGATGTTGTTAATGTGGCGCGTGTTGGTGCCCTTGCCGCGCTCGGTTAGGGTAATCCCGTCGGGGCCAATGCGCCGCGCTTCGTGACCGCCCATACTGGGGGCAGAGCACACGGCGATCACACAATCGGTTTCTGCTACAGCGTTCCACTCGGTGCCGTTGGGGAGATAAAGGCAATGCGGCGGTGTCTTTTCAAAGATGTTCATCCGTTCGCCCAGAATGCCCCAATCTTGCCCGGCGCCGGTGATCTTGGCTTTGCCTTCGATCATCACCAATATGACCTCACGCTCGCCTGTCACTTCGGCGGCCGTATCACCCGCCTTCAGGTGATAGAGCGAGAATCCGACATAGCGCCAACCGGCGCTTTCTGGCGTGATTTGGTGCACTTTACCGCGCGAGCCAAAGGGTTTTCTAAGGAGGTCAGCCATGCGTACTACTTTTCTATTGTCAGGCCAGAACGGCCGCAGATTTCGGTGATGTGGTCAAAGCCGATCTTGGAATACTCATAAGGCGGCGCCTTGGACGGGTCCTGTTCCGCTTCGACCACGATCCAGCCGTTGTAGTCCATGGCCCTGAGCTTGTCGGTGATGGCCTGGAAATCAATGCAGCCTTCCGGATCGCCGGGTACAGAGTAGACCCCGGCGGCAACACCATCGAGGAAACTCTTGTCCTCCGCGTGCACCCAGTCCAGCACTGGCTGGCGCACATCCTTGAAGTGGACGTGGTGAACTCGGTGGCCCCATTTGTCCAGGACTGCCACCGGATCGGCCCCGGCAAAATGCAGGTGGCCGGTGTCGTAGAGGAGTGTCAGATCGTCGGTGGATCCTTCCATCAGCCAGTCGATGTCTTCGGCGTCCTGAACCAACGCGCCCATGTGGTGGTGATAGCTGAGGCCCGTGCCCTTATCGCGGGCCCATTTCGCCACTTCTGACAGCTTTGCGCCATAAGCCATCACCTCGTCGCGGGTCAGCTTGGGGCGGCGCGACACCGGTGTATCCTGTGCGCCCTGAATGGTGTTCGAGCATTCGGCATAAACGATGCAAGGCGCGTTCAAGGCTGCGAACTGTTCGACCTGTTGGCGAATGGCTTCTTTCTCGGTCTCGATGTCGTTCACCATCATAGCCCCCGAACACCAGCCACCACACAGTGACACCCCGTAGCGGTCCAGATAGGCGCGCAGGCCCTCGGTGTCGCTGGGCATCCGGCGGCCACGCTCTACACCCGAATAGCCGATCTTCGCGGCATCCTGCATCGCGCCTTCGGTGGTGAAATCCTTCGTCAGCTCCGGCAGATCGTCGTTTTGCCAGGCGATCAGGGAAATGCCGATCTTCACAGCCATCAGTCCGCCCTCTGCAATTTCTTGTTGGTTTCGTACTTGGCACGTGCGGCGTTTACCTCGCCGCGCTCGCTGACTTCCGGCACGCCCACGTCCCACCATGTGCCGCCCGATTCGGTGCTGGGATAAGGGTCCGTATCGATGACGATCACGTAGGGGCCCTTGGCCTCTGCCCGCTTCGCCAAAGCCTCTTCCAGCCTGGCAATCGAGCCGACCTTGAGGCTTGTCGCACCCATGGCCTCGGCATGTTTGGCAAAGTCGATATTCGAGTTCTCGCCACCAACGGCGTGATCAAGCAGGTTGTTAAACTCAGCCCCGCCGCACCCCATTTGCAGCCGGTTGATGCAGCCATAGCCCCGGTTATCGGTCACGACAACGGTGAAGGGGATACCCATCATCGCCGCCGTCGCCATTTCCGAGTTCGCCATCATATAAGTGCCATCACCAGTGAAGCAGATCACGTCACGGTCCGGCTGAGCCATCTTGATGCCCATGGCGCCGGCGATTTCGTAGCCCATACAGCTAAAGCCGTACTCCATGTGATAGGAACCGGGTTTGCCTGCCTTCCACAGCTTGTGCAGCTCGCCCGGCATGGTGCCAGCAGCGCACATGACAACGGTGTTTTCGCCCGCTGCGCGCTGTACAGCGCCGATCACCTGCATGTCCGTGGGCAGTTCGTTGCCGCCTGGAGCAACGGTCAAAGGATCAACCTTGGCGAACCAGTCGGGTTTTAACCCGTCGATCTTACCCGGCGACGTGTACCCGCTTAGCGCTGCGCCCAATTCCTTGAGGCCCACCAAGGCATCTGATTGCAGCGGGGCCGCACCATGCTTCATAGCATCATAAGCCGCCACGTTAAGCGAAATCAGGCGGCGTTCAGGATTGGCAAAAAGCCCCCACGACCCGGTTGTGAAATCCTGAAATCTGGTGCCAACGCCGATCACCACATCTGCTTCGGCGCAGACCGTGTTGG
>DDMF01000006.1:0-9675 GCA_002340515.1 Rhodobacteraceae bacterium UBA2553 | reverse complement strand
GGCCGCCGCGCCCCCGGTGACACCAATGGGGCCGAGGTTCAGCGGATGATCCCAAGGTAGCGCAGATTTGCCCGCCTGCGTTTCAGTCACCGGGATGTTGTGCGCCTCGGCAAAAGCCGCCAACGCCCCGGTCGCTTGGGCGTAATGCACCCCACCACCGGCCACGATCACCGGGCGTTTTGCCGCGCGGATCAGGTCAGCGACCTCGACCAACTCGCCCTCGTCGGGACGGATGCGTCGCTGCCGCCAGATCTTTGGCTCAAAGAAACTCTCGGGATAGTCATAGGCCTCGGCTTGCACATCCTGACAGAACGACAGGCAAACCGGCCCGCACTCCGCCGGATCGGTCATGGTGCGGAAGGCACGCGGCAGGGCTGTCAGCAACTGCTCTGGCCGCATGATGCGGTCAAAATAGCGGGTCACCGGTTTGAACGCATCGTTCACGGTCACGGTGCCGTCGCCCCAATCTTCGACCTGTTGCAGGACCGGGTCAGGACCACGATCTGCAAAGACATCTCCGGGGATCAGCAGCACCGGCAGGCGGTTGACATGTGCCAAGGCGGCAGCCGTCACCATGTTCGCCGCGCCGGGCCCAATAGACGAGGTCACAGCCATCGCTTTACGCCGCCCCGACTGTTTGGCATAGGCAATGGCGGCATGGGCCATGGTCTGTTCATTGTGGCCGCGCCACGTCGGAAAACCGTCTTTGGCGGCATGCAACGCCTCGCCGATCCCCGCGACGTTGCCATGCCCAAAGATCGCCCAGCAGCCTTCGATAAAGCGTTCGCCATCATCATTCTGTTGCGCCGCGATGTAACGCACCATGGCTTGCGCGGCGGTCAGCCGGATTGTGTTGCTCATGCGACTTCCTCCAAAGCGTCCTTGCGAGCCCTGTCCCAGATATTGCACAGGCGGGCGTAGTTCCCCGCCATCTCATCAACGGCCTCGCCATCGGTGATATTGCCGGCCAACCAATTGCGCGCTGCATGACCAAAGATCGTCCTCCCAACGGCAAAGCCCTTGACCAGGGATTGCTTTGCCGCCAGCGCAAAGCTTGCCGCCAATTCCTCTTCCGGTGCGTCGAGGCCCAGCACAACAATGCCGCGCGTGTGGCGGTCGTTGCGCTCAATTGCGGTAACGACATTCACCCATGCGGCCTCGGTCTTGAATGGCTCCAGCTTCCACCAGTCGGGGAACACGCCCGCGTCATAGAACGACTGGATCAGCGTTGCCGATGTCATGTCGTCAACCGGACCAACTTTCGAGGGAATGATCTCCAGCAGGAATTCCAACCCGTTGCGCCGCGCCGCAGTGAACATGCGCTTTACACGCGTGATGTGCTTTGCCTTTGTCTGCGCGTCGTCGTCGGGATGCACAAAGACCAGCAGCTTGACGACGTTCTCGCGCGCCCATTCACGAAGTTGGCCAAGGTCATCCCCCAGCTCCGGTTCAAACTCGATGGGGCGCGAACCGGGCAGTTCCGTCGGGCGGCCAATCCAGAGACCTGTGCCGGTCGCCTTATGCAGCGCGGATCGCCCGATCCGGTTGTCGCATAGAATCCCGAAACCCGGCTGCCCGTCCTGCACCTTGAGCGCGGCCCGTAGACACAGCTCCTTGAACGCAGCGCCCTTTTCAAGCGTGTAGCCGTCCATCTCTTCCAATTGCAGCCGGTGGTCGAAGGCAAAGGTCTTGACCGACGACCAATCGCCGTGCCGGTTCGTGGCCCAATGCACCTGTTCGAGTTCGGCATCGTTGCGCAAATCGGGACGTGTGATGCCACGGTCAAAAAAAAACTGAAGCTCTTCCCAGCTCGGATAGGCCGGGGTGCAACCATGGCGGCTGACCGCAAAAGCACCGCACGCGTTGGCGTATTTCAACGTCGTGGGCCAATCCTCGCCATCAAGCCAGCCCTTCAGCAGGCCGGACATGAATCCGTCGCCCGCGCCCAGCACGTTGAAGACTTCGATCGGAAAGCCCGGGCCCGCCTCGCCATCATCGAAGCTGTCCGGCACATCGCCGGTAAAGGCCACCGCCCCTGCCGCGCCGCGTTTGCACACCAGCGTCGCCTTCGAGACCGCGCGTACTGCACGCAGCGCCTTGATCGTATCGGTCGAGCCGCCAGCGATGTGGAATTCCTCCTCGGTGCCGACGATCAGATCAAACAGATGCAACGTCGATTGCAACTTCGCGGTCACCGCTTTGCTTTCGACAAACCGGCTTTCGCCCTCGCCATGCCCGGCCACGCCCCAAAGGTTCGGGCGGTAGTCGATATCCAGCGCCGTCTGCATCCCCGCCTTTCGTGCAATCTCAAGTGCCTTGATCGTGGCCGCTTCCACCTGTGGGTGGCTGAGATGGGTGCCGGTCGCCACCACGGACCGCGCCGATCGGATGAAGTCCGGATCGATATCATCGACCGTCAGCCCCATATCCGCACAATTCTCGCGGTAAAAAATCAGCGGGAACTGTTCTTGGTCGCGAATGCCCAAAAGCACCAGGGCGCTAAGCCGGTCGGGGTCCGTTTTTACCCCGTCTGTGTTCACGCCTTCGCGCTGCAATTGCTCAACGATAAAGCGGCCCATATGTTCGTCGCCGACGCCCGTGATCACCGCTGATTTCAGACCCAATCGCGCCGTGCCGCAGGCAATGTTGGTGGGCGAGCCACCAATGTATTTGTCAAAAGACCCCATGTCCTCTAACCGCCCGCCAACCTGCGCGCCGTAAAGATCCACCGAGGAGCGGCCTATTGTAATCAGATCAAGAACACTCAATTTGTTCCACCTTCCCAACCAATGAGGACTTATGAGGGGTACCCGCAAGGCGCGACGACCGAGGTTTGCCACATAGCGGATCTATACCTCGAAAATTTGGCACGGGAGCGTTACGGCAGAACCTCTACGCCGACGTCCCCCGCGCCAAATCAAATTTCATGTTTCAGCGGCCAAACGCCATCAAACAGTTAAGCGTAAAGCTCTTTGAAAAGCCCAATACACTGGCGGAAGCCATCTTCGAAATTGCCGTTTCCTGGATGGAACACGCTTTCGAAGCTGATGACACCGTCATAGCCATCCGCGCGCAGCGCATCAGCCATTGGCTGGAACTGATCCGCAAGCTGGCCTTCCCCCATACGCTTCACTTCGAGCGTCGCGCGCGGGGTATCAACCTGCACATCCTTGATGTGGATATGGCCAAGATAGCCGTCCTTGGCTTCTTCATATCCGGCCGGGTAGGCTTGTTCATGGCACCAAAAGTTGTTGGCCGGATCCCAGAGGATTTTCAACGTGCCCTTGGCATCCAGATCATCAATCAGCTTGCGGCCGGTATAGTTCGAATTGACCATCGTGCCATTGCCGGTTTCAACAACAAGTGTCACTCCGCCATCCTTGGCAACGTCAATCGCAGGGGCGATCAGGGGAAGCATTTTGTCCCATGCCCCATGGGCCACGTTCCATTTCTCAGCACCGCCACGACCCCACAGGATTTGCTCCTTCTTAGGTGTCATGATGCGCACCAATGGGCTGCCGACAACATGCGCCATGTCGATCACACGTTTTAGCGAATCCATATGTTTGGTGTGCAGTTCATCGCCCGGCACATTCGCGCCCGTCATCCCAGCAAAGATATGGCGCGAGAGGCAAGACACAGGCTTGCCGCGGTCGCGCAGCAACGTGTCGATCTCTTTGATTTCTTGTGCTGAATGATCGCCCACTTCTGTATCGCCAACGAATTGCAGCTCCGCATATTCAAGGTCGAATTCATCCATCACATCGACGGTATGTTTCAAATCACGGCTGATGCCGTCGCAAATTACACCTAGTTTCATCTGTTTGTCCTTCTTAGCGGTGCAGTTCAGCGCCGACGATTTCTTCCATGACCCGTGTGCAGACCCAATTGTCACCCTCGGGATATTTTGATTTGCCCTGATGGAAAATCTGCATCGCTGTTGAGGCCATCAAAAGCGGCACACCTAGCTCCTCAGCCATATTGAGCGAGATGGTCAGATCTTTGTGCATGGTGCCGATACCCGACCCAGTGCCTTCAAACTTACGGTCGATGATATTTTCCAGCGCGCCATTAGCCACACCGCAGCTGGCCCCCGAAGTCGAGAACACGTCGTACAATGCCTGGCCGGAAACACCGGCCTTTGCTGCTAAAGATGCCGCTTCAAAAGTTGCGCCGAAGATCGACCCAATCAGCGTTTGCAAACAGGATTTCATTACCTGCCCGTCACCCGCACGTTCGCCAACCCGATGGATGGTTTTCGAGACCGCCTCCATAGCCGGCTGGTATTCATCCAAAACCTCCGGGGAACCCGCAGCCATCATAGTCAGTGTGCCGCCCTGTGCTCCGGGAAAACCGCCGGAAACAGGGCTGTCGATCAAATGAATTCCAGATCCTTCCATCGCGACAGAAATCTCGCGCACCTCGGACGGTTTGATTGTCGCGGTCAGGATTACGGCACCGCCTTTGGGCATGTGAGAGATTAGACCGTCTTCGCCCAGAATTACCGCCTTGGCTTGCCCGCCGTTCATCACCATGACGTAAACAATGTCTGCATTCTTTGCGACGTCGACGACGCTGGACGCTGCATTGCCGCCCATCTCTTTCAACGTGCTCATCCGTGCGTCGCTCAGGTCAAATCCTGTTGTTTCGAACCCATTCTTAATCAGGTTTTTGGCCAGACCACTGCCCATATCCCCTAGTCCAATTACACCTGCGCGCATATCCATCTTCCTTTTTCCGTCCGGCATCTTCACCGAAACGCGCTTCATTTTGGCGCCCGTACGGGCGTCTGCGAGTTGCGAGGGTTTCAGCGCGTTTGCGCCGGGCGGGTCCGTTAGACACCCCGCTGCCCGTAATCTTGTTTAGTTTCCGTACACAGCACCTGGGATCCAAAGGACCAGTTGTGGAAACAGGCAAATCAGGATCAGGACCAGGACATTTGCCATCAGGAAGGGCGCCGCACCCAGAAATATCTTGCCAATAGGCAGTCGAGAAATCGCCGCGCAGACATTCAGGCAATTCCCCACCGGCGGCGTACAGGCACCAACAGCGAGACCCGAGATCATGACAACACCGAAATGAACGCCGGAAATTCCCATCTTCTCTGCAACAGGCAATAGTACAGGTGTCATCAACAAGATCGCCGGGCTGACGTCGATAAATGTCCCAGCCAACAAGATCAACAGCGCAGTCAAAAGAATGAACCCGGTTGGACCAAGGCCAAAACCAGTGATAAAGTCACTGATCTGGTTTGGCACCCGCTCCAACGCCAGCACTGTGATGAATACCTGGCTAAAGGCGATGATCATCATGATTTTCGACGACATGATAATCGCCTGACGCATCGCGGTGGGCAGTTCCTTGATCACCGAGAGTCCGACAAGGAAAAAGCCGATGATCAACCCATAGACAACAGCCGCGCCCGCGGTTTCCGTCGGGGTCACAAAACCAAAGACAACCGACCCCACAATCATGATCGGCATGATCAAAACAGGCGCTGAATTGCGCAGCTCTTGCCAAGCAGCCTTGAGGCTGAAAGGCACCACTTCTGTTGGATAGCCGTTGCGGCGGGCGAGATAAGCGATCACCAGCATCTGCATCAGGCCAACCATGATACCCGGAATGATGCCGCCTAGAAACAGTTGCCCAATCGATTCCTCTGCCGCGATGGCATAGATGATCATTGGCACCGACGGCGGAATGATCATCCCCATGGTTGAAGAGGCCACGGTGATACCTGACGCCACTTCGATGGGGTAACCGCGCTTGGTCATCTCGGGGATAAGAACTGCTCCGATAGAAGCCGTATCTGACGCCGACGATCCCGAGATACCTCCAAAAATCATCGACGCCACTACATTCACATGCCCAAGGCCGCCTTTGAAGCGACCGACAAAGAACATCGCGAGATCAAGCAGTCGGCGCGTGATGCCGCCTGAGTTCATCACCAGCCCCATCAGGATGAAGAAGGGGAGCGAGACCAGCGGATAGTTGTTGATGCCGGAAAAGAACCGTTGCACCACAAAGCCAAGCGCAGCTGGGCTTTCCAACATGAAATAGGCTACGGATGCCAAGCCCAAAGCATAGGCAACCGGCACACCGATAAGCAAAAAGACGAAGAGTGATCCAAGGAGAATGAACATATTAGTCTTCCGGCATCCAAAGTATGTCAGTGTTTTCACGGCCAGCGAGGGTAAGGATGATCTTTACAAGGCTGAAAGCCACTGCGAGAGAGCAAGCGATCGGAACCACAACAAAAACATAAGACTGGCGCATGCCGAAGGGTTGCCAGATGTTGTTTCCGGGACCGGCGATCCAATCGATAGATAGATAAACAAGTGTTGCGTTTAGCGCCGCGATCAGCGCGAGCCCCAACACGTAAAGGCCGATTTTGATCGCGCGCGGCATAATGTCGATGAAAAAGGTGATTGCGATATGCTCGCGCTTTGAAATCGCGACCGCGCCACCGATGGCGCTGGTGGTCAGGAACGCGATTTTCACCAGTTCATCAACACCATAGATCGCAGTGTCAAAAGGTCTCAGCATAACCTTTGTCACAACAATGACGAGGAAGACGGCAAACAAAATCACCATTACCGTTTCCAGTAGATGGGTCAGAATACGATTGGCTTTTTCAAGCTGTTCCATTTTTGGCCTCCCCCAAAAAAAATAGTTCGGGCCCATTTTCGTTGGGCCCGAACCTTCGGCTTTGTTAGTTGCAGGATTGCGCAGCCGCACGTGCAGCGTCAACATCAGCCTGGGAGAAATGACCAGCTTCGATCATCTGGGCATAGACCGGTGCAACAGCCTCCTGGAAACCAACCAGCGCGTCAGCATCAAGTGTATTGATCTCAACAAATGCCTTCATGTCGTCGATCACACTCGTTTCAGCTTCACGATACAAGGAGTCAGACATCGCAAGAGCTTCAACTGCGACTTCGTCAAAAATTTCCTGAAGATCAGCAGGCAATCCATCATACCATGCTTTGTTAACGATCAGCGGATCAGGACCCGTCATGTGGTTTGTCAAAGACAGGTATTTCTGAACTTCGTGAACGTTATAGTCCCAGATGTTCTGTGGTGGGTTGTGCTGACCGTCGATCACGCCCTGCTGGAACGCCTGGTATGTTTCCCCAAACGGCATCGCGATTGGTACTGAACCAAGTGCAGTCCCCGTCGCGATCATCAGATCAGATTGTGGTTCGCGAATTTTCAGACCAGCGAGGTCTTCGACCCTTGTGATAGGACGCACGTTGTTTGTATAGGCGCGGAAACCTTGGCTGATGCCAGTTGCTGGAATATGGTAACCATTTTCTGCCGCACGCACTTCGATGCTGTCAGTGAAATCGCTGCCCACCAGACACTGCATTTCGTCCCAATTCGCAACAAGGAATGGCAACTGGTAGATGTTGAACGCACCAGATGCATCGGCAAAGAAACCACCGCGTGTCCCTTGGATCAAACCAGAAGTAACCTGGTCCATCATTTCACGCTCGTTACCGATTGTACCACCGAAGAAGTTTTCAACTTCGATACGGCCACCGGAACGTGTTTCTAGCTCGGTCTCAAAGAACATCATTGATTGCGAGCGAATTGACGTGTCCGGCTGCGAGTTGCCATATTTGAAAGTAAAGTCCTGCGCACTCGCGGCTGTGCCTGCAAGCACAACACCTGCCACGGTGAAAAGTTTCGTAGTTAGCTTCATAGTATCCTCCCTAAGAGCTTAAGCTCAATACGAACTGTTCGTTTAGGAAGCTCATCAAGGCAAGCGAGAACACATCATCCAAACATGATTGAGGGGTTTTGAGGTGTTGCGGATTGCAATTGACGTGTTAATGATGTCAAATGATAGATGAATATACCCAAGAAGCCGATACACTGGCGCCGCGTCACGCAAAGCAATCTGAAATAGCAAAGCTTGCTGGCGTGGGAATCGCAACCGTCGACCGGGTGCTGAACGAACGCGGCCGCGTTAAGGAAGCAACCCGTCAACGGGTGTTGCAGGCTAAAAAATCTATCGAGACGGGTGCACAGGTACAAAACCGACGGAAACCGTGGCGTCTAAAAGTGTTTTTGCCGGAGGTCGCCGGGCCATCAACGGATTTTCTGGGCGAGTGCTTTCAGCAGTTTGGGGAACGGGGCAACGCGACGATTGAATGTATCTTTACGACCAAGATGGAACCGGCGGTTCTGGCACGTAAGTTGCGGTCCTGCGAGGGGCAAGGCATCGATGCGGTCGCCTTTCAAGCGCTCGAAGATCAACGGGTGCGCGATGCGGTCGAGCATCTCAAACTGCGTAATATCCCATGCCTGGCTTTGGTTTCTCCCCTTGCCCATGCGCCACTCATCGGTTTCGTCGGAAGTGATAGCCGCGCGGGTGGTCGCACGGCGGGGTTGCTGATGGGGCTTGCGTGTCCCCAAGGCGGTAAGGTCGTCGTGCTTTCCGGCGGGCAGCTTTACCGCAGCCATGAATACCGCGAAATGGGGTTCCGTGCCTATCTGCGAAGCGATTGCCCGCATCTTGAGGCGATTGAGACCGTGAGCGGACAGGATGATACAACGGGTAACTACGATGCAATTCTTGAGGTTCTTGATATGCACCCTGAAGTCGTAGGGATCTATAATGTCGGTGGCGGCAACGAGGGTGTCGTTCGCGCCTTGAAGGAAAAAAGTCTGACGGGCGAAGTCAAATTCATCGGCCACAACCTGACTGGAAAAACCAGGGAATACATCCTCGATGGCGCAATGCAGTTCATTGTCCACCAAAACATGCAACTGATTGCTGAACGCGCCGTGAACGCAATGATAGCAAGGCTCGAACACCGTGAAGTGCAGATCTCTTCGGTCCCGGTCGAGGTGATTACGCGCGAAAACCTGAACGATGCGAACTGGACCTAGCGTGGCCACGCCGGATTTGAGGCATCCTCTGCAGAGATGTCATTTGACGCGTCTCAGCATGCGGATGAAGATAGCTCTTGAGCAATCACAAATCTGACCTGCCCCGGTCTTTCCTTTTCGACAACACGGCGTGAAGAATTGGTTTGCCTGATGTCTTACAACGATGCCGAATGGGTGCAACGTTGCGCTGCGCTCTTACGAGTTTCCTGGGCCAGTGATAGCAGCACCTGAAACAATCCCGAAAGCCCCGCATCTTTCGTGTCCAAGCAATAAGCAGCGAAAGTGCTGTTCGAATTTGACCCCATGGAGCCGGATTGAATGACCGCATTGGCGAGGTCAGCTGCGACGCAGCGACAGGCATGCCGCAAGCGCGAAGCGATGCTGCGTCAGCAAACACCCGAAAGAGCAACGGCGGCAAAGTCCGGTGATTTCAACTGGTCGACGCAACACCTTAATCTTTTGGGAAAGATGGAGTGTAAGTCATGAAGTATCGTCAACGTACATTTTACACAGACACGCAGAAGTCGGAGATGTGGGATCGATGGGAACGCGGGGAATCTTTGAGTTCGATTGGACGCAGGTTCAATCGTGCCTCATCTTCGATTTATCCGCTGCTGGCCCGGACTGGTGGTATTCGGCCACCTAAACGCGTGAGATCGCGTTTGGCCCTTACGCTGCCCGAACGTGAAGAGATATCGAGAGGCATTATTACCAAAATGTCTCTGAGGGCGATTGCACAATCATTGCGTCGCTCGGCATCTGAACCGCCCCCAGTTT
>DDMF01000149.1:8981-11685 GCA_002340515.1 Rhodobacteraceae bacterium UBA2553 | reverse complement strand
CATACTCATCCTGCCGGTGGCGCTGTGGCAAGAGGGGCTGCCGACACAGATCCCCTCCGCCAGCGCCATCATCGCATTGATCCTCTTGGGGCTGATCCCAACCGCGTTGGCGCAAATTCTAGTGGTGACATTGGTGCGCGACGCGGGCCCAACCTTTACCAGCCTGGTGAATTACCAAGTGCCGGTATGGTCGGTCATTTTAGGGAGCGTCTTTCTGCGAGAAACCCTTCCGCCCAGCCTGTTTTGGGCGATGGGCCTGATCCTGATTGGGGTGGCAATCTCGCAGGCGGGCGCGTTAAAACGCTTGTTTACCAGGCAGGAAAAAAGCAGCGCCTGATCACAGGGGCTGCTCTATTCACTCATTAATATTTTCGCTTCAAACCAACCGGTTAACGTGTTGCGGCTTGCACCTCGGCGACAATTCCATCGACGACCTGCAACAACAACGCCGAATCCTCGCATTCCGCCATCACCCGGATCAACGGTTCGGTTCCCGACTTGCGAATAAGCAAACGCCCCTTGCCGTTCAACACATGCTCAGCATCGGCAATGGCCGCCTTTACACTGTCCACATTCAGCGGTGTCTGCCCCGCGCCATAACGCACATTTTTCAAAAGCTGCGGAACGGTTTCAAAGACTTGGCACAGCTCAGACGCGCGCTTGCCACTTTCCACCATACAGGCCAGAAATTGCAGCCCCGCCAAAAGCCCGTCCCCGGTGGTGGCAAAATCTGACATCACGATATGGCCGGACTGCTCGCCACCCAGATTATAGCCGCCCGCCCGCATTGCCTCGACCACATGGCGATCACCAACTTTGGTGCGCAACAGCTCTAGCCCCTGGCCCTGCATGTGCCGCTCAAGCCCAAGGTTCGACATCACGGTGGCGACCAAAGTGCCCCCTTTCAGCCGGTCCTGCGCCGCCCAATGGATCGCAAAGAGCGCCATGATCTGATCGCCGTCCGCAACGCGCCCGGTTTCATCAATGATCATGATCCGGTCCGCGTCTCCATCCAGACAAATGCCCAGGTCGGCGCCGGTTTCCACCACGGTTTTGGCCGCCAGCGCAGTATCGGTAGAACCGCAGCCTTTATTGATGTTGGTGCCATCTGGCGAGACGCCGATGGGCACAATCTCGGCCCCCAGCTCCCACAATGTATCAGGGGCCACACGGTATCCTGCCCCATTGGCACAATCAATCACCACCTTGATACCATTCAATCTTTTCTGGTCAGGGAAGGTGGTTTTCAGATATTCGGTATAGCGCTGACGCGCTTCCTCAATGCGTTTGGCCCGGCCGATGTTTTGCGGTTGCACCGGGGCTACGCCGACCTGCACCAGCCGTTCAATTTCAGCCTCATCTTCATCCGACAGCTTAAACCCGTCGGGGCCAAAAAACTTGATGCCATTGTCGTGAAACGGGTTGTGCGACGCCGAGATCATAATGCCCAGGTCCGCGCGCATCGAATGGGTCATCCGCCCCACAGCTGGTGTTGGCACCGGCCCGAGAAGCAGTACATTCATCCCTGTCGATGTCAGCCCCGCGGTCAGCGCGTTTTCGATCATATAGCCCGACAAGCGCGTGTCTTTGCCGATCACCACCCGGTGGCCATTGGATCCGTCACGGCGAAAATGCCGCCCCGCTGCGGCCCCAAGTTTCAACGCCATCTCAGCGGTCATAGGCCAGCTGTTGGCCAGCCCGCGCACACCGTCAGTTCCAAATAGTTTCTGCGTCACACCGTATCCTTTGTCGTCAATGCCATCTGCAATCGCAGAGCTTGCGCGGTCTCGGCCACGTCATGCACGCGTAAAATATGCGCGCCCTGTGCCACACCGTTTAATGCCACCGCCACAGACCCCGCAACGCGATCCTTGGCGGCCTCAGCCCCACCCAACGTCCCAATGAACCGTTTGCGAGACACACCCAGCAACATTGGCAACTTAAGGTCGTGTAACAGCGCAAGCGACCGTAGCAAAGTCACATTGTGCTGCAGAGTTTTACCAAACCCAATGCCGGGATCAGCGATAATGTTTTCTGCGCGGATCCCCGCTGTCATGGCGGTTTCAAGTCGCTCTTGCAGATGATCCACGACATCAAAAATCACATTTTCATAGCGCGGATCATCCTGCATCGTCTCAGGTTGCCCCTGAGCGTGCATCAGACAGACCGGCACGTCCCGCTCCGCCACCAGATGCGCCAACTCCGGATCATAAATAAAGGCTGAGACGTCGTTGACGATATCCGCGCCAGCGTCCAAAGCGGCCTCGGCCACGGCGGCCTTGCGCGTATCAATCGAAATGGGCGTGGTGATGCCCGCCTCACGCAGGGCACGAATAACCGGGGCCGTGCGGCGGATTTCCTCGGCGATGCCAACCGTTTCGGCGCCGGGACGGGTGCTTTCGCCGCCAATGTCCAGGATGTCCGCCTCTTGCATGTCACGGGCGCGGTCCACTGCCGCCGCGACGGTCGCAAGATCGCCACCATCCGAAAAGCTGTCCGGCGTGACGTTTAAAATCCCCATAAGGCGCGGACGGTCGAGTGTCAGTCCGGCGATCGGTGCGCGCGCCGCAGACAGGCGCACCACAACGCTCGCGTCACAATCGCCAACCGATACCACCTCAGCCCGCCCGGCACGATCGCGGCACATCACCTGATCAAACCAAACATGTCCGCACCCGGCCAGTTCTGGTCCGGCAAAAGGCGC
>DDMF01000149.1:0-8895 GCA_002340515.1 Rhodobacteraceae bacterium UBA2553 | reverse complement strand
AAAGGCGCGCCTTGGCGGGGGAGGGCGTGGTGATAAAGGCGCGCGCGGTCGCTCACAACGGATCCTCCAACCCATTTGCAGTATCGATAAAGCGTGTGCCCGACGCGCCCAGCTCACGCACGAGCCAACCTGTCATTGCCCGGTCGGTCAAGGCCTCTGGCCCCTCGACGGCGTCCATCACCATTTTGGTTGGTGCCCAGATCGACAATTGCGCATTTTTTATGCCCCAATCCAGCTCGGTTCTTGTGGCCACCACCTTAAGGCGTGCATCGCGGGCGGACAAAAGGCAGGCGTTTTGTTCCATCGCCAAGAGATCCACCCAGCGTTGGCTGCGGACCTCGCCGGTATGTGGGGCGGGCAACTCCCCTGCCCCAACCATCAACACCACCGCGCGGGGATCAGCGGCGCAACGGTCCAAGAACGCGCCCAACCAAGGGGACGCAATCGCGGCGTTGCCCAAATGCACAATCAATGGTGCCGGGATTTCGGCGGCGTCCAGCGCCTGTGCCACGGTCCGGTCGCGCACAATCTCCACACCCAGCTTGCCCGGCCCCCGGTCCAATTTCTCGATGCGGATGAACACCCGCAACGGCTGTGGTTCGCGCAGGATCCGGACTGCAATCCGTTCCGCCAGCGTTTCCAACAGGTTCAAGCGCTCCGCGGCCAGCTCGGTCGCAATTGCTTCGGTGATGGTGTCGTAGGACAAGATGTCATCGACATCATCGGTTTCAGCACCGGCACTTGGGGCCACTTCGACCACCACGCTAAAGCTGACCCTCTGGGTTACATCGCGTTCCGTCTGAAACGCACCAATTTCCACGGCAACTACATGATCACGCACAGAAATTCGGTCCGCGGGACGGCTTTCCCCCATCTCAGCGACACGCGCCAAAAGGGGTTCAAATGCTGAGCTGTTGTTTGACGTCATACTGGCCTCGGGCTTCCGCAATTTTTCTGGGCCAATGTTGCCCTGAAATCACGGGGAAAGACCAGTGCGAACCGACCCAAACCAGTGCAAAACCGCACAGATTATGTGTCAGTTTGAGGACACGCGGACGGGCATGCGATAAAAACGGTGAACGCCGATTTTCGTGGTGTTTTCAAACCGCTTGGCCCATTTTGGGCGCACCGCCGTGGTATGATAATGGGTCGCCCCATCGGTCAGCGTGCGCGGCGCACCGGCGATCATGGCCTGCGCCACTTTTCCCACGCGTTCAAACGCGGCAGGTTCATTGACGACTTCGGCGCGCCCATCACAGGTATAGGTAAACTGGCACTGGAACTTCTTACCTGTGCCCTGATTGATCACACCACAGACCGAATTGGGGAAACGCGCGTGGTCAACCCTGTTCAAAATCACTTCAGCGACAGCAAACTGGCCTTTCAGGCTTTCGCCACGGGCTTCAAAATACAGCGCCTCAGTCAGGCATTGCCACGCCTTGCCCCCTTTGGGTTTGGGCTGCTCGGCCAGCCAGCTCTTGTCATAGCTCAGGGCCTTGCTGCGGCGGGGTTTTTCTGTTGGAAGACTGGCCAAACGCTGGATCTGGTCATCGGACATTGCCGAGACCCCCGCTTTTTCGGTGTGAAAGAGCTTGGTGAACAGCGCCACGATCGGATCCTGTGCGCCATCTGCATCTGCCACAGCAACCACTGGGGTTCCCGCAAGCACACCCGCAAATATCATCGCGCCCAATAGGCGTTTTAACGTCATCTTCAGCATTTTGCCCACTCCCAGAACCGCAGAACGCGGCACAGTTGACGCGGCGGTTTAGGGCAAAAAACCGCTTTCGTCCAGTGCAGCCCCCAAAAGCGAGGTTTTGGCAGGAGAAATCCGACATGTAAGGTGACGCAAATCGCTCATTTCATCGCAACATCTGGTGGGCAGTTACCCTTGTTCCCCAACACGTGCCACCAACGCCAAGTGGGCTGCGGCCAATCGCGCCACCGGCACCCGGAACGGAGAACAGGACACATAGGTAAAGCCCGCGTCGCGACAAAACTTGATTGATTCGGGGTTTCCGCCATGTTCGCCACAGATCGAAAGTGTCAGGTCTGGGTCCACCTCTCGGCCGCGCGCGGCGCCAATTTCCAACAACTCGCCCACACCTTCAGTGTCCAGAACATGGAACGGATCTTCAGGAAAGACCCCCTGATTGACATATTCCCCCATAAACCGCCCCGCATCATCGCGCGACAGACCATAGGTCATCTGGGTCAGGTCATTGGTGCCAAAGGACATGAAATGCACATGCTGGGCAATTTCACCCGCCCGCAAAGCCGCGCGCGGCGTTTCCACCATCACCCCAAGGCGATAGGTGAACTCTTCGCCCCGTTCAATCTTAACCGCAGCGGCGACGGCATCAATCCGCGCCTTCACGATCTCGACCTCGCGTTTCGCGGACACAAGCGGGATCATGATTTCCGGGACAATCGGATCGCCGAGTTTTGACGCATCCAGAGTTGCTTCAAAAATAGCGCGCGCCTGCATGTCGTAGATTTCAGGGACAGTCACACCCAAACGCACCCCGCGCATGCCCAGCATCGGGTTGAATTCGCGCAATCCTTCGACCCGGCGGGTCACATCTGACAATGGCAGATCCAGCGCCTCGGCCAGTTCGCGCATCCCTTCGCGCCCATGGGGCAAAAATTCGTGCAAGGGCGGGTCAAACAGACGAATGCACACCGGAAGCCCTTGCATGATCTCAAATAGCTCTTTGAAATCATCACGTTGCATCGGAAGCAACCGCGCCAGAGCCGCCCGGCGGTCCACCGGCTTATCGGCAAAAATCATTTCGCGCATGGCCAACAGGCGATCATCGTCGAAAAACATATGTTCGGTCCGGCACAGTCCGATCCCTTCCGCCGCAAACATTCGGGCGTTGCGCGCATCCGGGGGCGTATCGGCATTCGCCCGCACGCCAATATCCCGAAATTCATCCACCCATTCCATCAGCGTACAAAAGCTTTCGCCCAATTCCGGGGGGAGCATATCGACAGACCCCACCAGGGCCTGCCCGTCCTCACCATCCACGGTGATCACGTCCCCTTCAGACAGAACCCGCCCGTCCTGAGCGATCAATTGCTGTTTTTTCTTCTCCAACGAAAGGCCGTTTGCCCCCACGACACAAGGAAGCCCAAGCCCGCGCGCAATCACCGCCGCGTGGCTGGTGATACCACCGCGAATGGTCAAAATACCCTTGGCCGCATGCATCCCGCGAATGTCTTCGGGGCTGGTTTCGCGCCGCACCAGAATGCAATCCTCGCCCTGTGCGGCCATGGCTTGGGCCGCACGAGCGGAAAAAACGATTTTCCCCGTGGCCGCGCCCGGACTTGCACCAATGCCCGTGACAAAGACGTCGCGCGGGCTTTCCGGGTCAATCTGACTGTGCAAAAGTTCACTCAGCGCGCGGGGCGGAATACGCATGACCGCCTCTTCGCGCGAGATGATTTTATCCTTGGCCAACGTCACCGCAATGCGCACATTGGCCCGTTCACTGCGCGCCACACGCACCGCATCCAGAATGAAAAGCTGTTCATTATCAATGGTAAACTCGATTTCCATCTCTTCACGAAGACGGGTGCGGCACAGATCACCACAGTCCAGAAGCGCCTGAAACATCTCGGGCAAGACCTCTTCGATCGAGCGGCCCCGTTTGTCTTTGGTCAGAAACATCACGTCGCGCGCTTCCACCTCAGTTAGCGCATCACGGCCTTGGCTTTTACAAAGATACCGTCCGCGAATTTCACGGTGCCCGGTTTGCCCGTTCACAAATTGGATCACACCTGAGCCACAGACATCACGCCCAACGCCAATCGCCATTTTCTGCACGACCAGCCCCAATCCCGCATCCGCAGGCGCCCCTTTCGCCTCACGCAACAGCCGCGCGGTTGTGCCTTGCCAAGCCCGCGACATGGACCGCAGCACCTCGGCCAACTGCTCTTTTGGATCCTGCGGGAAGTAGCTTTCGGTCTCTTCCTCATAGTGATCAAGGGCAGCCTGAAGCGTATCCGCCGTCGGTGTGGAAATGTCTTCAAACTCATCCGGGTCCAAACGGCCAACATGCACCGCATAAGCCTGAATAAACCGTAAATACAAGGCATTAGCAGCCAGCTCACCGTGTGTTTCGATCAGTTTTCCATGCACCACATCATTCATGCCGATGTTCAGAATGGCACCGGGGCCACCCCAATCGGGGTCCTCCGATGACGGGCGTACAGAGATCAGAGGGTCTTCACCAAACAGCGCAAGCATCGCCTTTAGATCCGGCATATCCCCCGCCGACACCCCGCGCACCGCATCAAAAGACAGCGCCATGGTTTTTGGCACAGGCATGTCGAGCCGGATCAGCCGTTGCAGGCATTTCGCACGCCCGCCATGCTCCTCCGTTTGGATCGGAGCGGTTGGGGTGATTTCTGTGAATCCTGGCTTGGTCATTTTTCTGCACCGCAGCGTTAGGGTTTTGTGCAGCATAACAAGGGCGGCGCATCACACAAGGGTTGCGTGACGTGAAAGCGCAGTTAGGGGCGCGGCCCCTCGACCTGCGGTCTCACCCCGAGATATTTGAGGCAAGAAAAAGAGGGCGGCGCTGGGGCCGCGCCCCTTTAGCCTTCGACTTTGTTCAGATCGGCGACCGAAAGACAGATTTGCCGGATGCGTGACAAGAGGTTCAGACGATTGCGACGAATAATTTCATTGTCGGAGTTGATCTGAACGGCCTCGAAAAATGCATCAATTGGCGCGCGCAGGCTGGCCATGGCGGTCATGGCGGCGGCGAAATCTTCTGTTTCCATCGCCGGTTTCAACGCTGTTTCCGCCGTATCGAGGGCGGCGAACAGGGCTTTCTCTGTGTCGTCTTCGGCAAATTTCACATCGGCCCCATAGGAGTATTCAACCCCGTCTTTCTCTTCAGCCTGCGCCAGAATGTTGTTGGCGCGTTTGAAGCCTTGCAGCAGGTTTTCGCCATCATCGGTTTTGAGGAACGCAGCGAGGGCCGTGGCGCGGTTGACCAACAAAGTGAGGTCGTCGTTTTTCGGCATGGCAAGGCAGGCGTCGATCACATCGTGACGGATGCCTTGGTCTTTGAGGTAGACCTTAAGGCGGTCGTGGAAGAAGGAGAGGAGGTTTTCTGCTATGACCATTGCCTCGTGCGCGATTTCTTTAGGCCGGTCTAGATCTTGTCCATTACCAACGTTTTCGCGCAGAGCGTCTGCAACCGCCAAAGTCACCTCATCTTTGTTCAACTTGGCAAGGTTCACTGCAAGTGTCACAAATTCATCCTTCCGGTCTTCCATAAATCGTTCAGATTTTATTTTGGCGACACACCAATACACAATTGGCAAAATGCCACCGGAGATCTTATTTTCAAGCAAAATCCGAATTACCCCAAGCGCTGCTCGCCGCAGAGCAAATGGATCCTTCGAACCAGTTGGTTTTTCGCTGATAGCCCAAAATGCGGCAAGAAGGTCAAACTTTTCGGCAAGGGAAACAAGAACCGAAATCGGCTCCGAAGGGACAGCGTCATTGGGGCCAAGGGGCGAGTAATGCTCAAGTGCTGCGGCGCCAACCTCAACAGGGTGGCCTGCAGCAGTAGCGTAGTATTTTCCCATAAGTCCTTGAAGTTCTGGAAACTCATAAACCATTTCCGACGACAGATCGGCCTTACACCAGAGTGCCGCTTTCCTCGCCAGTTCGGGGTCGACATCAGCTATTGGAGCTAACCAACTCGCTATTGCGGCGATGCGTTCAATACGTGCGGCTTGGGTGCCGAGTTTGTTGTGGAACGTCACATTCTCAAGGCTATCAAGCCAGGGCTGCGCGCCAGCTTCGGCCACGCGCAGATCGTTTTCCCAGAAGAATTTCGCATCGGCCAGACGCGCAAACAGCACCTTTTGGTTGCCCGCCAAAATGGTCACACCATTGTCGGCGGTTTCCCGGTTGGCGACGGTGACGAATTTTTCAATTCGGTCGGTTTTCGGATTGCGCACGGAAAAGAATTTCTGGTGTTCGCGCATCGAGGTTTGCAGCACCTCTGGTGGCAAAGCGATGAAATCATCCGCGATGTCACCCATCAGCACGACGGGCCATTCGACCAGGCCGGCAACCTCTTTCAACAGGCCCATGTCTTCGACAATCTCAAGACCTTGGGCGAAGGCGGCGTTTTTGGCGTCTTCCCAGATGTGGTCGGCGCGGTCTTGTGGGTTCAGGACCACTTTATTTGCCTTCAGCTTGGCCTCGTAGTCGTCAAACGACGTGACCGAAAAGCGGCCCGTTCCCATGAAACGGTGGCCTTCGGTGCTGTTGCCTGACGTGATACCATCCACATCCAGCGGCACGATTTCCGACCCGGCCTCATCGGACAGGATGCAGAGGATGGAATGCAGCGGGCGCACCCATTTCAGGTTGCCGCTGCCCCAACGCATGGATTTGGGCCATGGGAAGTTGCGGATCGTGTTTTCAAGAACTTCCGCGATGATGTCCGCTGCGGGACGGCCTTTTTTCTCGATCAAGGCAAAGTAGATCGCACCTTTGGGCGTGTCGCGTTCAACCAGTTGATCGCGGGTCAGGCCAGCGCCACGCAGAAACCCTTCGATTGCTTTATCCGGCGCGCCGACTTTGGGGCCTTTGCGTTCCTCTTTGGTGTCCGGCGACTGGGCCAAAAGACCGTCAATGGCCAGCGTCAAACGACGGGGGGTTGAGAGCGCATGGGCACCGGCATAGGTCAAACCAGCCTCAACCAAACCATCGGTCACAAGCTTTTTCAAATCCTCGCTGGCGCGGGTTTGCATCCGGGCGGGGATTTCTTCGGAAAAGAGTTCAATCAGCAGATCAGGCATGGGATGGTCTCGCCGTTCTATTCGTCATATTTTTCGTTCAACTGATGCCAGGCGAAGCCCCGGCCATCAGGAAAGACGGCGACCACACGGTCGATGCCATCTTGAATGTCTTTTTCGCCCAGAAAGGCAATTGCGCCGCCTTCGGTCAGGGCTTGGCCAATTTCTGACGCATCAAAGCAATCAAACCAACCGGGGGCGACGCGGGGCTCAGCGCCTTCGACCACTTCATAGGTTTCGGTCAACATCGCCAGCGACATCGTGGTGGTGAAACAGCCACGAAAGCGCAGCGGGGAGGAGTTGGCGTCGATCCCTTGAAAGCTGTCAAACAGCACCACTTCAGGCTCGCCGGTGACCATGTTGGTCAGGCGGATTTCGGTATCGGATGAGGCCTCGTCATAAAAGGCATAGATTTGCAGCCAATAGATCAGGCCGCCGGCAATCAATCCTGCTAACACGATGATAGATCCCAGTAATTTCCCGCTCACGCCACGTCCCCTTCGGGGGTCCAGCCGCCCGCACGGGTTTGCACAAAAGCGTCGGCGCAAAGCTTTGACAGCGCGCGCACCCGGCCAATGTAAGCCTGACGTTCGGTGACCGAAATCACCCCGCGCGCGTCGAGCAGGTTAAAGAGGTGTGAGGCTTTGATGCATTGGTCATAAGCCGGGTGGGCCATGACAATACGCTTGCCGGTTTTCGGGTCATCATAGGCCTGATCGAGAATGGTTTTACACTCCTCCTCGGCCTCTTCAAAATGGCGCAGCAGCACATCGGTGTTGGCCACGTCAAAGTTCCACCGCGCGTATTCTTCTTCGGTCTGTTTGAAGACGTCCCCATAGGTCAGCGGGATCAGCGCGTCGGGCGCATTATAGGGCATGTCCATCACGTGATCGACGCCAAGGATATACATCGCGAGGCGTTCAAGCCCGTAAGTCAGCTCGCCGGACACAGGTTTGCAATCATAGCCGCCGACCTGTTGGAAATAGGTGAATTGGCTGACTTCCATACCGTCGCACCAAACCTCCCAACCCAGACCCCAAGCACCCAAAGTGGGGCTTTCCCAGTCATCTTCGACAAAGCGGATGTCGTGCAGATCCATGTCGATCCCAATCGCACGTAGGGATCCAAGATAGAGGTCTTGCAGGTTGGGTGGGCTGGGTTTGATCAGCACTTGGTACTGGTAATAATGCTGCAAACGGTTGGGGTTTTCACCGTACCGCCCATCGGTCGGACGACGCGAGGGTTGCACATAGGCCGCGGCCCAAGGATTTGATCCAAGCGAGCGCAAAGTTGTGGCCGGGTGAAACGTGCCCGCGCCCACTTCCATGTCGTATGGCTGAAGCACCGCACAGCCCTTCTCAGCCCAGTAATTCTGCAATCTCAGGATGATCTCCTGAAAGCTTTGCGGTTTAATGTCTTGCTGGCCCATGATCCACGCCTGTCTCGTCAATTCAACTTGGCCTTCTCAATAGGCACTGGGCCACAAAGGGTCAATCGCTGCATGGGCATTTGCCGAATTGGGGTCACAATCTTTCGCCAAGGCGCATATCGTGATCGCAAAGCACCATCAGAGAGTTGACCAGACCGGGGCATGTTGTGTTACTTGCCTTCAACCGAATTCAAAACACCCATAAGAGCCCTGAGGCCACGAGGATCTATGAAAAAGCTATTTGCTTCTGCCATGCTTGCAGGCGCCACCACATTATCGAGTGTCACTTTGGTTCCGCAAATGGGCCATGCCCAGGCGACCCAAGCCGAAAACCTGATCTGGATTCAGGTCGAAGCCCACCCATCTTTGCGCGCCGCCGAGGAACGCGTGCGCAATTATGCCGGCCAAATCGAAGGCGTCAGCGGGTTTCGCGTCGGCGGCAATTGGTACGCGGTCGTGCTTGGTCCTTTTAGCCAACAGGCAGCGGACCTGCAGCTGCGCAACTTGCGCGCCCAGGGAGCGATCCCACGTGACAGTTTCCTTGTGCGCACAAACCAACTGCGTCAGCAATTCTGGCCCATTGGCGCCAATGCCGTGACCCAAGCCCCGATCGAGCGCGCCCCCGGCCCGGCCCC
>DDMF01000151.1:29054-34529 GCA_002340515.1 Rhodobacteraceae bacterium UBA2553 | reverse complement strand
CATTGCTGTCTTTGCCAGCGTAATCAATGCCCTGCAAGACGGCGCGAAGGGCGGACAGGCGCGCGCGGCGTTTGTCATCGGACCGCACAATGGTCCAGGGCGCTTGGGGCCGGTGGCTGCGTTCAAAGGTTTCGCCGATGGCTTGGCTGTAGGCGTCCCAACGGTTCAGGCCTTCCACATCAATCCAGCTGAGTTTCCATTGTTTGAGCGGGTCTTTTTCGCGGGAAAGAAAGCGGCGCAATTGTTCGGCGCGGCCAACGTTTAGCCAGAGTTTGACAAAATGGATGCCCTCATCGACCAGCATGTCTTCGAATTCGGGAAGTTGGCGAAAAAATGCTTCGCGCTGAGGGTCTTCGCAAAAGCCAAACACCTTTTCGACAACGGCGCGGTTGTACCAGCTGCGATCGAACAAAGTGATCTCACCTGCGGAGGGGAGGTGTTTGATATAGCGTTGAAAATACCATTCGCCTTGCTCGCGATCCGAGGGTTTGGACAGCGCCACGACATTGGCCACGCGCGGGTTCAGGTTCTCGCGAAAGCGTTTGATCGTGCCACCTTTTCCGGCCGCATCGCGCCCTTCAAACACCACCACAACCCGTTTGCCGGTTTCTTTCACATCGGCCTGTAGTTTGACCAATTCCAGCTGTAGCGCCGTCAGTTCCGCCTCATAAATCTCGCGGTCCATACGCGCGTCATACGGGTATGTGTTGGACAGGATGTCCTTTTTGCCGCCGGATTTGATCGCATCGCGTACGTCTTTTGGGGCAGTCTCAGAATAGAACTTGGAGATGGCACCATCGAAGGGCAGGGACATGGAAAATAACCTCATGATTTCACGCTATTATGAGGGCGTAAGGCCCCCATGTAAATGCGATTAACTATGCCGGGTGGGGCCTTAGCCGCGAAGATCTTCGACCGTGGTGCCAATATTGTCCATATTGAACGGCGTGGTCAGGTACATTTCCGAAATCCAATTGGCATAAAGCAGATGCGCGTGGCTGCGCCAGCGATTTTCGGGGGCCAGGCTTGGATCGTTCTTTGGATAGTAATTCATCGGAATATTGATCGGCACCCCTTTGGCGACATCGCGGTCATATTCACCTTTGAGCGTGCCATCGTCATACTCAAAATGGTTAAAGATATAGAGCGCGCGATGTGTGGTGTCCTCAATCAGACAGGGGCCCACCTCGTCCGAGCCAAGCAGGGTGCGCAAGCCGTCATGTTGGTCAACTTCATCTTGTAAGATTTCCGTCCAACGGCTGACAGGAACGACGCAAGTGTCTGAAAAGCCGCGTAAATATGGTGATGACGCGTGTTTGTTTGCCTGCGGGAAACAGCCAAAGGCCTTGGCCTCCAACAGGTGTTTTTGCACTTTGTGGAAGTGGTAGATCATCGCCATCCCGCCCCAGCACACCCCAAAGGTGGCATGCACATTGGTCTGGGTCCAGTCCATGATCTGGGTCAGCTCCTCCCAATAGGTCACCTCTTCAAACGGCATTTGTTCGATCGGCGCACCGGTGATGATCAGCCCGTCAAATTTCTGATCTTTGACCTCGTCCCAGGTTTGGTAAAACGCCCCGATATGCGCCTCGGATGTGTTTTTGGACACATGGTCAGAGGGGCGCAGCAAGGTCAGCTCGATCTGCAACGGATGTGCGCCAATCAGTCGCGCAAATTGCGTTTCGGTTTCGATCTTTTTGGGCATCAGGTTGAGCAGAGCAATACGCATCGGGCGGATGTTTTGCCGTGCGGCCTGATCATCTGACATGACCATCACGCCCTCATCCGTCAGCACGTTGAAGGCCGGGAGAGTGGAAGGCAATTTGATGGGCATGGGGTGCTCCTGTCAGTGTGGTAATTTAGGTCGTGGGAAAAGAGATGGGGCAACTTACCCCAAGATCAAGAGGTTACGCCGCGTCGATTGCGGCGCCGATCATTCGGTCAAAATCATCAGGCGTCTTGATCTGGGCCACCTCATGAGCACATAGGGTGATGCCATGCGTTGCCATTTTTTCATAAAGGGGCTGGCGATGCGCAAGGGCCTGGGCATAGGTCCAGCGAATGAAGGAATTTGGATCAACATCCTCTTCCTTCACATTGAATTCATTCAGGTATTCTGACCAAACACGGGCAAGAAATTCTGGCTGATAGGCCATCGGTTTTGGGGCGCGATCAAAGCGGCGGACAAGTTCTTGGGTGTGGCGCTCATCGCCCTTC
The DNA here is from genome assembly GCA_002340515.1 of Rhodobacteraceae bacterium UBA2553. Lineage (GTDB taxonomy): Bacteria > Pseudomonadota > Alphaproteobacteria > Rhodobacterales > Rhodobacteraceae > Aliiroseovarius. The sequence goes on along the minus strand of DDMF01000151.1, from coordinate 32,312 downwards.
AGCCACACCAGCAAGCAATCGCGCGACAGTTTTTTCAGGATCGGATCCTCGGCACCCAGGTCCGGGTCAATCCATTCACAGATGGATCCGCCGCTGTCGCAAATGAAATGCGGATAGTTATAGATATGTTCGGCGCGGTCGATAAAGCGGGCGGTGTCCATCAGCGCCGAGACTTCGGCCTGTTTGAATTGCTCTTGCCGGTGCTGATATTCCGCCATGGGCAGGCCGCCGCGCGTGGGATCCCCGGGTTTGCCCAGATAGGTCGCCACGGGGCTAAGATTATCAAAGGTGATTTTTGATGAAATACGAATGCTGTCGGTCAACAAAAGATCGCGCAGAAAGGGCACTTTCATCGCTTCGGATTTGAAGTTGTCGGTGATGTGTTCGCCCATATACCGCGTGCCAATGCGGTAATCGATCGAATAGTGAAACCAATCGCCCTGCGCCCGTAGCAGATTGGACAAATAGGTTTTGCCAAGGCCGGACATGCCGAAAAACAGCACACGTTTGTGCGGTGCCTTGTGCCAATGCTGCGCAGAATTATAAATCATGCCCATTATCCCTGCCGGATGTCCCTGTTGTCCTTTCGTAAGGCGGCTGGGCCGGGGGGTCAAATGCTTCTGCGTTTGAAAAGGCGTCCGTCGAGGATCAGCAGCCCCAAAGCCAGCAGGCCAAGGCCAAAATAGGCCAATGGCGGGATGCTCTCATTGCGCAGCCATGCCCCCAGACAGATGGCGACCGGCGGAATGATCAATGTCACCAGCATCAGATTTCCAGATCCTGCGGCAGCGAGGATGCGGTAGTAGAGAAGATACGCCAAGGCGGTGGCAACAAGGGCGTAATAAAGCACCGCGGCCCAGGTCGCCGCGCCCATCATCAGCGGCAAGGGGCCATCCATCATCCAACTGAGTGGCAGCATGACAAGGGCCGATGCGGTGACCATGCCGGTGGCGGCCACTTGTGGCGTGAGGTCAGACAGAAATTTTCGCGCCCAGACCCCGGCAAACGCATAAGACAGCGTGGCGGCGAGGGCGGCGAGCTGCGCAAGCGATCGAAGGTCAAGCTTGGTGATCGCCTCTGGCCCGATGGCCAAGATCACGCCGGCAAACCCCACGCCAACCCCAAGGGCTTTTCGCAGGTTTAGCCGCTCATCACTCAGGAAAGCTGCGGCCACCGCGACCCCAAACAAGGCCGTGGAAGCGTTGAAAATTGCCGTCAGCCCGCTTTCAATCGACAATTGCGCCCAGCTGAGCAGGGTGAAGGGGATGATGTTGTTCAGCGCGCCCATCACCAGCAAAGCCAGCCAAATTCGCGGCCTGCGCGGAATGGGATACCCTTTCCACAGCACAACGCCCCAAAGCACCGCCGCCGCCCAGATCAACCGATGTGCCACGGCATGTAAAACCGAAATTTCATCGAGCGCGATCCGTGTCGCCAGGAAAACGCCGCCCCAAATCAGGCCCAACAGGCCAAGTTCGATCCAGCTTCGTGTAGAGATGTTTTGTGTCATGATCTGACCCTGACGTATTTCAAAATACGCTCCAATCCGAAACATGCGCGTTGATCACATGGACGAAAAACGCCCCGCGCGTTGGCACGGGGCGTATTAAGGTCATGTTTTTCTTCGTTTAGAAGCTGATACCAAGGCTGATACCCGCTGCAACAGCGTTGCCGTCAAACGGAACGCCATTCACGACTTTTTCGTCAAAGCTGACGTAGCGCACGCCACCAGAGATTTTGAAATTGTCTTTGGTATAGGTCGCACCCAGACCAATGGATTTGCTGGTGCCGGTTGGCGCCAAGAATGTGGTGCCAGTTTCAGCACCTTCTTCATAACCAGCAATCAGCGCAACAGACCAGTTGTCATTCAGTTTTCGACCGAGGCCCAGCTCAAAGCTTGTGCTGTCATCTACGAATTGAACCCAATCTGTATCGCCACCGCCGTTGTTGGTTGACAGTGTCGTACCCGCCCAGCTGACGTGGCGGACCGAACCGAACAGCAACGTGTTTTCGGCAATACCCGTTTGGAAATCCAGGTTGAAAGATTGTGGGATGGTCACATTACCTGTCGTGGCGGCAAAATTGTGCAACCCGGTCAGATCATGCGAGATCTGCGTGTTGTAGGTCAGTGCAACACGCAACGCGATATCGGGGATTTCATAGGCAACCCCAGCAACGCCACCAAAATCAAATTTGCTTTCGGCGGTCAGGAAACCATCGCCTGAAAGAATTTCACCTTTGACTTTTTGCGCGCGAACACCGCCGTGAATGCTGAATCCGTTACCAAATTCATAGCGCAACAAACCAGTGATCGCTCGGCTGTCCACAATCGCGCGGGCGTTGGGATCTGGCAGTGGGGCAAGCGCGCTCAGCGCACCGTCCGCATAGCGAATATCCGCGCCAAATGGCTCGTCCGCAATCAAAGTGAAGCTGAGTTTTTCATTCACCTGCATTTTGATGCCCAGTGAAAATGTGATGTAATCTGTGGCCGATTGCGATGCAAAACCGGGCATCGAACTGGGCACATCTGGTGCAACACTCGCGAAGTTCAGCTTCACATAATTACCTTCTTCGAACAGGATCGAGACGTCCTGACCCGAACGATCAATACCGCCTGCAAAACTTGTCGTAGCGGTGGCTGCAACTGCGGCAGCTGTAAGCGCAAAACCCTTCATATTTCCTCCCTGAGAAATCTCAACATGCGCGAATAGGCACAAATTGGCTTATCGTTGTTTTTTCATTGCAGAAAACGTATGTGTCGCACAAGTGCCCGGTCAATCGTTACCTCGGGTCAGTTGCAGGCTTGCACCGGTCCCGCGTGTATTTTCAACTCTGGGGGCGTAAATTTCCCTTAGGGGATGGGGATGATTTCGCCCTTAAATTGATGAGATTTGCGGTCACAATCAGCGCGGATCCCACCGCCAAACCCCATGTCATAGGCTCTTGATAAAAAAATGCGCCAATAAGTGCGATCAGGGGCAGGCGGGTGAAATCTATGGGAATCACAACGCTGGCGGGCGCAAGGGACAAGGCCTGTGTCAGGCATAAATGGGCCAGCAGACCGGCCAGACCGATCAGCACAAACCATGGCGCAAGCTGTGCCGTGGGCGGTGTGATCTGCCCATCATATCCGGCGCAAGCCAGGCCAAAGATCAATTGCAACCCGGTGAGCCAAAACAGAATGCTCAGCGTGCTTTCATTCCGGGTCAATTTGCGGGTCAGGATCGCGGTGAAGGCAAAGGCAATGGCGGCGCTGCC
>DDMF01000151.1:23781-28990 GCA_002340515.1 Rhodobacteraceae bacterium UBA2553 | reverse complement strand
CCGCAAGAACCCCCGCCGAAAGCCCGGTCACGCCGGGGCGCGCGATGATCAGAATGCCGATAAATCCGATGATTGCCGAGGCGGCGCGACGGCGGGTCAGCGCCTCACCCAGCAAAATCGGTGCCAGAACCACCACCCAAAGCGGCGAGGTGAATTCCAATGCAAACACTTGGGCAAGCGGGATCATGGTCAGCGCATAGAACCACAGGTTCTGGCCGGAAAAATGCGCGATATTTCGCAGAACATGCGTGCTCAGATAGCGCCGGTTGATGGCCTGAAATCGCCCGGTAAAAAGCAGCACAAGGCTCACGACGCCAAACCCGATGATCGAGCGAAACAGCATCAGTTCAAACGTATCATGGGCATGACTGACCGCACGACCCGCAACCGCCATTGCGGAAAAAGAGGTGATCGCCCCTGTCATCCAAAGTGTTGCGCGTAGGGTTGAGGTCATTCTGAAATCGCTTTGTTATCAGTGTCTTGAGGAATCTCTGTGATGCTGTATTCGCGCGGAATTCCCTGGGTAATCTCGGCCCAGCGTGAGGCCTTCATACGGGTCTGATGGGCCTCAAACGCGACACGGTCGGTGAACATCTCGGATACATTAAACCGCCCGGGAATGACCCTATCAGGGGTGACGTCAAACGACAGACAGCCCGGTTCCTGACGTGTCAGTTCAATATGGTGCGGCAAAGCGGCGGCCACGGCGTCATATCGGTCGGCGGGCACATCTATAAATCCGATGAGCGAGATTTTGGGGTCCTGTGTCATGCCTTAGGGCTAGCAAGGCCTCGCTTGGAAAGCGAGTAAATATCCACCAAATATGAAAAAACGCCACCCGTGATGGGCAGCGTTTCTGTATTAGGTATTTCAAAGGGCGATGCGCCTTATTCCCACTCGATGGTGCCCGGAGGTTTCGAGGTGATGTCATAGGTGCAGCGATTGATGCCTTTGACCTCATTGATGATCCGGGTGGATGTCTCGCCAAGGAATTCATGGGTAAACGGATAGTAATCCGCGGTCATTCCATCGACAGAGGTCACCGCACGCAGCGCGCAGGCGAAATCATAGGTCCGACCATCGCCCATCACACCGACGGTGCGCACCGGCAGGATCGCGACAAAGGCTTGCCAGATGTCATCATAGAGCCCGTGTTTACGGATCTGGTCGATGTAAACCGCGTCCGCTTCGCGCAGGATGTCCAGCTTTTCGCGGGTGATTTCTCCGGGGCACCGGATCGCAAGACCCGGCCCAGGAAAGGGATGACGGCCGATAAAGCTTTCGGGCAGGCCAAGTTCGCGCCCCAAGGCGCGCACTTCGTCTTTGAAAAGCTCGCGCAGCGGTTCCACCAGTTTCAGACCCATCTTTTCAGGAAGGCCACCGACGTTGTGATGCGACTTGATGGTCACCGAAGGGCCGCCAGAAAAGCTCACCGATTCAATGACATCGGGGTAAAGCGTGCCTTGGGCAAGGAACTCGGCACCCTCAATGGTGTCCGCATGTTTCTGGAACACGTCAATGAACAGTTTACCGATGATCTTGCGCTTGGTTTCCGGGTCTGATTGCCCCTCGAGCTGGCCCAAAAACAGGTCAGATTCTTCCGCGTGGATCAGTTGCAGATTGTAATTGTCGCGGAACATGGTGACGACCTGTTCACCTTCGTCTTTGCGCAAGAGGCCGTGATCGACAAACACGCAAGTCAGCTGATCGCCAATCGCCTCGTGGATCAGGATCGCCGCGACCGAGCTGTCGACACCGCCAGATAGACCGCAGATGACCTTTTTGTCGCCAACCTGTTCACGGATCGACGCGATCATCTGTTCGCGATAGGCACCCATGGTCCAATCGCCGGAAAAACCAGCCAATTTGACAAATTGCTCATAAAGCTTGGCGCCATTGGGGGTGTGATGCACTTCGGGGTGAAATTGCACCGCGTAAAAGTGACGGTTCTGATCGGCGGTGATGGCAAATGGCGCATTGGGCGAGGTGCCGTAGACCTCAAACCCCGGTGCAATCTCAGACACATGGTCGCCGTGGCTCATCCAGACCTGTTCATTGCCTTCGGCATACCAGCCTTCAAGCAAGTCCAGTTTCTGGGTCTCGGTCACAAAGGCACGGCCAAATTCGGCGGTGCCATGCCCGCTTTCCACTTTGCCGCCCAGCTGGTGCATCATCACCTGTTGGCCATAACAGATGCCCAAAATAGGCACGCCGTAGTCAAAGATCTCCTGCGGCACGCGTGGTGATCCCTCGCGGGTCACACTGTCGGGGCCACCAGAAAAGATCACGGCTTTGGGCGCCATGTCGCGCACAAATTCCATTGTGACATTCTGATAGGGGTGGATTTCGCAATAGACGTTTAGTTCGCGAAGGCGACGCGCAATCAGCTGCGTTACCTGGCTGCCAAAGTCGATGATTAAAAGGCGGTCGTGGCTCTGATCTGTCATGAAAATGGATTAGGGCAGGGCGCGCAATTTCGCAAGAGCTTGCAGACCTGTGTCGGCGATTTTCATCGTAATTTTTGAACCCTCATATCCGACAGCATGTCGTTTTTATGATCAACGCGCCGTTTCAGGTGAGATTTGATCCGCGCCCGCAGTGTAAACCGAAGCCAACAGGATTTACCGAGATATCGGAGGGAAATGAAATGACCGAAGCAGCAACGCCAAGACGTTCTCGTGGAGGCGGCGGGGCAGCCCGTCGTGCGGAACGCAGTGCTGTGTCGTTTGAGACGGCAAAATACATTGAACGCAACATTCCGAATCTCGAAATTCTAAACGAAGAAGCCATCGAGATCATCGAATACAACGCGGAAACCGTGTTGGAAGAAGTGGGGGTCAACTTTGTTGAAAACCCCGCAGCGCTTCAGCGTTGGCGCGATGCAGGCGCGGATGTCCACGGCGAACGCGTGCGCATTCCGCGTGGTTTGGCGCGTGAATTGTGCAAAACCGCGCCCAGCCAGTATACCCAACACGCCCGCAACCCCGAGCGTAACGTGGTTGTTGGCGGACGTAATCTTGTGCTTGCTCCGGTCTATGGTCCGCCCTTTGTGCGCGACATGGAAGGTGGCCGCCGTTATGCGACCATGGATGATTTCAAGAAATTCGTAAAACTCGGCTATATGTCGAAATGGCTGCATCATTCGGGCGGCACGGTCTGTGAACCGACCGATATTCCGGTGAACAAACGCCACCTTGATATGTTGATGGCGCATATGGAGCTGTCGGATAAGCCGTTTATGGGATCGGTCACCGCGCCCGAACGCGCGCAGGATTCGGTCGATATGTGCGGCATCCTGTTTGGCAAAGAATTTGTTCAGCAAAACACCGTGATGACCTCGCTCATCAACATCAACTCACCGATGCAATATGATGACGTGATGATGGGCGCGATGGAGGTGTTTGCCGAAAACAACCAGGCCTCGATCATTTCGCCGTTCATTGTGGGCGGGGCGATGGCGCCTGTGTCTGTGGCGGGCACGTTGACGCAAGTGTTGGCCGAAGTATTGGCCGGTGTGGCCTATTCCCAGCTGGTCCGCAAAGGCGCGCCGGTTGTGGCGGGCACCTTTGTAAGCTCGATCGACATGAATTCGGGTGCGCCGACTTTTGGCACACCAGAGGCGTCAAAAGTCACCTATGGCTGTGGGCAACTTTTCCGCCGTCTGGGCCTGCCGTACCGTTCGGCGGGATCGTTCAACGGATCAAAACTGCCAGATGCGCAGGCGGCCTATGAAACCGCCAACTCGCTGAACGCGGGTCTGTTGTCTGGGGTGAACTTCATGTTGCATTCCTGTGGCTGGCTTGAAGGCGGCCTGGTGTCGAGCTTTGAGAAATTTGTAATGGACGCCGATCAGCTGGGAGCATTGCATGGAATGGCCTCTGGCGTGAGTTATGATGAGAACGCCCAAGCCATGGATGCGATTCGCGAAGTGGGGCCGGGCGGGCATTATCTGGGCTGCGACCACACCCAGTCGAACTTTAAATCCGCCTTCTGGCGCTCAGAACTGCTCGATTACAAGCCATTTGAAACCTGGGAAGAAGACGGTGCGAAAGACACCATGCAATTGGCGGCTGATCGGGTGAAAAAACTGTTGGGGGATTATCAACAACCGGCGATGGACGAAGGTATTCGGGATGGTCTGAACGACTTTATCGCGGCCAAAAAGGCGTCCATGCCCGATGCGTTTTCGTAAGGTTCACATCTGTTCTCAGAGTGTTCCAACTGGTTAACAGGTTGGTAAGGGGGGTTAACAGCCCCCCTTATACTTTTTCAACATCAGACCTGGTTCAGCTTACGTGGCAGCAGGCGCGCCTCGGCCATAAGCGCGATCAAAACCTCGACATGGCGCGACACGGAGTAGGTGCCGTCGCCGGTTTTACGGATGAGTTCCAGGCGGGCCTCTTCTTCGATCAAACCATCGACAGCGCGGGTCGGGCTGGGTGTTGATGCAGATTTCATCAATCTTTTCAAATCTCTGTCTCGATTATAGTCCACGATCCCAAAGCGTGCAGCGCGGATTAAAAGGCGTGGGCGGCGAAGTGTTTTGAGAAGGTCAAGTGCATCAGTCATGTGAGTTCCTTTCATCGTGTTGCCACTAGGAATACTCAACCCTGAGAGGTGTTGCGTTCGAAATTTCACCGTACGCAAGTTTTAACAATTGTTTCACTTTTAGAAACAAAACTGAAGCATAGACTGGACAATTAACCATTCGGCAACCAAACGCGTGCTAGCTGGAGTGACGTAAAAACACAACCGCTAGTAGAGCGTCAACCGAGGCCGTCGCGAAGGGACAGCGCACAGCCTTAAAGGGGGACATGCATGGAGTTCTCGGGCTCTTCACAGATCGAAATCGGAACCGGGGAAATAATCCCCTGGTTGCCCAATGCGGTGAAACTGTATTTGGATCATACCGAACGCGGCGAAACCATTCGTGCGCTGGCACGGCAAAAAGGCGTACATGCCTCGACCGTGCTGCGCCAGGTGCAAAAAACAGAAACCCGGCGCGATGATCCACTGGTCGACAATTTGCTAAGTCAAATTGCGCAGAACTGGTGTGAACATGAGGGGGTGCATGCCGATTTAGTTGAGGGTGACACCCCCATGAAAGACCTAGACAGCGACGATAATGTGATCGCAAAACATGCCGCGCGCGTGTTGCGTACATTGATGAAAGACGGGGCCATCCTTGCCATTTCAAAGGGTGTGGATA
>DDMF01000151.1:18767-23767 GCA_002340515.1 Rhodobacteraceae bacterium UBA2553 | reverse complement strand
ACGCGGTTGTTCTTGATCTGCGCGAGGGCGACAGCCCGGTGCAACTGTGCAAATGCCCGCGTGAGGTGGCCGAAATTCTTGCGCTGCGCGACTGGATTTCCGGCAACAGCACGGGAACGGTTTCCCGTTATCGCATCACGCCCGCCGGGCGCAGCGCGCTGAATAAAATGATGGCAAAGGCGGAGACCCGCGCCCTTGGATTTGCGGAAGCATCTGCCGGGTTTCTTGGCGCAAAACCCGCGGGGAAACCCAATTCAAGTGGCAAAAAGCGGCGCATGGTCGGGGCTGATACACCGCTTCGGGTATTGGCGCGCAGCCGTGCAGCGGGGCAACCCTATCTCAGTGGTCATCTGGTGACGGCCGCGGATCGGCTGCAGCGTGACTTTGCTTTGGCGCAACTTGAGGCATCACCGCAAGCGGGATGGTCTGGCATTATGTCTGGTCTGCGCAACACGCCCAACAGCGGTGGGTCACGCAATGACCGGATGATTGATGCGCGTCAGCGATTCATTGCGGCGATGGATGCTTTGGGACCAGAGCTGGGGGAAATGGCCTTGGCGGTATGTTGTCACGAAAAGGGAATGGAACGGATCGAAGCGGAGCTGCATATGCCGGCGCGATCTGGTAAATTCATGCTGCGTGTCGCGTTGAAATACCTGCATCGCCATTATGATGAGCTTGGCGGAACGGACCATGATTTGATCTATTAAAGCGTTTCGCCAAAAAATGGTGATACAGGTTTTTCGAAACGCTTTAGTCGGCACAAACACAGTCCAAATTGCGCTTAAAATATGGCTTATTTCACCAGCTGAACATCATCAGAATTGGTGGTGACAATCTCGAAATCCACATCAGGGGCTTGGCTTTTGATCTCTGACTTGACCATTTTTGGGTTCGTCAATGTTGGGGCCACCACACGGTATTTTCCCCGATACCCCAATTGCTGCAAGCGCAGTGCCAATTCGAGGCAATCAAAGCTGTTGCACAACAAAGGAGACAGGATCAGCGCGGGGTTGATCCTGTCGAGCGTCTCGGATGTGACATCCAAAAACCCCACATAGCTGATTTTCTCGAATTCCGGGAATTTTAGTGCATTATCATCACTTTGCATCGTATCACCGACCGCTAAAATACCGGTTTTTGTCGACACATCGATTTGATCCATAGTCCAGTCCCTATCCCCTGAAAGACCTTGTCTTGACAGAAACCCAACATTTCTGCGGTGCGGCAGGCCCTTTTACTAAACAAGTATAGAGGGTGCTTTTCAATTACCAATTCCCCAATTCCGCGTAGTTTTCTTTTTTGGTCAAAAAAACTGAACTCTTTACAGCATTTAAAAAGCAAAGCAGAAGGTTGGCAGCTCTTTCAGCCATTAGGTGCCAAAATGCTTTCTGCGAGCGATGTTGATCCTCTTCCAATTGCGGTGATTGTCATTGCGGAAGATGGGCAAATCACAACCATCAACGCGCGCGCGCGGGAGTTGTTTGGCGAGCGTACGGTCGGGCGGCTTTATGCGGCTGTGTTGCGTCAGCCAGCTTTGGTGGAGCGGATCGAACGGGCATTGGCGCGTGAACGCATGGCGCCCGTGCGCTATATCGCGGTCGAGGCGGGGCGCGATGTGGTTTACGAGGCGCATGTGGTCCCGATCGAAGATCAGAGTGGCGGCGTAATGGTCAGCTTTATTGACGCAACGCATAAGGAAGAAGCGGGGCAGATGCGCTCTGATTTTGTTGCCAATGTCAGCCATGAATTGCGCACGCCCCTGACCGCCCTGTCTGGTTTCATTGAAACGTTGCGCGGTCCTGCACGCGATGATCCAGAGGCGCGCGACCGGTTTTTGGACATTATGGAGCAGGAAGCCGGGCGGATGAACCGGCTGGTTGCTGATCTTTTGTCGCTTTCTCGCGTTGAAGATATGGAACGGATGCGCCCCACGGATCCACAAGATCTGTGCGAATTGCTGCATTCCGCGCAAAGTAGCCTGCAAAGACAAGCACGCGCGCGCGGTGTTACGCTTGATCTGGTGTCGGAGTATGACGGGGTGATCGAGGTTGCCGGGGACCGGGACCAATTGATCCAAGTGTTCACAAATCTCATCGAAAACGCCATGAAATACGGGAAAAAGGCGGGCATTGTGACCATCCGCATCACGCGGGGGCAGGAAGCCGTTCCCGGGATGCGTCCCCCAGTGATCTGTGTTGCGGTTGAGGATCAGGGGGACGGGATTGCGCCCCATCACATAGGCCGGTTGACCGAACGGTTTTACCGGGTCGACAACCACCGTTCGCGTGAAATGGGCGGCACCGGGCTGGGACTGGCGATTGTCAAACATATCGTCAACCGACACCGTGGGCGGCTGCGTATTCAAAGCGAAAAAGGGCAGGGAAGTCGCTTTACCGTCTGCCTGCCAGAACACCCATAGATTTTTTCATTGGACACAGAACACCGTTAGGTTGTTTAATCCGACAAAAATGTCGTTTTTATTCCAACCGTGATTTGATTTATGAAAAAACCGCCTTCGGTCGAAGTTATTCCTTTTTGGGACAGGCCATTGATAGGCCTTGATGCTCACGCCCCAGAATTTTCGCTTCCGCCTCTGCGTGCGGCGGATCCTTTGTCCCATTGGGTTGCTGCGGGTGGGGAGGTGATGCTGCTGGTCTTTGGTTTGCACAATTATCTGGTCGGGCAGAGTTTTGCCGCCCTATTGACGATCCTTCCTTTGGCGATGATGTTTGCCGATCAGATTGCCAGCCTCTTGGGGCGTCGCTGGCCGTTTCCGCCTGCGTTAATCCTTTTTGTCCTGGCCATATCGCATCTTGCTTTGGCTTGGCTGATGACCCCAATGGTTCTTATGTGGGCCTTTCCGTCGCTGGTGGGGGCGTTTTTGATGACACGGTCGCAAAATGTGAACCTATATGCGGCGGTGATGTTGATCGGCGGCACGGGGATTGCGTTTGTGCAAAAGGATTACGCATTGGCCTTGCGCTTTCCGCTGGCGTTGATATCCGTGTGGTTGTTTTTGTTCATCCTGCTGCGCGTGGTGGCCAATCTTCGCCTGACGGCCTTTGAGCAAAGCATCACCGACCCGCTCACCGGCAGCTATAACCGGCGATATCTTGATCATTATATGGATGCGAAACATCAGCAAGGCCGCGGTGCAATGTTGCTGTTGGATATGGACCGGTTCAAAGATCTGAATGACGAGCAAGGTCATGCCGCGGGCGATCAGGCCCTGCGGCGGCTGACAATGATTTCCCAATCCACCTGGCCCGGCGAAGTGTCCTGTTTCCGGATTGGCGGGGATGAATTTGTGCTGATGCTGCGCCACCCTGAAAAGCGTGATCTGCAGGGGATGAGCGCGCATGAGCAGGACCGACAGCTCGCTCGGTTCGCGAAAACCGTGATAAATACCCTAAACGCCGATGGCAGTTTTTCTGTCTCGGGGGGGCTTGCGCATTTCGGTTGGCCGGCAGAGTTTGAAGACATCTACCGCCGCGCAGATGTTGCGCTTTACCAGGCAAAAGACGAAGGCCGGGGGCGTTTGTGTGTGTGCGACTCGCAGACTTCTGTGTCAGAAACCGGATTCTCGGCCTTAAACGCCTCTGGCTTGCAGGTGATCTGAGAAGATTAACCACCTGAAACCATGGTATTTCTCTGACTGTCATATGCTTGTTACAAAACAGTCACAAAAGCTTTGATCAATCCCCTTAACACGGCCTCAAGTCGCCGATGGGGCGGCATTGATGTAAATGGAGAAACCCATGCCCGTTGTGAACATGTCTTTTGTGAAACTGACCGCTTCTGCTTTGGCGATCACTGCTGTTGGTGCAACTGCTGCATCCGCCCGTGATCAGGTTCAAGTTGCCGGATCGTCCACCGTTCTGCCTTACGCGTCGATCGTGGCGGAAGCTTTTGGTGAGAACTTTGATTTCCCGACACCGGTTGTTGAATCAGGTGGTTCATCTGCGGGTCTTAAGCGTTTTTGTGAAGGTGTTGGCGAAAACACCATCGACATCGCAAATGCCTCGCGCAAGATCAAAGACAAAGAGATTGCAAAATGTGCCGAAGCTGGTGTGAAAGACATCATCGAAGTGCGCATTGGCTATGACGGCATCGTCTTTGCCTCGCAGCTGACCGGCCCTGATTTTGGCGCCTTTGAACCGGCTGACATTTATAACGCTTTGGGCGCTCAGGTGATGGTTGACGGCAAGCTGGTCGACAACAGCTTTGCCAAATGGAATGAATTCAACGCAGATCTGCCCGCCGTTGACATCGCGGCCTTCATCCCCGGCACGAAACATGGCACCCGTGAAGTGTTCGAAGTGAAGGTGATGGAAGCGGGCTGTAAAGCGACCGGCGCTTACGACGCGTTCTTGGCAATCGCTGAAGGCGACGATGAGAAAGCAAAGAAAAAAGCAGCGGCTAAGATGTGCTACAAAGTGCGCACCGACGGCAAATCGGTTGATATCGATGGCGATTACACCGAAACCTTGGCCTCAATCGACGCCAACAAAGACGGCATCGGCATCTTTGGTCTGGCGTTTTATGAAAACAACACAGACACACTGCAAGTGGCGACCATGTCGGGCATCGCACCGTCCACGGAAACCATTGCAACCGGTGAATACCCTGTGTCGCGCCCGCTGTATTTCTACATCAAAAAAGCGCATATCGGCGTGATCCCCGGCCTGAAAGAATTTGCTGAGTTCTTTGTGGCGGATGAAATCGCTGGTCCCGATGGCCCCTTGGCTGAATATGGCTTGGTTGCAGATCCAGAACTGGCCGCAACCCAGGCGTCGATCGCGGCTGAAGACATCTTGACCCACTAAATTAAAAAACGGCGGCGCGGGGGATCTCGCGCCGCTGATTTTCTGCCCTGTTTGCACGTCTTAAGTGAGACCCAAATGTCTGCTTCTTTTCTTCTTTTGATGATCCTGGCGCTGGCCGCTCTCGGGTTTATTCTCGGTCGGGGCAGGGCGCTTCGCTCGGTCCAGGGGGAC
>DDMF01000151.1:1198-18696 GCA_002340515.1 Rhodobacteraceae bacterium UBA2553 | reverse complement strand
CCTTCATTCCCTGCCGAATTACTACGGGTTCAACGTTGCAATGCTGGCCTTTGTGCCGGCGGTGCTGGTTTTGGCGCTTTGGGTGTTGGTGCAGCCTTTGGTGGTGAACAGCGCGGTGTCCGGGCTGATCCCACAGGAAAGCTATGCCGATGACGGGGCTTTGAACCTGATCATGAGCGACGTGAAACGCGTGGCCCACGGATTGGACGAGGTTGAGGCGCAAGGGCTCGTTCAAAAGATCCCCTTTTCTGAAATGAATGTGGGCAACACCGATATTCGCGGGCTTTTGGGCATGGTTGGTGTGGCGCTTGGATCGGATGTGACCCAGGACGTTCTGACCGCAGCACAGGCGTTTCGTGCAAAATCCGCGCAAGGGGCTTTGTGGATGACGATCGTCATCGCAGTTGTGGCGTTGGCTGGATTTTTTGCCGCCATTCGCGTGACCAATGGTGATCTGCGCGCCCGCAACTGGGTTGAGCACGGGATTAAATCCGTGCTGATTGGGGCCGCCATGATCGCGATCCTGACCACGCTGGGCATCGTATTATCCCTTGTTTTCAACACCATAAACTTCTTTGGCATGTTCCCCATGGCGGATTTTTTGTTCGGCATGACGTGGTCGCCAGAGGGGCGAGGCGGGTCTGAGCATCTGGGCATTCTTCCTTTGCTCTGGGGCACGCTTTATATCTCGATTGTGGCGCTGGCGGTGGCTGTACCGGTTGGATTATTTGCCGCTATCTACTTGTCGGAATACGCAAACCGCGCCACGCGGGCCTTCGCCAAACCGCTGCTCGAAGTGCTGGCGGGCATCCCCACCATCGTTTACGGGCTGTTCGCCCTGACCGTGGTTGGCCCCATGCTTGTGGGGTTTATGGGCGCGGACGGGCTGAATTGGATGCAAGGGGCGCGGTCGGTGATGACCGCCGGTCTGGTGATGGGCATTATGCTGATCCCTTTCGTGTCCTCACTGTCTGATGACATTATCAACGCGGTGCCACAAAGCATGCGTGATGGGTCTTACGGGCTGGGTGCCACGCAATCGGAAACCGTACGCCAAGTGGTTCTGCCCGCCGCCCTTCCGGGCATCGTGGGCGCGATCCTGTTGGCGGCCTCTCGCGCAATTGGCGAGNNTTGTGGTTATGGGGGCCGGGGCCGCCGCGCGCCTGTCGATGAACCCCTTTGAGGCGATGACCACCGTGACCGCCAAGATCGTCTCTCAGCTGACAGGCGACGCCGATTTTGCCAGCCCCGAAGCGCTGGTGGCCTTTGCACTTGGCATGACCCTTTTCATCCTGACCCTCGGGCTGAACGTCCTTGCGCTTTACATCGTGCGCAAATACCGGGAGCAATACGAATGAGTGATATGACCGACATGACGGCCGCGCACCCACCGAAACCCGCAAATTCCTTGCTGGCGCAAGACGCCCATACCGCCCGCCGCAATGCGTCTGAAAAACGGTTCCGCGCCTATGGCATCACCGCCATTGCCATTGGTCTTGTGTTTCTGGTGTTGTTGATATCCTCTATCTTTTTCAAAGGGGTAGGGGCGTTTCAACAGACCACTCTGACCCTTCAGGTCGAGCTGCTCGAGGCGAAGCTGGACAAATCCGGCACCCGCGATATTGAGGCCATCAAGAAGGTCACGACCTTTGGCTATAACCCACTGATTGACGACGCCCTTCGGCGCGCCATTGAAGAGGTTGGGGTTAAGACGCCTTTCACCAAAGGCAAAGATCTGCGCAAGATGCTGTCGTCCGGCGCGGCGGGTCAGCTGCGGGAATTTGTCATCACAAACCCGGATCGTATTGGCGACACGGTGGAGTTCAAATTGCTCGCGTCGTCCCGTGTGGATGGATATCTGAAGGGGCGCGTCAGCCGCGAAAGCCTTGCGCGCGACAAGAACCTGACGCCGGAGCATTTGGATCTGGTTGACGCTTTACGGGACGCTGGCATTGCGCGCAAAGGGTTCAATATGTCCTTTATCACCGGCGCGGATGCCTCGGAAAGTCGCCCCGAACAGGCCGGGATCGGCGTGTCGATGTTGGGCAGCTTTTTCATGATGATTGTGGTGTTGGCCGCCGCTTTACCGATCGGTGTGGCCGCATCCATTTACCTGGAAGAATTTGCGCGTCAGAACTGGTTCACGGATCTGATCGAGGTGAACATCTCGAACCTTGCCGCGGTGCCGTCGATTGTGTTCGGGATTTTGGGTCTGGCCGTGTTCATCCAATTTGCCCATCTGCCACAATCCGCCCCCTTGGTTGGGGGGCTGGTGCTGACCTTGATGACCCTGCCGACAATCATCATTTCAACCCGTGCGTCTTTGAAGGCTGTGCCACCCTCGATCCGCGAAGCGGCTTTGGGGATTGGTGCCTCCAAAATGCAAACCGTGTTTCATCACGTGCTGCCCCTGGCAATGCCCGGTATTCTGACCGGAACCATCATTGGTCTGGCGCAAGCGCTTGGGGAAACCGCGCCGCTTTTGCTGATTGGCATGGTCGGCTATATCGCATCCAATCCGCCCGAAGGTCTGATCGAAGGGTTCCTCAGCCCCAACTCCGCCATGCCGGCGCAGATCTATGAATGGGCGAAACGTGCGGACCCTGCTTATTATGAACGGGCGTGGGGCGGGATCATTATCTTGCTTCTGTTCCTGATGACCATGAATATCATCGCAATCATCCTGCGCCGACGATTTGAGCGCCGCTGGTAGGCCGCACCGAAATGGGCCCCCAGAAAGGACCACGACAATGAACGATATGACGAAAATCGAGAAAGCCTTAGAGATGAAAACCTCAAAGATCTCAGCCAAAAACGTGCAGGTGCATTACGGCGACACCCATGCGATCAAAGACGTAAATGTCGAGATCGAGGACAACACCGTGACGGCCTTTATTGGCCCGTCTGGTTGTGGGAAATCGACCTTTCTGCGCTGTCTCAATCGGATGAATGACACGATTGATATCTGCCGGGTGACGGGTGATATTTTTCTTGACGGTGAAGACATCTATGACAAACGGGTGGACCCGGTGCAGCTCCGGGCGAAAGTGGGCATGGTATTTCAAAAGCCCAACCCGTTCCCCAAGTCGATTTATGACAATGTGGCTTACGGCCCGCGCATTCATGGTTTGGCGCGCAACAAGGCGGACCTTGATGATATTGTTGAGAAATCTCTGCGTCGTGGCGCGATTTGGAACGAGGTGAAAGACCGTTTGCACGCGCCCGGAACGGGGCTTTCAGGTGGGCAACAACAGCGTCTGTGCATTGCCCGCGCTGTGGCAACCGAGCCGGAAGTTTTGCTGATGGACGAGCCGTGTTCCGCGCTGGATCCCATCGCCACAGCACAGGTTGAAGAGCTGATTGACGAGTTGCGCGAAAACTTTTCGGTGGTGATTGTCACCCACTCGATGCAACAAGCCGCGCGTGTCAGCCAGAAAACCGCTTTTTTCCACATGGGCAACCTTGTGGAATATGATGACACCACCAAGATTTTCACCAATCCCGAAGATCCACGCACCGAGAGTTACATCACGGGCCGGATCGGTTAAGGGCAGGGGACAGACACATGATTGATCAACATATCGCATCCGCCTTTGACCGGGATCTTGAAGAAATTCAGGCCCATGTGATGAAAATGGGCGGGCTGGTGGAAACTGCCATTCGCGACGGTGCCAAGTCGTTAAAACGCCGCGATGAAGAGTTGGCGGATGCCGTGCGCAAAGCCGACAAGAAAATCGACGCGTTGGACACGCAGATCCAGGAAGAATGCGCGCGTTTGCTGGCGTTGCGCCAACCAATTGCGTCTGATCTTCGCACCGTTCTGACCGTGATGCGCATTGCCGCCAACCTTGAACGGGTTGGGGATTACGCGAAAAATATGGCCAAACGCACCAGTGTTTTGGTGCATATGCAACCCATCGATGGGGCATCTGGTGCGATCAAACGCATGGCGGTTGAGGTGCAGCTGATGTTGTCGGATGTGCTGGACGCCTATATCCGCCGCGACGTGGATTTGGCGCAAGACGTGCGCCACCGCGACATCGAAGTGGATCAGATGTACAACGCGTTGTTCCGTGAGTTCCTGACCTTTATGATGGAAGATCCGCGCAATATTTCATCCTGTATGCACCTGCATTTTATCGCCAAAAACATCGAACGCATGGGGGATCACGTCACCTCGATCGCCGATCAGGTGATCTATTTGGTGACGGGTGATATGCCGGAAGAGGCCCGCCCAAAAGGCAATGCCCCCAATTATGAATTGCCCACCGGTGGGGATGACGGGGCCAGGTCATGAGCGCACAGAAACCTTGCGTCTTACTGGTCGAGGATGAGCCGGCACAACGTGAAATCCTGCGCTATAACCTCAACGCAGAAGGCTATGAGGTGATGATGGCGGAAAACGGCGATGATGCGCTGTTGATGGTCGACGAGGTGATGCCGGATCTGATCCTGCTGGATTGGATGCTGCCGGGCGTGTCCGGCATTGAGATTTGTCGCCAGGTGAAATCGCGTAAGGAAACGCGGGCGATCCCGGTGATTATGCTGTCGGCACGGTCTGAGGAATTGGACCGTGTTCGCGGGCTGGAAACCGGCGCGGACGACTATGTGGTGAAACCCTTTTCCGTCTCTGAGTTGATGGCGCGCATCCGCACCCAATTGCGCCGCACACGTCCCGCAGCGGTCGGACAGCAACTGACCTTTGACGACATCATTCTGGATGGAGAAAGCCACCGGGTGACGCGAGCGGGTGAACCGGTCAAGCTGGGCCCAACCGAATTTCGCTTGCTGACCACATTGATGGAAAAGCCGGGCCGTGTCTGGAGCCGCGAACAGCTTTTGGATCGTGTCTGGGGGCGTGACGTCTATGTCGACACAAGAACGGTTGACGTGCATGTGGGGCGTCTGCGCAAGGCCTTGAGCAAAGTCGGTGGGGATGATCCGTTAAGAACGGTACGTGGGACCGGGTATTCTTTGGGATGATCTCTTGAGTGGAATAAGGGCCGGCAACGCGTTGTATGTGAAGGTTGAGGTCATGTATATTAATCGCATAATCATTATTATGTAATATATTGTTCAAACGCCAACCGCATAGAAAATGATATATCGTCATAATAACAGTGTCTTGCCGCTTCTATCTGATGCACCTATCGCACGCCACTCAGGTGTTCTTGCGATACTTTTGCTCCACAACCAATTCCCGCTCTATACCCTCGACAAACTCGAGCTTTCTTGGCAGAGTTGATCCAGGGAAAAGGGAAAATTATATGTCATCGATCTTGGTTCTTAACGGTCCAAATCTAAATCTGTTGGGCACTCGCCAGCCAGAAATCTATGGGACAACCACGCTTAGCGATATTGAAGACAATTGTATCAACCATGCAAAATCGCGCGATGTGCAATGTGTTTGTCTTCAATCCAATCACGAAGGTGCGCTGGTGGATGCGATCCACGCGGCGCGTGGCGTGCATGATGGCATCATCCTAAACGCGGGCGCCTACACGCACACGTCAATCGCCCTTATGGACGCGATTATTTCAACAGAGCTGCCGGTCATTGAGCTGCATCTGTCCAATATTCATGCGCGAGAAGGTTTTCGCCACACATCTTATATCGCAAAGGCGGCCATCGGTCAGATTTGCGGGTTTGGTGCGGTCGGATACACGCTCGCCATTGATGCACTTCTTACCCACCTCAAGATTGGGTGACCGATGGTGTTGATGGACCTTCTGAAAGAAGTTTGCGCCTGCGCGACGTTGCAGCAGGTCTGGCAAATCCAGCGCGAAACCTTTGATAGTTATGGGTTTGACCGCATTATCTATGGGTATTCCCGGTTTTTCACGCCAAACAGTTTTGGCCCGCGCGAAGATATTTTGCTGCTGTCAAATCATGATGCGAAGTATTTACGCTCCTACACAAACGATGAAATGTATTTCCACTCCCCTATGGCGATTTGGGCGGCAGAAAACACCGGATCGTGTTCCTGGCGTTGGATACGCGAAAATGCAGGGTTGATGGGGGATCAGCAACGGGCGGTTCTCGACGTCAATCGCAAGATGGGTGTGACCGCCGGATATACGATCTCATTTCCCTCGGCCACTTCGCGCACCCGCGGTGTGCTTGCCGCAACTGGGCGCAGAGAAATGGATCAGGACGAGGTGGATGAAATCTGGGTTGAGCATGGCCGCGACATCGAAGTTTTCGCAAATGTCACACACCTTAAAATGATCTCATTACCCATTGAAACACAACGACAATCTTTAACACCACGTCAGCGAGAAGCGTTGGAGTGGGTGTCGGATGGCAAGACCACACAAGACATTGCCACCATTATGTCCGTCTCGGCGGCGACCGTGGAAAAGCATCTGCGCATCGCGCGCGAAAAGCTTGGTGTCGACAGCACCGCGCAAGCTGTAGCCAAAGCTTCATTTTTCAATCAGATCTATGTTCTGTCCGGCGGTGAAGGCAGCGGTAAAGCCAGCAGTGGCTGAGGCAATTCGCCATGGTATGGAAAACCCCACTACCCAAACCCCTTTAGAATCGCAATAATTTAAGTGTTCCGTGAGTGGTGGCTTTTGCCGTTTGGAACGTGGGGTGGCCGTGCTGTGATTTCAGATTTCGAACCATTCTATCGGGTAACCGAGGGGCTGGCGCCAATGGAGTATTGATCCCAAAGGTGCCAGTCTTTTACCCTTCCCTTAAGAGTGACGTATGTCCTACGGATACTCTTTGCGGCGTCGACCTCCCCGTTGGCGCCGCTTCCCTTTTCTGGCCTTTGATGTGTGGGATGCTGATGTGTGGGATGCTGTTCAGATGGTGATCCTGACAGAAAAAGGGGCCGGAAAACCGACCCCTTTCGTTTTTACAGTCAAAGCCTGGGCAACGCCCCTGCCCTGATCTATCCGCTTATCCGCGCACAGCCGCGGCAACTTCTGCAGCGAAATCTGTTTCTTCTTTTTCAATGCCTTCGCCCACTTCCATGCGGACGTAACCAACGATTTCAGCACCAGCGTCTTTTGCAGCCGCTTCAACCGTCAGATCGGGGTTGATGACAAAATCTTGGCCCAGCAGGGTAACTTCTGCCAGGAACTTTTTCATACGGCCTTTGATCATGTTTTCAATGATGCTCTCGGGCTTGCCGCTTTCACGGGCTTGCTCGGTCAGGATGCTGCGTTCCTTTTCAACAACGGCCGGGTCCAATGACGCTTCGTTCAACGACTGTGGGTTGGCCGCTGCAATATGCATTGCAACCTGTTTGCCAAACGCTTCGTCGCCGCCGTTCATTGCAACCAGAACACCGATTTTACCCATGCCATCAGCGGCCGCGTTGTGCACGTAGCTCACAACAACATTGCCTTCGACAGTGGCCATCCGGCGCAGCGACATGTTTTCACCAATGGTGGCGATCTTGTCGGTCAGCACTTCGGAAACGGGCTTGCCACCCATGTCAGCGGCGGCCAGGGCTTCGACGTCCGAAACGCCAAGTGCGGCTTTGGCAATACCACCAACCATCTGTTGGAATTCAGCGTTTTTGCCAACGAAGTCGGTTTCCGAGTTCACTTCGACAGCGATACCCTTGCCGCCGGTAACAGCCACAGCAACCAGACCTTCAGCAGCGGTACGGCCCGCTTTTTTGGCCGCTTTGGCCAGACCTTTGGTGCGCAGCCAATCAGAGGCCGCTTCCATGTCGCCATCGGTTTCAACCAGGGCTTTTTTCGCGTCCATCATGCCAACGCCGGTGGATTCGCGCAGTTCTTTTACGAGTGCAGCAGTGATTGCCATCTTAACTCTCCTTGGGGAAATTCCAGCCGGGCCTAGCCCATGCCGGTATCAAATCTGTGACAGTCGCCCGAACGGAATGCCAGACTTCTGCCGAACGATGAGACAGGCAGGGACATGCCCCTGCCCGTCGTCTAATCGTGCTTACGCTTCGGCTGCTACTGGTGCTGCTTCAGCGGTTGCTTCTTCTGCAACAGCTTCTTCAGTCAGGCCGCTTTCCAGCTCGCCCAGGTCAACGCCAGCCGCACCCAGTTGGGCCGACATACCGTCCAGAGCCGCGCGTGCCGCGAGGTCCGTGTAAAGCGCAATGGCGCGGGCCGCGTCATCATTGCCGGGAATGATGTAATCAACACCTTCTGGTGGGCAGTTGGTGTCGACAACAGCCACAACTGGGATGCCCAGTTTGTTGGCTTCTGCGATCGCCAGGGCTTCTTTTTTCACGTCGATGACGAAGATAAGGTCAGGAACACCGCCCATTTCGCGGATGCCGCCCAAAGACGCTTGCAGTTTGGTCTGCTCACGTTCCATGCCAAGACGTTCTTTCTTGGTCAGGCCTTCGGCGCCTGCGGAAAGCTTTTCGTCGAATTCTTTCAGGCGTTGGATCGATTTGGACACGGTCTGCCAGTTGGTCAGCGTGCCACCGAGCCAGCGGTGGTTCATGTAATACTGTGCTGAACGCTCTGCGGCGTCTGCAACAGCGCCCGCGGCTTGACGCTTGGTGCCCACGAACAGAACGCGGCCGCCCTTGGCAACAGTTTCACGAATAGCTGACAAAGCCTGGTCCAGCATAGGAACGGTTTGTGTCAGGTCGAGAATGTGAATGCCGTTGCGCTCACCATAGATGTATGGGCCCATGCGTGGGTTCCAGCGTTGTGTTTGGTGACCAAAGTGTACGCCAGCTTCCAAAAGCTGACGGAGTGTGAAATCAGGCAGAGCCATGTTCATTTCCTTTTCCGGTTTCAACCTTGGCGGAATGTATCAAAGGGGGGTCCCTTCAACCGGTGGACATATGAGGATTTCTCCCCCATAGGCCCGCACTCCGCCTGTGGATTAATGGCGCGCGTATATCGGGGGGATTGGGGGCTTGCAAGGGTTATTTGCAAAAGAAATGCAATTGGGTTTGTGCTTTGGGCCGTGTTTTTTGTGCTTGGCACCGCGTTACAGGGTGGGAGCGCGTCAAATCTTGCGCCGTCCACATCACTTCGTCTTGTCCTTTACCGCAAACATCGGCAAAGAGAAACGATGACACATGACATTCTTTGTATTGGATCGGTCCTGTGGGACGTGATCGGACGCACCAAAATCGAAATGCATATCGGCTCGGATCAGCCGGGGCGGATTTCCCGTTTGCCCGGTGGTGTGGCGATGAATATTGCCATGACCTTTTCGCGCTTTGGGTTAAAACCCGCGCTGATCACCGCCATTGGCCATGATCACGAAGGTGATGACCTGATGTTTCGCGCGGGCGAAATGGGCATGGTGACGGAGTATGTTTACCGCTCGCCCGAATTGCCCACCGACCGGTATATGGCGATCGAAGGCCCCGCCGGGCTGGTCGCCGCCCTTGCCGACGCCCATTCGCTTGAGGCGGCGGGGGATGCGATCCTGACCCCGCTTGAAGACGGCACCTTAGGAAGCGCGGATGCGCCTTACTCCGGGATCATTGCGCTGGATGGCAATCTGACTGTGGATTTGCTGACGGAGATTGCGGACCGGCCCAGTTTTGCCAAGGCTGACCTGCGTGTCGCCCCCGCCAGCCCCGGCAAAGCACGTCGTTTGCGCCCCTTGCTGGGCCATGCCGGTGCCACCCTTTATGTGAACCTCGAAGAAGCGGGCCTTTTGACTGACAGCACACCCGAAACCGCCCCGATGGGTGCGCAAGCGTTGTTAGACGCGGGGGCCACGCGGGTTGTCGTGACCGATGGTGGCAATCTTTGCGCCGAGGGGCATAAGGACCGTGGTGTGATCACCGCCCCCTGCCCGTCGATCCGTGTGCGCCGCATCACTGGTGCAGGTGACACCTTTATGGCGGCCCATATCGCCGCTGAACGCGACGGCCAGTCGCCCGAAAACGCCCTTATCACCGCACAGAAAATCGCGGCAAAATATGTCTCAGGAGAAGATGTATGACATTCCCCATCAGCTACAGTCCCGAAGTAGCCAAAGCCCGCACCGAGGGCACGCCGATTGTGGCGCTGGAAAGCACCATCATCACCCACGGCATGCCGTTTCCGCAAAATGTTGACACCGCACGCGAGGTTGAGGCTGTGGTACGCGAAGGCGGTGCAACCCCCGCGACCATCGCCATCCTCAACGGCCAATTGCATGTGGGGTTGACCGACGATGAGTTGAACGAATTGGCGCAGGCAAAAGACGTCGCCAAAGTCTCGCGCGCGGATATGCCGGTGTGCATCGCCTCAGGCGGATATGGGGCGACAACGGTTGCCGCCACGATGATTGCAGCACATCTGGCGGGCATCCGTGCGTTTGCCACAGGCGGCATTGGCGGTGTGCATCGCGGGGCCGAGGAAACCTTTGATATCTCAGCCGATCTGCGTGAATTTTCTGTCACACCCGTTACCGTGGTGGCCGCTGGGGCCAAGGCTATTTTGGACATCCCAAAAACGCTCGAAGTACTTGAAACGCTGGGCGTGCCGGTGATCACCTATGGGCAGGATGAAATGCCCGCCTTTTGGTCACGCAGCTCTGGTCTGCCGTCGCCTTTGCGTCTGGATGACCCCGCCCAGATTGCCCGCGCCCAAGAGGTGCGCAGCGCGATGGGCCTTCCCGGTGGTCAGTTGATTGCAAATCCAATCCCACTTGAGGCCGAAATCCCGCGCGAGGAAATCATGCCGGTGATCGAAGATGCGCTGGTGAAATCCGAAGTGGAACGCATCACCGCAAAAGAGGTCACGCCGTTCTTGCTCGATGCGATGTATAAAGCCACCGAAGGGCGATCATTGGTGGCCAACATCGCATTGGTCAAAAACAACGCCGCACTGGCCGCCCAGATCGCTGGGGCCTTCACGAAAGAGGGATAATACGCCCCATCCTGCCCTAAACCCGGCCTGAAACCATTGCTCCCCATTGACCCCGGACGCAAAGCCCCTAAGTTCCGTTAAGGCAATCCACAAAGGTATCTCATGGACGATCATTCCCACCGCAGCCGCTGGCGCATGCTGTCCGGCCTTCGCAACAACTTTCTTGCGGGGTTGGTGGTGGTTGTGCCGATTGCCCTGACCATGTGGATGATCTGGACCTTTGTGGGCTGGATCGACAGTTGGGTGCTGCCGTTTGTGCCGGGCTATTACCATCCCGATGCGCTGATCGACCGGTTTTTCGGCGACAGCGAATGGTTCAAAATGATCTTTGGCGAGGACGTGCGGGTGAACGTGCGCGGCCTTGGCGTTGTGGTCTTTTTGGTCTTTACCGTTTTTGTGGGTTGGATCGCCAAAGGGCTGATTGGTCGGTCGTTTCTGGCCTGGGGTGAACGGTTGGTGGACCGGATGCCGGTGGTCAGATCGCTTTATAACGGTTTGAAACAAATTGCAGAAACCGTATTTAACCAATCCAACGAAGCCAAATTCGACACCGCCTGTCTGGTGGAATATCCGCGCAAGGGCATTTGGGCGATTGCGTTTATCTCGACCAAAGCCAAAGGCGAGATTGATGCGAAAATCCCGGTGGATGAAGATATCATCTCGGTGTTTTTGCCCACTACGCCAAACCCAACCTCCGGGTTTTTGTTGTTTGTGCCGCGTCACTCGGTGATCAAACTGGACATGTCCGTGGAAGATTGCGCGAAACTGGTGATCTCGGCCGGGTTGGTTTATCCAAATGCGAAAGATCCGTCGCAGCCCATTGGAATTACAAAGAATTGATTGCTGCCGCGACAGGATTTGCCACAGGGTTTTCCCTGATCCTGGCCATTGGCGCGCAGAATGCGTTTGTGCTGCGGCAAGGGCTGTTGCGCAAGCATGTCTTTGCGCTGACGCTTTTCTGTGCGCTGTCAGATGCGGTGTTGATCGCGGCGGGCGTGTTGGGATTTGGCGCCCTCGTGACTGCCTTACCGGCGCTGCCTGTTGTTATGGGCCTTGCGGGCGCTGGTTTCTTGATTGTTTACGGAGTGTTACGGTTCAAAGCGGCCATGAGTGGTCAGTATGAAATGGAACTGTCGGGTCAGTCGCGATCCCTCCGCGCCACACTTGCCATCGCCGCGGCCTTCACGTGGTTGAACCCCCATGTCTATCTGGACACGCTGGGTTTGATCGGCGCGATTTCCACCAGCTATGACAGCTGGGCGGATCGTCTTTGGTTTGGCGCGGGTGCGGTCACGTCCAGCTTTGTGTTTTTCTTTTCATTGGGTTACGGCGCGCGGCTGTTGGCACCCATCATGCAAAAACCATCCTCTTGGCGCGCGCTTGATGTGATTATTGGCGTCACCATGTGGTTGATTGCGTTTGGATTGAGCCGCGGCGTGATGACCGGGGCCATTCACTGATGCCTCAGCCGAACATCTGTTCCAAATCGACAGTCGCCTGTACGCCCAAGTCATCTAAGTGATTGGATAAAAACCGATCAGTTGCGGCTTGCCCTGCGGCTTTCAGGCGCGACAAAACCACGGGGGATGGGCTGAGCTTGGTGGCCACACTCAGATCCCGCATCAGATCATCGTCTGAGATCATATGCACCAAAACGTCACTCATTTGATCACTGCTCATCTGCCCGTCTTTGATCAGGCGTTTGACAAAGTTAATCGCGCGCAGCTCGCGCAAAAGCGAGGAATTAAAGCTGATTTCATTGATGCGGTTTTGAATATCCATTGGCTCACGCGGGATGTTGTTGCGCCACAAAGGATTGATGTTCACCACTATAATGTCGTCGGGCAAATCCTTGTGAAACAACGGGAATAACGCGGGGTTTCCAGTATATCCCCCGTCCCAAAAGGCTTCACGTTGCCCGGTTTTCGGATCGTCAATTTCCACCGCCTGAAACACGCTTGGCAAACAGGCCGAGGCAAGGATTACATCGGTGGAAATCTCATCGCCCTGAAACACCCGAATTTTGCCAGATCGCACATTGGTGGCCGAGATGAAAAGCTTGGGGCCTGTGTCAGAACAAACCTGATCAAATGAAAATTTCTCAACGACTTGCTGTAAAGGGTTCACGTAAAATGGGCCAAGGTGATAGGGGCTGATAAATCGTGTGGCCATATCCGCCATCATATTGACCGGTGACAATTCCATCGTGCGGGCAATCACATTGTTTGGCGCTGCAAAAGACGCCATCCAATTGATCATGCGCAGGTCCTGAACCCCCGCCACATTGTGCCACAGATCATCCAAAGCGGCCTTGGCAGAGGCGCGATCATACCCAGAGCCATCCGCCAGCAACCCCGCCTTAAGGGCGGCGCCATTAAGCGCGCCTGCTGAGGTGCCGGTGATGGCGGCAATCTCGACGTCATCTTGGTCAAGCAGCCGATCGAGCACGCCCCAGGTGAATGCCCCATGAGCGCCGCCGCCCTGCAGGGCGAGGTTGATCCGTTTCATACTCATTACTCCAAACCCGCCAAGCGATGATCGCAGCGGCGATTACAGCGCTGTCCAACCACCGTCCACAGAAATTGAGGTGCCAGTGATTTGCGCCGCCGCATCCGAACACAGGAACACAGCGGTGCCACCCATTTGTTCAACAGTGGCAAATTCTTTTGACGGCTGGCGGGCCAACATGACCTCGCGCACCACGTCGTCGCGGCTCATGTTGTGGGTTTTCATCTGATCCGGGATTTGTGCCTCGACCAAGGGGGTCAGCACATAGCCGGGGCAAATGGCGTTCACGGTGATCGGTTCTTCGGCGGTTTCCAGGGCAACGGTTTTGGTCAGGCCAATCACGCCGTGCTTGGCGGCGACATAAGCGGATTTATAGGGGGATGCGGTTAAACCGTGGGCCGAGGCGATGTTCACAATGCGCCCCCATCCGGCTTTGCGCATCATCGGCAGCGCGGCGGCGGTCGTGTGAAAGGATGAGCTTAGGTTAATCGCGATGATCGCATCCCATTTTTCCACCGGAAACTCATCCACGGGGGCCACATGCTGAATGCCTGCGTTGTTGACAAGGATATCGCAGGTGCCGGCTTTCTCTATCAGCGCGCGGCAGTCTTCGCCCTTGGACATATCCGCCTGAATATAGCGCACCTTCACCCCGTGGGCGGCGGCAAGGTCAGCTGCGATTTGGTGGTCTTCCTCGCGGTCGGTGAAGGAGTTCAACACAACATCCGCCCCGGCCCGCGCAAATTCGGTGGCAACCCCAAGACCAATGCCCGAGTTCGACCCGGTGACAATCGCGGTTTTACCGGCAAGCGAGGTGGTGATGGCCATGAGCGTATTCCTTTGGAGATAATTTTCTGCTTTGCAGCATAGCGACAGAGGCACGCATTTCCAGCCCAAATCCCAGCAGCCCAAGCGCGCTGCACGCCCCATGGCGTGAGCAACATGGTCAATGCGCCGGGCGCGCGGTTTCGCGAGTGATAACCAGACCGATTCTCGGCGTGTTTGGTCACATATTTTTGAATTGCTGCACGGGCATCATCGCCATAAAAAAAACGCCCGCACAAGGCGGGCGCAAGTTATTGAGGCAGGTTTCATACAGGCAAGAAACCTATCGAGCAGTGAGACCTTTATACCGCTAACCCCCGCCGGTTCCAAGCTAAAAGTTTGAAAAGACTATTTGACACGGTTAGGCTTTTCCCAAGTCAAACGAGGGACATGAAGGATTGTTGCCTAAATGAAATCAGATTTATTCCAAATGCTGCGCTGTTCATTGATCGCGGGCTCTGTCGTCTTTGCGGCCGGTACGATGGCCCATGCAGAGCCATCCCATGGCATAGCTATGTATGGTGACCCTGCCCTACCACCGGATTTTGTGTCCCTACCCCATGTGAACGCCGACGCGCCAAAGGGCGGAAAGATCACATTTGCCGAGGCGGGCGGCTTTGATTCGATCCACCCGCTGATTCGCAAAGGCCGCGCGCCGTGGCAGTTGAGATTTATGTTGTTTGAGAGCCTTATGGGCCGCAGCTACGACGAACCCTTTACGCTTTATGGCGTGCTGGCCGAATCGATTGAAACAGATGAGGCACGCACATGGGTCGAATTTACCCTGCGCGAAGAGGCAAAATTCTCGGATGGCAGCCCGGTGACGGTTGCCGATGTGATGTGGTCTTATGAAACGCTCGGCACCGAGGGGCACCCCCGCTATCAAGGCGCGTGGCAAAAAGTTGAGACGATGGAGCAGACCGGCCCGCGCTCGGTCAAATTCACCTTCAACACCGAAGACCGCGAATTGCCGCTGATCCTTGGGATGCGTCCGGTGCTTAAAAAGGCACAGTGGGAGGGCAAAGCGTTTGATACCTCTGGTGTTGATCTGACCCCCATTGGCTCCTCTCCTTATGTGATCAGTGATTTTGACCCCGGTCGCTATCTGACCCTGAAACGCAACCCGGATTACTGGGGCAAAGACGTGCCGTTCATGCGCGGTCAGGCCAATTTGGATGAAATCCGCTTTGATTACTATGGCGACGGTGACGTGACTTTTGAGGCGTTTAAGGCGGGCGAGGCGTCCACCCACCGCGAGACCAATGAACAGAAATGGGCCACGCAATTTAACTTCCCGTCAGTGCAATCGGGGGATGTGGTGCTATCAGACATTCCGCATCAGCGCCCCACCGGGATCAAAGGCTATGTGATGAACACACGGCGCGATGTTTTCTCAGATATTCGCGTGCGCGATGCGCTGATCCATGCGTTTAACTTTGAATTCATCAACCAGACTTTGGATGGCGGTGCGCAAAAACGCATCTTGTCCTATTTCCACAATTCGGTTCTTGGCATGGAACCGGGACAGCCAGCCGAAGGACGTGTGGCCGAAATGCTCGCGGCCTATTCCGACCTGCCCCAAGGCGCGGTAGAGGGGTATAGCCTGCCCGTCTCGGATGGGTCCGAACGCAACCGCGCGGGATTGCGCCGTGCTATGGCCCTGATGGAAGAGGCCGGATGGACCGTGCAGGATGGCGAGATGAAAAATGCCTCTGGCCACCCGTTCAGCTTTGAAATCCTTTTGAAAAACGGCGCAACAGAAACGCGGCAGACCATTGATCTCTATGTGTCTGCGCTGCAGCGGCTGGGGATCAATCCTGTGGTCACCTCTGTTGATGATGCGCAATATAAAGAGCGCGTTACGGCCTTTGATTTCGACATGGCCTATTATTGGCGCGGGCTGTCGCTGAGCCCCGGCAATGAGCAAAAGCTGTATTGGGGATCAGAAAGTGCAGGCCAAGAGGGGTCTCGCAACTGGATGGGTGTGAGGTCGGCAGCAATTGATGGGCTGATCGACACCATGCTGACCGCCAAGGATCAAAAGGATTTCCGCGCGGCCACCAAGGCGCTTGATCGTGTGTTGACCGCCGGGCGCTATGTGATCCCGGTTGGCTATTCCAACACCTCACATATCGCGCATGTGAAAGGGCTGAAATTCCCAGATACCATCCCGATGTACGGCGATTATCTGGGCTTTCAGCCCGAGATATGGTGGTTTGAGGAGTAAGCGGATAAGGACAAGGGCCACGCCCGAACCAGCATGGCCCTTTCTATTATGCTAAGAAATCAATCCCAGCTCTCGCTTTCCTCGCTTTCACGCCCTCTAGCTTCGGCATTCATGACGTCAACGGCCGCTTCAACCTCTCTGAGATAATTGACTTCTGCATCCGATAAAACAGCGGCATGCTTTGGCGATTTTGTGCCAAAAATCAGATTAAGCAATTGGTTAATGATAAGAAGAATCAGGTCAAGCCACGCGGGCATTGCCCAACCAAACGTCTTGAAAATCAGACGCACAATCTTCTTTATCTCTTGAACAATGCGCTGAATTCCAAGTTTCCCAAGCAAGGACCCGATATTTCCCAACAACCCCTTGCCGCTTTTGAACAAACCTTTGGCATTTGACATCCGCAATGCCTGATTGACCTCGGCCAGCTCAGAATTTGTCGCCGTCGCCGCACGTGTGAGAACATAAGTTTTCATCTCAGAAATTTGTGCAGGTATCGGTGCTGCACCTTCTTTGATCACGGCTGTCTCATCGTCACCATCTGCGTGCTTAAGCAGCGCATCCGTGATCTGCTTTATCAGCGTCTCAAATCCACCAAAAAACTCTTCCAAAACCCCATGTGGGGGCAAAGCAACTTTATCGGTCATAATATTCCCTTTCTGATCAATGGGAGAATACTTCAACCTAGCGGGGGGTCTATAAAAGTCAGGTTTTCCTTAATTAAACGCAGAAACGCGCATTTTCTGTTTCATTGATGGCAAAAGGGGCCTTTCGATCTGTGCACCAGCGAGGTCTATGTCAGCGACGTGATCCACAGGATTGTTGCATCTTCTTCGCTGGTAGACACCACATTATGCCCCATCGAGGCATCGTAATAGGCGCTGTCGCCACGCTTCATCTCAACGGGTTCGTAGAATTCTGTGATCAAACGGATGGCGCCGGTCAGCACATAAAGAAACTCTTCTCCGTCATGACGCACCCAGCCGTCAAACTCCTCAAACCGGCGCGCACGCACGCGGGCGCGGTACGGCAGCATGGCTTTTTTGGTCAGGGAGCCGCCCAGAAGTTCATGTTCATAGGTGGTGGTGGCGTGGGCCGCCCCCTCGCCCGACTTGGTC
>DDMF01000151.1:0-1166 GCA_002340515.1 Rhodobacteraceae bacterium UBA2553 | reverse complement strand
GTCACCGTCATGCGCCCGGACACCTGCGCGGTTTTGGGCGTGGTAAACAATTGCGGGACAGAGATTTCCAGCCCAACGGCGAGCTTTTTCAGCGCATCATAAGTGGGCGACATCTGGCCATTTTCGATCTTGGACAGGGTTGAGCGCGCAAGCCCCGCCTGCCCGGCCGCCTGTTCCAGCGTCCAGCCGCGGGATTTTCGCAGATCACGCACCCGCTCCCCCAGATTTAAGGGAAGCGGTTCTGGACCCGCATCGCCGCTCTCGCGGGCCAATTGGATCAGGCTGGGTGTTCTGTTTTCCGTCATATTCCCCTCTTGGCACCAACAGGGCGCTATTGCAACCGCGCGAAAGGCTTGGCACATGTGGAATATGCAATCTGTCGTTACACCAAACCCGCCTCATCCTGCCGCGCCTGCCCCGTTTAACATGGCACAATATGTGCTGCGTCATGCGGTCGATCTGGGCGACAAGATTGCCTTGTCCGTGGTTGCTGCGGATGGCGTTGATGACAGCCATTGGACCTATGCGGCCCTGTCGCGCGCGGTGCGCAATGTGGCTGGAGGATTGCTGGCACAAGGTCTGTCCCCTGGGGATCGCGTGCTTTTGCGCCTTGGCAACAACGTGGATTTTCCGCTGGCCTTTCTGGCCTCAATTGCTGCGGGGCTGGTTCCGGTTCCAACCTCGTCACAACTGACGGAAATTGAGATCACCAAGATGTCGGCGCTGATTGGCCCCAAGCTGATTATTGCAAGCGAGGGCATCACACTGCCCGCACCGCAACCAAACCTGCCCGTGCCCCAGATGCTGACAACCGATGAGTTGCACGCATTGGCTGACCATGCAGCCGACCACACACTGGCCCCTTTTCATCAGGGCGACCCGGACCGTCCCGCCTATATCATTTTCACCTCTGGCACCTCGGGGCAAAGCCGCGCGGTCACCCATGCGCACCGGGCCATTTGGGCACGACGGATGATGTGGGAGGGCTGGTACGGGCTGCATGACAGCGACCGGATCTTGCATGCAGGCGCTTTCAACTGGACCTATACTCTGGGCACCGGATTGATGGACCCATGGACAGTTGGCGCCACCGCCTTGATCCCCGCAGCTGGCACCACGCCCGCGCAGATCGCACGTTTGCTTGCCACGCACGGGGCGACAATTTT
>DDMF01000050.1:4198-4554 GCA_002340515.1 Rhodobacteraceae bacterium UBA2553 | reverse complement strand
GGGGGCTGGGGGTATGGCCGCGCCGGTTCCGGCACCTGCCACCGGTGTCGTTTGGGGTGTGGTTTGGGGGGCTGCCTCGGGTGTCGTCACCGCCCCTTGCAGCACACCATCCTGCCAGACCCCCTCTTCTCGGGTGCCATCCGCGCGGATCACAACACCGGTGCCATGGCGTTTTCCTTTGGCAAACCCGCCTTCATAGCGGTCGCCATTGGCATAAAGCGCTTTGCCTTCGCCGTGAAATTCACCCGACAGCCAATTGCCGTCATAAGTGAAGCCCTTGGGTGTGGTCAGCTTGCCCGCGCCCTCGCGCAAGCCCCCCACAAATGCGCCTTGGTAAACCGTGCCATCGGCCAGCG
>DDMF01000050.1:0-4186 GCA_002340515.1 Rhodobacteraceae bacterium UBA2553 | reverse complement strand
CCATGCGGTTTTCCTGCCTGCCACTGGCCCACGTAATTGGCACCATCTGCGGCGGTCAACGTCCCCTCGCCATCATAAAGCGCGTCGACAAACTGGCCGTCATACACCGCCCCACCCGCATAGCGTGCAATGCCTTTGCCTTCGATCACGCCCGCCTTCCAGGCGCCTTCATAGGCGCTGGTGTCCGGGTAGACGATCATGCCGACCCCATCGGCGAGCCCTGCGCGAAACTGGCCCTGATAGACCGAGCCATCCGGGTAGGTCACCACCCCGTCGCCCTCGATCACGCCAGCCACCCATGTTCCGTCATAGCGGTAGCCATCCGCGCTGGTAAACACGCCCTTGCCTTGCCGTTTGTCATCGGCAAATTCGCCCAGATAGACATCGCCGCTGGCATAGGTCACTTTGCCTTTGCCCTGCCGTGCGCCGCTTACAAAGGGGCCTTCATAAACGTCGCCATTCACCTGTGTCAAAAGGCCTGTGCCGCTCATCTGGCCCTTGACCCACTGCCCTTCATAAGTCATGCCGTCAGCCGCCAGCAGCGTCCCGTCGCCGTCGCGTTCATCATCGCGCATCTCACCGGTATAGACGGACCCATCAGAATAGGTGGCCACCCCGCGGCCAGTTTTCACACCCACCACCCAATCGCCTTCATAGACATAACCCGTCGGGCTTTCCATGCGGCCCTTGCCGTGGTGCAGCGCGTTGCGAAACCCGCCTTCGTATTTCACGCCATTGGCATAAATCGCCATGCCGGATCCGTTGATTTTGCCGTCCACCCAGTCGCCTTCATAGGTGCCACCATCCAAGAATGTGATGCGCCCGAAGCCTTCGGGTTTGCCCTTGGAAAAATTGCCTTCGTAAACCGACCCATTGGGAAAGCGCGCCACGCCTTGTCCGACAATTTCGCCGTCCACAAATTCCCCGGTGTATTCATAGCCTGACGGCAGGCGATAGGTGCCCATGCCATGCTGCAAACCGCCCTTAAAGCTGCCCTCGTAAATCGCGCCGTCTTCGTATTGCTTGGTTTCCACCTGCGCCACTCCGATACCGGGGGCTGACAGGGCGAAACTGACAATCGCTGCTGTAAAAAAGGGACGCATTTTCAACCTCATCATCTGAACATTCTGTACATGGGCGCATGGCCGAAAGGGGCCGATCTGGGCCTGATCGGTGGGATACTGGGGCGCAGGTTAATGGACGGCCCTTGCCGAAACAACGCTTTTCCCCTACCCGGTCGGTATAGCATTTCGGATTTTCCCCGTGGGGATTTTCGCGAAACACTTTAACCTCGGCCAAATGCTGCTACATCTGATCCGAGAAATGTGAAACGGTAAAAGAGACGCGCGATGAGTGAGACATTCCGCCTGACCCTGGCCCAGTTGAACCCAACCGTGGGCGCCCTGCGTGCCAATGCCGATAAAGCGCGTGCCGCGTGGCAAGCGGCCAAAGAGGCAGGCGCACAGATGGTGGCCCTGCCCGAGGCCTTTGTGACCGGTTATCAGACCCAGGATCTGGTGATGCGCCCGCAGTTTTACACCGACGCGATGGCGATGATTGATCAGCTTGCAACCGAATGTGCTGACGGCCCGGCGATGGGCATCGGTGGGCCCTATCATGACGGCAAGAACCTTTATAATGCCTATTACATTCTGGACGGCGGCGCGGTGAAAGCGCGGGTGCTCAAGCAACGCCTGCCCAATGAAACCGTATTTGACGAGGTGCGTCATTTCACCTCTGCCGACCCGCAAGGCCCTTATTCCATTGGTCCCTTGCGCATTGGCAGCCCGATTTGCGAAGACGCCTGGCACGCCGATGATGTGTGCGAAACCCTTGCGGAAAGTGGTGCAGAGGTCCTGCTGATCCCCAATGGCTCGCCTTATTTTCGCAACAAATATGATGTGCGGCTGAACCACATGGTCGCCCGCGTGGTCGAAAGCGAGCTGCCGCTGATTTACCTTAACATGGTCGGCGGTCAGGATGATCAGGTGTTTGACGGCGGGACATTTGCGCTGAACCCCGGCGGGGAATTGGCCCTGCGCCTGCCGGTCTTTGACGAAGATATCCGCCATATCGACATTGACCAAACCGATGACGGCTGGCGCATTCGCGCGGGCGACGTGGCCCCGCAACCAGACGAGTGGGAGCAAGACTACCGCGCCATGGTCGAATCTTTGCGCGATTACATGGGCAAGACCGGTTTCAAACAGGTGCTTTTGGGGCTGTCCGGCGGCATCGACAGCGCCATTGTCGCCACCATCGCGGCGGACGCTTTGGGGCCGGAGAATGTGCGCTGTGTGATGTTGCCGTCTGAATATACCTCGCAGGGGTCCTTGGATGACGCCAAAGACATCGCGGGGCGCTTGGGTTGCCCCTATGACTTCGTGCCGATCAAAGAGGGGCGCGATGCGATCACCAACACTCTGGCGCCGTTTTTTGAGGGCACCGAACCGGATGTGACCGAGGAAAATATCCAGTCGCGTCTGCGTGGGCTGCTGCTGATGGCGCTGTCGAACAAGACCGGCGCGATGCTGCTGACCACCGGGAATAAATCCGAAGTCGCCGTGGGGTATGCCACGATTTATGGTGATATGTCAGGTGGTTACAACCCGATCAAAGATCTTTACAAGATCCGCGTGTTTGAACAATGCCGCTGGCGCAATGAAAATCACCGCGACTGGATGATGGGTCCGGCGGGCGAGGTGATCCCAGTGTCGATCATCGACAAACCCCCTTCGGCCGAGCTGCGCCCCGACCAGAAAGACGAAGACAGCCTGCCGCCCTATGAGGTGCTGGACGCCATTCTGGAAGGGTTGATTGACGACGAGAAATCGGTGGCACAACTGGTCGCGGAAGGCTTTGACAAAGCCACCGTGAAAAAGGTCGAACATCTGATCTACATCTCGGAATACAAACGCTTTCAATCGGCGCCCGGCACGCGCCTGACCAAACGATCGTTCTGGCTGGATCGTCGTTATCCGATCGTGAGCCGCTGGCGGGATATGAGCTGACTTGTCAGACGGTCACCACCCACATATTTTGCCCATATAGCCTTTTCTCACTTGAAAGGAGCACAGGATGGCGGGGTTGAACGTCACAGAAATTCCGAGCGGATCACGGGGCCGTAGGGGCGTTGCGGCCATTTTTCCGGGATTACGATATGGCCCCGACCGCCCCTTGCTTGCGATGGCGATTGCCACATTAAAACACCGCGGGTTTCACGTGCTGTTGGCCAGCCACGATTACACTTCCGACGCGTTTTCTCAGCTGTCTGATGAGGAGAAATTGGCGCAAATTCATGAAGATGGTCATGTGTTTCAGCGCGATCACCTGCAACGATTTCCCGGTGAGCCGTGGATGTTGGTGGGCAAGTCGCTGGGCACTGTCAGCATTTGCGGAATGGACCCCGCCGCATTGCCAGAACACAGCGCCATTGCGTGGCTGACCCCATCGCTCTTAGCCCCCGGGCTGACGGATGCGATCGCGCGCTTTCCACAGCCAGCCTTTTCACTTATCGGATCAGAAGATCCCTCAGTGGAACTTGCACGCTCGGCACAACATCGCGGCTTGGCCTCCCTGACCTACGTCGAAGTGCAGGGCGCGGATCACGGATGGGGTCATGCAGGTGGGGATGCCGCCACGGCGCACATCGAAGCCGAAGCCCAAAGCACTTTTGACGCGTGGCTAAATACCCAAGCGGGCTATCCGCCCATCAACAACTGATAGCTGTGCGGCACATAATGAAAACCGCCCGCGCGTTCCTCCGCATAACCGAGCGCGGGGAATGGCATGTGATAGCCGACAAAGGGCATTTTCTCAGCCGCCAACATGCTCAGCAAGGATTGCCGGGTTGCGGCGGCGGCTTCTTTGTCCCTGTCAAATTTCACCTCCCACGTTGGATAGGCCAAGGACCAGACGTAGTGGTTTGCAAAATCCGCAGCGATCAAAAGCGACTGCCCGTCGCTGTCCAGCCGGAACGCCATATGGCCCGGCGTGTGGCCAAAGCTTTCCACTGCATCAATGCCCGACACCACCGCGTCGCCGCCTGAGATCATGCGCATTTTCTCGGCCAAGGGGGCGACTTTGGTGTCAAACCCATCATTGCCGGCGGCGGCCCAGTGATCAAACTCAACCGCGCCGGTGACGTAAGAGGCATTGGGGAAGGTCACTGAACCGCCCCTTGTTT
>DDMF01000115.1:9055-10995 GCA_002340515.1 Rhodobacteraceae bacterium UBA2553 | reverse complement strand
GACCGGCGAACCAGTCTGCGCCTGATCTCAGCGGCCTTGAAGGCAGGGGTAGAGTCGGATGACCTGAAGCAAGCGATCAATGCCTATGCCAAGGAAAGCGAGGGCTACACGCGCAGCAAGGTCTGTTTCTCCGACAACTGGTTCAAGATGCGACGTTGGGAAAA
This sequence comes from Rhodobacteraceae bacterium UBA2553, assembly GCA_002340515.1. Classification (GTDB taxonomy): domain Bacteria; phylum Pseudomonadota; class Alphaproteobacteria; order Rhodobacterales; family Rhodobacteraceae; genus Aliiroseovarius. The sequence continues at coordinate 10,831 of DDMF01000115.1, read as the reverse complement.
AGGGCTCGCCCAGATACGGGCTGATCGCGAGAAAGCGCGAGAGGCCGAAGCCAAAGGTCGTGCCAGCCTCACCGAGTGGATNNGGATCCACGAGCGCCATCCCTTGTGTCGTCACATCACCAACCGGCAAATCGAGGACTTAATTGCATCGAAGCTGGTGACGCCTGAGCAGGTGCGCGCGGCGGGACTGCAAGCGTGAGTGCCGCTCGATTGTTACGCTATGGCGTAAAAAGTAGATATTTACGTTGCGGCGTAATTCTTTTTAATTTACGCTGTGCCGTAAAAGGAGCCACATCATGAACCTCACAGCACGAACGGCCGAGCAGATCGGCGAGGCACTCCGCCGGACGCGCAAAGCGCGCGGCTGGACCCAAAGCGATATCAGCGCGCGTACGAATTTGCGCGTCGCGACAATTTCGTCGCTCGAGAATGGCGACGCGGGAGCGAAGCTCGCCACAGTGCTCGCTGTCATGGCGGCACTTGGGCTTGAGTTCCGATTGGTGGAGCGCGGTGGCTCGCTTGAGATTGAGGATATCTTCTGATGGCCAAACACGGGCGTCGCGGCACGATGCAAGTGCTTCTGAACGGGCGGTCGGTGGGGGCTTTGCGTCTCGCTGGTTCAGGCGCGATCAGCTTTACCTATAACCCGGAATGGTTGGCATGGGAACATGCCATGCCCATCTCGCTTTCGCTGCCTTTGCGTGAAGAGGTACACCAGGGCGGCCCTGTTATCGCCTACTTGGAAAACCTACTGCCGGACAATCAGGCGATACGAGAGCGCGTTGCCGCTCGGGTGCGCGCAGGCGGCACGGACGCGTGGCACATGCTGGAGAAAATCGGACGCGATTGCGTGGGAGCCTTGCAGTTCGTCTCGGGTGAGACGCCCGAGTTTGACACGCTCGAAGGAGAACCCGTATCTGAGGCGCAGATTGCTGATATGCTGCGCAACCTCGCAAGCGCACCCCTTGGCTTGGATGAGGAAGACGACTTCCGCATTTCTATCGCAGGGGCGCAGGAGAAAACGGCGCTGCTACGCCACGAGGGCGCGTGGATACGTCCATCAGGGCTTACCCCTACAACCCATATCCTCAAGACCCAGCTTGGTGTTTTGCCCGCAGGGATCGATTTGTCCGACAGTGTTGAGAACGAGTTTTTCTGCATGAGCTTCTGTCGCGCCATGGGTTTGGATGTAGCAGAGGTCGAAATTACTGACTTCGAAGATGTACGAAGCCTTGTCGTGACGCGGTTTGATCGGCGCTGGACCAAAGATGGCCGCTTGATCCGCCTCCCGCAGGAGGATTTTTGTCAGGCGCTCTCAGTCCCACCCAGCCAAAAATATCAAATGGATGGCGGGCCGGGGATCGCCGAAGGGATCGGGTTGCTGACAGGCAGTGATGACCCCGAGGCGGATCAGCGCGTGTTCTTCCGCGCGCAAGTGCTGTTTTGGCTTTTAGGGGCGACAGACGGGCACGCTAAGAATTTCAGCATCGCATTGCGCCCTGGCGGGTTCCGCATGACCCCGCTCTACGATGTGCTGAGCGCTCAGAAAGCCGTGGATGACGGTCAAATCCGCCAGAACCGGATGCGCCTCGCGATGGCCGTCGACGGACACTACCGGATCAACGAGGTGGTGCCCCGCCATTTCCTACCGGCTGCGAAGGCGGCAGGTTTTGGTATGGCGCTGGCGGAAGAGGTCTTGTCGGGCGTAGCGTCTGAGCTTGAGCCCGCCTTGGACAAGACACTCGCAGACCTGCCGGATGGGTTTCCGCAGCTATT
>DDMF01000115.1:8767-9016 GCA_002340515.1 Rhodobacteraceae bacterium UBA2553 | reverse complement strand
TTCCGCAGCTATTGGCGGAAGCCATTGTTGCTGGAATACGACGTCGGGCGGCTGCCTTTCATGCCGTATGATCCGCAGATCATATTTCCGCTTTATGGTCGGTAGATCATATTTACTGCGCGCAATCTGCAGGCCCAGCAAAGTAGTTGCAGCGTTTCAGGCCAGCTTTGACGGGCCAGCCCAGAGATTGATGGCCAAACTCAGATCCTCAACGGCGTGTTTCTGATTGCTGAACATAAGCGGGCAGCC
>DDMF01000115.1:0-8653 GCA_002340515.1 Rhodobacteraceae bacterium UBA2553 | reverse complement strand
CATGTTCATCGAAACACTCAAAGTGAGGATCAAAAAATGGCTACTCAAATTCTGAAACTGAACGTCAAATCCGGCGAAAAAGACGGCAAGAACTTCTGGGACCGCTGCGGCGTCCTCTTCGTCAACACCGACGACAGCGGCAACATCACTTCGATCAACGTCAAACACAGCATGTTCCCCGACGTCGAAATGGTCGCCTTCCCGCGTCGCGATGATGATCCAGTCACCGAATGACTGCGGTGCCGGGGCGGGTAGCCCGCCCCGGGTGACCCCGAAGTTAGGTGTGGATCGCTGCCAATTGGACGTCCACAAGCACCCGATGTCGCTTCAGTGCAACTCCTCGGACCGGACTTTCGCTGCAAGTGCAGAACCGGCAGTTGGGGGAACTGGTGCTAAGCAGGACAAACCAGACTTCTGCAGTCACGACTAGTGTTGACTCAGCATTTGCTCGCAGTTGCAGAATGGTAAATTCGGTAGTGCTAATAATATCTCTGGAGCGGACATCGAGGCAAACTGACGGAATTTAGTTACGGGATCATTGCGAAAGCCGTGGTGGCGCACAAGTGGACTCACTTGCTTAACTTAGTCGGTTTTCGTCAGGGTCAGCCAAACGGTTCCTGTTTAGCTCTGTATGCCGTCGGGCCAATTTTCCGCAAGCGTTTGAAAGCTCGGGTCAAGCTTTCAGGTGAACCGTAGCCAACTTCTCGCGCTATCTGGGTAATGGACATCGAAGAAGATCCCAACAGTTTCTCAGCCGAAGAGATCCGCAGTTCAGTGAGTGCTCTTCCCGCAGAAATGCCAGTTTCCCTACGGTAAAGCGTGCGAAAAGCGCTCTCTGATAGCTGCGCAATAGCCCCAACATCCGCGAGCGTTCGGACGCCTGAAAGATCGGCAGATGCGGCATCCCAAGCCGTTTGAATGCGACTTTTTGCGGAACTGGGCGATCGCTGGGAAAGAAAAGCATCTAAGATGGCGATCAACAACCGAAGCCGGACGTCCTGAGGCACGCCTTGTTGCGCGTAGGTTTGTGACAGTTCCACGATTTTTTGTAGTGTGGGCGCTCGATCGGGACTTGGTGATAAGAAGTTGGGATCGCCTCTCGAATGAACCAGAGACGTTTGAAAATGAGTGATGGACGCCTTAATCCAGTGTGATTGGACCTTCCCTTCAAAATGGCAATTTGGAAAAATTAGAATCCCATTTGGTGCCGTTAATCTGATGGGTTCGCGTGCGCTGCCAACCGTAATATCGACGCCGCCTTGATGAATCCAAAGCAGATCGAAATGGGGCCATACTGCTGGCCCAATGCGAGCATGTTTGTGAAAGTGACCATAGTCTTGTCGTATGATCTGTAAGGGTATGCCAGTCGTATTTGAATGATCCATAACGACATTCTAGTCGGAAATAATCGGAATAGTCAGATCTAAAGCGGATTAGATGTTATGAAATAGGTCAAAAACGGGTCAGTGTGGATGCACGGCTTAAAGCAGACGGTAAAATCGGGGCATGATGTTTTCACAAAACCTTAGCTGACAAATTCAGGGATATGACGACGTGCGGCTGAGGCGATACGTGAAATTTCATCTGCTGTAACACTGCTGTAAGGCCACATCATCTCCGGTGACATCGTTGCCCAGTCTCCCGCAGTTGCCATTGCTTTGTCGCATACAAAGCCCGGTAATCCTCTCGCAATGAGAGGGGCGATTGCCTCATTCATAAAATCTGCGATGCGTTTTTCAATATTCATCGCGTCAGTTGGATCGCTTTGCGCCCACGCCACGGCTGCTGATGGCGAGAGACACGCCATGTTGGAATAGCTGCCATGTGCGCCCATAGCGAGACCGCTCGCGTAGAAATGTCCGGGGATGAAAACAGAAATGCGGTCCAACACGTCAGCCATATCGGCATACCATTTTGCGTCGCCTCCCCCGCATTTTAGGCCAATTATAGCGGGATAATCAGTGGTAAGTTCAGACAGTTCGACGGGTTTCAGAACGGTTTTGGCATGAGGCGGATTATAAAGAACAAGCTGAGTGCCACTGGCCGCCTCAACAGCGCGATCCAAGAACAGCCGAACACTTTCGAAATCTAGTGGTGTCCAGTCTGGCAGCGTGACTTGAATAGCCAAGGGGGACAGCGAAGCGGCGAAAGAGATGCGATCCAGTCCTCCGCGCGGAAGCGGATGTGCTGCACCGATTTGAAACGGCAAGGCATGCTTCTTGGCAGCTCTTGCAAATCTAGTAGAAATTTCCTGAAATTCGGCCTCAGTCTGACAATGAATTTCGGACGCAGTCCCGCCAGAATAAACGCCATCAACGCCTGCTGTCGCATAGGCTGCGACTTGGTCTTCGATGGCGGTCAAATCTAGAGAGCCGTCATGCGAGAGCCGATTGATGATTGTAGTCCATACACCGTTGAGGGTCTCGGCATTCTTGTTTGATTTTGTCACGTGTCAGTGTCCTTGTCTTGCGTCTTTGCGTCTTTGCGTGTCAAGAGGTGGCTTCGCAACGCATCCGAAGCCTTTGCAGGATCACGGTCACATATCGCGGTCAGGATCGCTTCGTGTTGAGCGATGACCCGTGCGTGGATTTTTTCCACCTCTGGCCCCTGTTCGGGATTGTACAAGCCCCAGTCGATCAATGCGCCATGTAACGCGGTGAGTACGGAATTGTTCTGCGTACTTATCAAACAACTGTGAAATTCTTGGTCGGCATCTCGAAACTCATTTGCCTTGCCTGTGGCGTTACAACAAGCAGCGTGAGAGGCTTTGAGCGCTTCGATATAATCATCGCTGCATGTTCGAGCTGCTTCCATGACGGCGGCAGTTTCCAACATAATGCGTAGATCGTAAAATTCAGAACGCCGTGTCGCGTGAGGCAGCATAGCGCGCACCATGTCGCCAATGACGTCCATCGCGCCCTGTGGTGTTGGTTCGGCAACGATAGGTGCAATACCGCGTTTGAGGCGAACAAACCCTTTCCTCTCGAGCATAAGCAGAGCCTCTTTGACAGAAGGACGTCCGACATCAAACATTTCCATTAAAGCCCGCTCTGACGGAAGCTTTGAACCTGCGGGATATTCACCTGAAGTAATTGCCCCGAGAATTGCTTCTTCGATCTGTTCACTCAAACGTATACGTCCCAATGAAGTGTCCATGTCAGCTCCAAATTCTGATTTGTCGTGATCTCTTAACGAGACGACTACACCAAGTTCGCGAGCGCGCCATCAAGCAATTTTTTGTCCTCTTTACTCAAGGCACCGAATGGGGGGCGACATGCTCCCATCGCAATCCCTTGCTGCGACAGCAGATATTTCAGTGATGGCAACACCCCGACGGAGACCAGAATATCAATCAGCGCATTGGCCTCACTCTGTAATTTCCGCGCATCTTCAACCCGTCCTTCATTATGGGCTTTTGCGATCGCCAAAATTCGCGCGGCCTGCACATTATAAGTCGATCCAATGCCACCATCTGCACCCAATCCAAGACCTGAAAGTAGCGTTTCGTCAAACCCATACAACAAGATGCTATCCGGCGCGGCGCGGCGTAATTGCTCAAATGCATAGAGATCAGCACAGGTGTTCTTTACCCCCACCACGTTTGGCAGCTTGAGTAGATCTGCCAAATTCGCTGCCGACCACTTCACTCCAGACAGCGCTGGAAAATTATAGATTACGAACGGAAGGTCGGTTTGACTTGCCAGCCAACGATAATGTTCAGTGATTTCAGCGAAACTGTAGCTATAATAAAACGGCGGTACAGCCGAGATGACATCATAGCCTGCCTTTTCTGCGACTTTTGCAAGATGCCCAGAGACCGCAGGATTTGGGTCGCCTACATGCGCCATCAGTACGGTTTTTCCGTCGGCTGCGTCAGCCACAGTCTGCAGGACCGTTTCTCTCTCTGACACAGACATTAGGAACGCTTCACCTGTGCTTCCTCCAATGTAGAGGCCATTCAGACCAGAATCGATGTTCGCTTTTGTCAAATCGCCCAGAGCGCTTTCAGCAATTTTTTGGCCGTCAGCAGTAAACGGTGTCGGAAGAGCCGCGAAATATCCACGTAAATTGTCCATTAGATCGCCTATTGGTTGAGAATTGAGCGTGCATTTACAAAAAAGTGGCATGCTATGTTGACAACATGCTATGTTGATATGTAGCTATCGTCAACGACCTACGACGAATAATTCATGTTCAGGGAGGAAAAACATGAAACTTTTGACAACAATTACAGCAAGCTCTGTCCTTGCTCTTGGCGTGATGGCTACATCTGTCCAAGCTGAAGCACTTAAATTCTCGACCGTCGGTAGCGGAAATGACCCCGATGCCGTCGCACTGCGCGTCTGGGAGGCCTACATTGAAGAAAATTCTGACCTTGAAGTAGACGTTTTCGACAGTGCGTCATTGGTCGAACAGGGTAAACAAGGTCAGGCTCTTGGTCGTGGAACGATCGACGCCGGATATATGTCACCCGCGTGGCTGTCAGAACAAATACCGGCATGGAGCATTCTGGACACGCCCTATCTCTTGACCGGTCCAGATCATATCTGTGCGTTTCGTGACAGCGTCCTAATGGACAAAATTGCTACTGAAACCGACGATGCGATGGGCATTCGTCTAATGGGTGCTGCATATCAAGGCACGCGGACGTTGAACCTGCGCGAACAACGCGATGTTCAAACCCCCGCCGATCTGGCCGGTTTGTCGTTGCGTGTTGTGCCGTCGCCAGCCAACATTCTGATGGGCGAAGGACTAGGAGCAAACCCTACTCCAGTTCCGTTCTCTGAACTTTATCTGGCATTGCAAACGGGAACAGTAGACGCGCAGGAGAATCCGCTAACGTTGATTTATTCCCAAAAGTTCTATGAAGTTACGGAGCAGATCGTGACGACCAACCACAAGGTCCTGATCCAATTCCCGGCCTTTTCCTCACGCAGTTGGGCAAATCTGACTGAGCAACAGCAAACAGTTGTGACGGAAGGTGCTCAGGTCGCCATGGATGCCTATACCCAAAATGTTATGGACCTCGAAGCATCACTTCGCGCCACAATTGAGGCAGAGGGTGTGGTGTTTACAGACCCTGACCGCGAGTCGTTCAGAACGGCTGTCCTTGCGGCTTTCCAGAGCAGTGAGTTGGCTGCAGATTGGGAAGATGGTGTTTTCGACGCGATTGCGAACATGGATATCGGTGATGGCTGTTCGGCGATGACAAACTAATCCAACAGCTTCAGGCAAATGGAAGGCGGCCCTACAGTGATCGGGCCGCCTTCAAGCAAGAAATGAGCGAAAGCGGACCCCATGTCAGAGCGCGAAGAGCACACCACTTCTCCAAAGGGCGTATTGTTCAGGATCACACAGGTCTTCGAATGGATATCGGCGAGCCTGTTCGCGGCCCTCTTCCTGACCTTCGTGCTCCAGGTTTTCTTTCGTTATGTGCTGCGTGACCCTCTTGTCTGGTCGTTGGAGATTGCAGGCATTCTCTTTGTCACGGTGAGCTTATTTACCGCAGCAACACAAATGCCGCTTCGGGAACATGTCGCTCTTGATCTGGTCATGGACCTACTCCCGCGCAGAGTGACGGGTGTTTTGCGTGCTCTGTCGTTATCGCTGTTCTCCATAGTCATGTTGTTATCAATTCCGGATACCGTCCGTGTTCTGGAATGGATGTATAAGGAGAGAACCTTCGCTCTCCAATTCAATCTGGGGCACCTCTTTGTGCTCATGATCGTTTTTGTTGTGGTCTATGCTGTTCGAGGTTTCCTCGATGCCTTTCGACAACTGCGATTTGGCTCCGACGAAAGGGATTTCTAGATGTCCGATCCATTAATGTGGGCCGCAATCTATTTCGGCGTTCAAATCCTACTGGGCCTTCCCATCGGGTTTGTCATGATCTCAACCGTCGTTGTATACGCGCTGACCGCAGGTGCCGATGTCAGCCTTATGGCCGAACGGGTCATTTTCGCCTCTGTCGAAAATATCATCGTGATCGCCATCCCTCTATTCATCTTCACAGCCAAAGTCATGGATCATGGCGGCATAAGTGAACGATTGCTAACGTTTTGCCGTGCGTTGGTCGGGCATCGCCCCGGTGGTATCGCGCAAGTAAATATCGTGTCCTCTATCATCTTTTCCGGCATGAGTGGCGATGCCACATCAGATGCCTCCGGTATCGGGCAAGTTCTGATTAAGATGATGCGCGACGGCGATCGCTATCCAGCGCCTTACGCAGCAGCCGTAACTATCGCATCGTCGTCTATTGGTCCAATTATACCACCGTCAATTCCGATGCTGGTTTATGCCTTCTTTTCCGGCGCCTCCGTCGGTGCGCTCTTTCTTGCCGGTATTATTCCGGGTCTCATCATGGGTGTTGTCCTCATGGTACTCGTGGCTTGGCAATCAAGCCGACGTGGGTTCCCGGTAGAACCCCGCATGGCTGGAGCGGCGATCCTAACTGCGACCATCAAAGCCATCGGTCCGCTCCTTATGCCTATTATACTATTGGGTGGGATATATTCCGGGATCTTCACGCCAACCGAGGCAGCCGCAGCCGCAGGCACGTACGCGATTTTGCTATCAGTCTTTCTTTATCGCAAGACATCGTGGCGCGCTCTTTATCTCGCGCTCGCTGAGAGTGCGCGGCAATCCGCGATGGTGTTCCTACTTATTGGTGGTGGCTTTGCGCTCAACTACGTCTTTACGGTCGAAAAGGTGACCGGTGCGATCACGGCTTTCATCCTTTCTCTTGATATCTCGCAATTGCAATTGTTGTTTGTGGTGCATGCCGCATTCATCTTGATGGGTATGTTCCTAACCAAGGCACCGATGATGTACGTCGTTATCCCCGCGCTCTTGCCAGGACTTCAGGCTGCGGGCGTCGATATGGTGCATTTTGGCGTCATCATCGTGTTGAACATGATGGTGTCGATGATCACGCCACCGATGGGACTCATGGTCTTCATTGTCGGTGGTTTAACAAAAATACCAGTTGGGCCGATCTTCAGGGAATCAATTCCGTTTATCATCACGCTCTACGGGGTCATGTTCATAATCACGGTGTTTCCTGGCCTGGTGACTTGGTTGCCAAGTCTTGCCGGTTACTGATCCACAAGTAGTCACACCCGTGCTGGGACTAGAGTTTTCACGAATTTTTTGAGACACATTACCTATGACGCCAAACCACAACATTTCGTTTTCGCCAGATGGTGTCGAGCACCTGAGATGGTTACAAGATAATGCGCGCAGGCAGCTAACTTTCTTTGAGCAAAGCTTACGCCCTGATGGACGATTTTGCAGTCTGAATTGGGATGGGTCACCAAAGCCTGAAACTGCGCAAGAGCTTCACACCACAAGCCGTATGATACATTCATTTGCACTGGGAAAGGCCCTCGGCCACGAAGGTGCGGACAAGATGATTGATGCCGGCATGGATGCACTTTGGAATTGGCATCGAGATCAAGATCACGGCGGTTGTTGCTGGCAGGTCGATGGTACAGCTGTCGTCGACGGTCTTAAACTAGCGTATGGCCATGTGTTCGTTCTGCTTGCCGCTGCAAGTGCCAAAAAGGCTGGACATCTCGATGCTGATCGATTGATCGAAGACGTCACCAGTGTCCTTGATGCACATTACTGGGACAAAGATTACTGTCGGTTTCGGGAAGAGTATCAAAGGGACTGGACGGCATTTTCTTCATACCGAGGTATGAATGCAAATATGCATGGCGTCGAAGCATTATTGACAGCATATGAGGCCACCGGAGAGGATACTTATCTGCACCGTGCCGGGCAGATATTGGACTTTTTCGTTGGCGTCGTTGCCCAACAATATGATTGGCGGATACCAGAGCATTTTACCAAAGACTGGCAGATTGATCCAACTTACGCGGGAAATCCAATGTTTCGCCCTGCAGGGTCCACCCCTGGGCATTCTTTTGAATTGGGACGGCTTCTCATCCAGCATTGGGACTTGTCCGGAAAGCCGGATTCTGACGCAGTGGAACACGCTACAAATCTCATCTCGCGTGCGCTTTCTGATGCATGGCTGCCAGAAGGAGGTTTCTGCTACACTCTCGATTTAGATGGACGTGTTGCAGTTCGCGATCGCTATTGGTGGCCTGTTACAGAAGCTTTGGGTGCCCTTGCCGTATGTCAAAACGTATGTCCGTCCAGAAGCTTCACTGATTGGTACACGCAAATCTGGACATTTGCGCAAGACAACTTTATCGATCGTGAGCATGGTGGTTGGTTTCCGGAGTTGAACGCTGCAGGGGCACCTTGCGAAACCCAATTTGTCGGAAAGCCAGACATATATCATTCCTTGCAAGCCGACCTTCTTTCGCTCACCAAGACGCCCTCTCGGCTTTTTGAGTCTTTAGAACCCAGGAACTGATCTATTTTCCTTGTGGGTTCGAATTACCAACGGCCAAATTAAGGTATCATCGTGAGATAACCACTTGCCGACTCCGTTGGCTCTGTGCCGTCTCAATCGAATGACCGCTACCGCATTCGCAGACCGAAACCAAAACTATTGCAGCTGCAGCAAGATTTGCGCGGCGAGCACATGCAGCAAGAAGTTGTGACTGCCGCTTTGGGCTCTAGGACGAAGCCGCTCGCGCGGCAATGGTGCTTGTTGCGGGTGTTTTGCGCTGACTTTAGC
>DDMF01000054.1 GCA_002340515.1 Rhodobacteraceae bacterium UBA2553 | reverse complement strand
AAATCTAGGACCACCTCTAATTTCCCACTTTGTGGCCTTTAAAGAGTTTACAGTTTTGGCAATTGGACCTGTAAACAGTTTAAAGTTTCCGGTTTCAAATCTTTAAACTGTTTAAAGTTTCGGCCCGCCCCTAGATCGCCCCACACGGGCTTTTCTTTTCACTGATTTTCACCTATTTGACCCCCATGAAAGAAAAGATGACTGATAAGATTTTGCATATTGTCGGCGGCGGAATGGCCGGCTCCGAGGCGGCTTGGCAAGCGGCCAAAATGGGTGTGGATGTGGTGCTGCATGAGATGCGGCCCAAGGTGGAAACCTTTGCCCATCGCACCGGGGATTTTGCGGAAATGGTCTGCTCAAATTCCTTCCGTTCTGATGATGATGAACAGAATGCGGTTGGCTTGTTGCATTGGGAAATGCGCGCGGCAAACGGCTTGATTATGACCACGGCGGACCGGCATAAACTGCCCGCTGGTGGCGCTTTGGCGGTCGATCGTGATCCCTTTGCAGCTGACGTGACCGCACAGTTGATGGCGCTGCCGAATGTCACGGTGGAATATGGCGAAGTCACCGAATTACCCAATGAAGGCAATTGGATATTCGCAACCGGCCCCTTGACCAGCCCTGCCCTTGGTGACGCCATTCAGGCGGAAACCGGTGCGGACGCTTTGGCATTTTTCGACGCCATCGCGCCAATTGTTTACGCCGACAGCATCGACATGGATGTGGTTTGGGCGCAGTCACGATATGACAAAGGCGAGACCGAGGAAGAGCAAAAAGCCTACCTCAATTGCCCGATGACCAAGGACCAATACGAAGGCTTTATCGACGCGCTTTTGGCCGCCGACAAAACCGAATTTCACGAGGGTGAAACCGCTGGGTATTTTGATGGTTGTTTGCCGATTGAGGTGATGGCTGAACGCGGACGCGAAACGCTACGATTTGGGCCAATGAAGCCGGTTGGTCTGACAAACGCCCATAAGCCGGATGAAAAACCCTATGCGGTTGTCCAGCTGCGCCGCGACAATGCGCTAGGCACATTATTCAACATTGTCGGCTTTCAAACTAAGATGAAGTATGGATCGCAAACTACTGTTTTTAAATCAATTCCAGGTTTGGAAGATGCGAATTTTGCACGCTTGGGTGGCATTCACCGCAACACATTTATGAACTCTCCCACCCTTTTAGACAATCAACTGCGCCTGAAATCCCGCCCCAATTTGCGCTTTGCAGGCCAAGTGACCGGCGTGGAAGGCTACGTGGAAAGTGCCGCGATGGGGTTGATCGCCGGGCGCATGGCCGCCGCTGAGATCCTAGGACACGAGCTTCCAGTGGTGCCGCAAGACACCGCCATGGGCGCGTTGATCCATCACATCACGGGCGGTGCTGAGGCGAAAACCTTTCAGCCGATGAACGTCAATTTTGGCCTGTTTCAACCTGTTGACGGGTTGAAAGGCGGGCGCCGTGGTCGCAAGGATCGTTACAAAGCCTATACCGATCGGGCGAAAGCGGACTGGACAGCGTGGCTCGCTAATTTCAACTAAAGGGTTGGGTGTAAATGTCTGAATTTACCACACGATTTGCACCCAGCCCCACAGGCCCCCTGCACCTTGGCCACGCCTATTCCGCGCTTTTGGCACATGATATGGCGGTTAAAAATGGTGGGGACTTCCTGCTTCGGATCGAAGACATTGACCGTGAGCGCTCAAAACCCCAGTGGGAAGAACAGATATACCAAGACCTGACCTGGCTTGGCCTTTGCTGGCCCACGCCCTGTTTGCGACAACAGACACGGCAAGCGGCGTATGACACCGCGCTCGATAAGCTGTGGAACATGGGATTGCTGTACCCCTGCACCTGTCGTCGTCGTGATATTCAAGAGGCATTGTCTGCCCCACAGGAAGGCGCGCCGCTGATGGGCCCAGATGGGCTTGTATACCCCGGTACATGTCGGGGACTTCCTGCGGGTTTCTTTCCCGAAGAACACCCCCGCCCAATGGATACCGTTTTGCGCTTGGATATGGCCCGCGCAACGCGTGAATCCGATCTTTTCAAAACACAAACAGAACCCGATAACCCATTCGTATCATACGGATATTTTAAAGAGTTAGGTGAAGGGCCAAATGGGGAAACCGGCGATGTTGAGTTCACGCCGGATGACTTGATCCATCGCGTTGGCGACGTGGTTCTGTCCCGCAAAGGATTTGGCACCTCTTACCATTTGTCTGTGGTTTTGGATGATGCGTTTCAGGGCGTCACCCATGTTGTGCGCGGCCAGGATTTGTTTGAGGCCACCCCCATTCATGTCCTGCTTCAGAGCCTTTTAGGGCTGACCACTCCGGTCTATCATCACCACGGTTTGATCCGTGACGACGCCGGAAAACGGCTGGCCAAACGTGACGACGCGCGCGCCATTGCCACATATCGCGCAGAGGGGGCCACCCCTACTGACATTCGAAAAATGATTGGATTGTAATAGCTTAATGCTCTGGCTTCATCAATTCGACTTCGCCACCCTCGCGAACAGCCGTATAAAAACAGGACCGGCGATTTGTATGACACGCAGGGCCGGTTTGCTTGACCCGAACCAGCAAACAATCCCGGTCACAATCAAATCGGAAATCCACCAGTTCCTGTACATTTCCAGAGCTTTCACCCTTGATCCAAAAGCTTTGACGCGAACGGGACCAATAGGTCACTTTGCCGGTCTCTAAGGTGCGTCTGACAGCATCAGCATTCATCCAGGCCATCATCAGGACTTCGCCAGAGATATCATCCTGTGCAATGGCCGGGATCAGGCCGCGATCATCGAATTTCAGGCTGTCTACGTCAAATTGCATCTGGCATCCTTTCCATTTCCCTGACACAGACCTATTTAGGGAGTTGAACCCGCAAGCGCCACCCAGGAAAAGGCAGCCGAGATATGAGCGATAGCGACCTGATCAAACTGTATTCCAAGCAAATTCTTGGTCTGGCATCGCAGATCCCGCATCTGCAGCCCCTCTGCGCGCCCGACGGCGAGGCAAAAGTACGTGCGCCCTTATGTGGCTCTACGGTCTCTGCCAGTGTGATCTTAGAGGATGGTAAGGTTTCTCAATATTCTCAAAATGTTAAGGCCTGTGCCCTTGGGCAGGCATCTGCGGCGATTTTGGGGAAATCTGTCATTGGGCTAAGCCGCGCAGACCTTCAATCCGGGCGGGATCAGCTTTCGGCAATGTTAAAAGCAACCGGACCCAATCCCAGCGCCCCCTTTGAGGCTTATGAGGTCCTGTCACCTGCGCGCGAGTATAAGAACCGTCACGCCTCTATTCTATTGGCGTTTGATGCGGCTTTGGCGGCGATTGATGCGGTGGATGCCGCTTAACTGATTTTAAATTTCAACCCGGTACAAATCCTCATCCTAGGAGACGTATCGTGATCGAAAATCAAGACTTCGTACCGGCACCAGAAACCGACTTCCGAATGTCCGAACTCGCAAAAATCGGGTCGCAACTAGCATATGACGTTGTGGATATTGCTGGCTTTTTATCTGATGTTGATCAAAAAAGCGGAAACCAGCTGAGATCAGTTACCGCCTTGTCTCATCAGGCCAAAAATGTGCTGACCGCCAACACCCATGTGCGGACATCCATGTCGGCATTGCTCGAAAGCTCCCAATCCACGCTGGAAACGGTTCAAGCCTCTGTTGAGCTTGTTCGAAAAGGGGGCGAGCAATCAAAAGACATCGCAGGTTGGGTGAAGCATCTCTCAGAGCAAATGTCGGAAATGGCCGAATCCTTACACGCGGTTTTCAGTGCAAATGACGAAATTGCATCCATTGCCAAACAAGTGAACATCCTTGCGATCAACGCGAAAATCGAAGCTGCACGGGCGGGGGATGCGGGGCGCGGGTTTGCAGTTGTTGCCGAGGCCATTAATGAACTCTCTGGGAAAACTGCCCATTCTGCTGAGCAGATTTCAGCCAATGTGACGAATCTCTCAAAGAAGGTTGAAAAGCTCAACGAAGAGACAAATAAAATCGAAAAAACTGCGGAAACAGTGCTTTGCGATTCCCAGGACGCAGATGACGCCATGGGACGTATTGCGCAGGCAACAGAAAAATCCGCCGCAAGAACAGAACATATTATCGCTGAGTCAGAAAAGGTTCGCGACGCGGTCGAGAATTTTCTTCCATCTTTTGAACAGATTGGCGGAACCGTTCGTGAAACGGCAAAAGGTGTACATTTTGTCAGTCAAAAAACAGATCGGCTGATCGACCTTTCAGAGGGAATTGTCCAACGAACCGTGGCATTTGGAGGTCGATCGACCGACCAGCCTTTTATCGACCGTGTGCAAGAGGATGCAAAGAACATTTCCGAGCTGTTTAGCGATGCGATCAATCACGGAGCAATCGGTGAACAAGAGCTGTTTCATCGCGAATATACACCTATTCCGAACACAAACCCGCAGCAGGTCCTTGCCCCGTTCACCAAGTTAACAGATCGCATTTTGCCGCCCATCCTCGAAGCCGCCCTAAGAAGCAATGCGGATATTATCTTTTGCGTGGCAATTGATGATCACGGATATTTGCCAACCCATAATGCCAAGTTTTCAAAACCGCAGGGCTCTGATCCGGTCTGGAATACCGCCAATTGCAGAAATCGCGTTATATTCAATGATAGGGTCGGTTTGAAATCTGGCCAGTCAAAGGCCCCTTTTTTACTTCAGGTCTATCGCCGGGATATGGGCGGCGGTGAATTTGTACTGATGAAGGACTTATCAGCCCCCATTTTTGTAAATGGAAAACACTGGGGGGGCCTTCGCATGGGCTACCGGGCGGACGGATAAAAAAACGCCGCACTCCACAAGGGAGGCGGCGCAAGTTGCGGATCGGGTCATTCCGGTTTCAGGGTGGGAATGAGGCAAATCACCCTGATTTAGGACAGATGACGGGCAGTGAACCGTCAATGCATCAAATTTGGGACAGGATGCATAACCGGACCGGCCGCAGGACAGAAACTCAGGTGAACGTCACAACATGCCAGGCAAGTGAAGAGCGGCAAACAAAACAATTAAAAGAGACATTCCGCCGATTGTATCCTGCCAAATAGTGGCGGATGAACGGGCCAATACGTCTTTCACCTGTTTCATCATGTTCTTCCCTCCTGCTCGTTATGGTGTGGCGTTAAACATTTGTTGCCACTTTGTTCTCATATCGAGAAGAATATGTAAAGAACTTTTTAAGAACATTCGCGAACAAAACAAGCAAATACTTTCTAACCAACTGAAATCAAACGAATAGCTTGATCTTGTCGCATTAGCCAAAGAAGAACACGCGCCGCGCGCCCTCGCGCGGTTTCAAGTTTGGGGTCTTGCCCAAGTAACACACGGGCATCCTTCTGAGCGATTGCCATTAAACCGGCTTGGTGTTCCAAATCTGCAATCCAAAAGTTCGGAAGACCAGATTGCGCCGTGCCAATAAGGTCGCCAGCACCACGCATCGCCAGATCCGCTTCTGCAATAACAAATCCGTCCTCGGTATCCCGGATGGTTTTAAGCCGGTTTTCGCCACCAGAGGTCAAAGGGGCCCGATAGAGCAAAACACAGGTCGACGCGGCCTGGCCTCGCCCGACACGCCCGCGCAACTGATGCAATTGGGCAAGCCCAAAATGTTCCGCCCCTTCGATGACCATTATTGTTGCATTTGGCACATCTACGCCAACTTCGATGACGGTGGTCGCAACAAGAACCTGGATTTCCCCGTTTTGAAAAGATTGCATGGCGGCATCTTTTTCCTGCGATGGCATTTGACCATGCACGAGCCCAACTGAGGTCTCCCCCAAAGCCGCGCGCAAATGTTTGAACCTCTCCTCCGCCGCGGTCAAATCCATCACTTCGCTTTCATCCACCAACGGACAGACCCAATAGGCTTGCGCCCCGTCTTTGATAACGGCGCGAAGTCGCGAAACAACCTCATCCAGCCGATTGGACGAGATCAAAACAGTTTGGATAGGGCGTCGCCCTGGGGGTTTTTCATCCAGTACGGAGATATCCATATCGCCATATTGCGCCAAAGAAAGGCTTCTCGGAATGGGCGTTGCCGTCATGACCAACACGTCCGACGCATTTCCTTTTTCCCCAAGCAGCATTCTTTGTGCAACACCAAATCGATGCTGTTCATCAACAGCTGAAAGCCTAAGATTTTGAAATATCACATCACTTTGGAAAACTGCGTGGGTTCCCACTAGTATTTGGATATCTCCATTTGCCAATGCATCAAGCTTTCTGCGCCGCTCAGCCCCCTTGTCACGCCCGGTTAGGATTTCCACAACCACACCCGCGTGCTCTGCGAGAGGACGAATGCCAGCAAGATGTTGTCGCGCCAATATTTCCGTCGGGGCCATCATCACCCCCTGCCCGCCAGCTTCAACGGCGATCAGCAAAGCCATCAGGGCAACAAGTGTTTTCCCAGCACCCACATCCCCCTGCAACAGGCGGTTCATCCGCGCGCCCGCCGCCATATCTGCAGAAATTTCCTCGATTGCACGCGATTGCGCATTGGTTGGGCTATAAGGCAGCGCGTTCAGTACTTTTGTCTGCAACACGCCCGTTGCCAAGCTGACTTGACCATGCCCCTTTCTCAGTTGGGATCTGGCCAACGCCAAGGTCAATTGATGTGCAAACAATTCATCATAAGCCAATCGCCGACGCGCCGGTGAGTTCGGCGACACATCGTCCGGCCCCACTGGTGCATGCGCTGATCGCAGTGCGTCTATCCAATCGGGCCAATGTTCTTGCTTTTTCAACTCCGGATCGACCCATTCCTTCAATGCAGGCGCACGCGTCAAAACCTCGCGAATGGCGCGGATCATAAGTTTTGAAGTGACCCCGGCAGTTAACCCGTAAACAGGTTCGAAATCGGGAATTTGCCCCACATCTTTTGGGGCCACCAGAAAATCGGGATGCGCCATCTGAAAATGTCCGTCAAAGCTTTCTACTTTTCCGGAAACAACACGTTTTGCACCAACCGGAAGCTTGTCCAATAACCAAGCTGGCTGAGCGTGGAAATAAACCAAAGTAAAGTCGGTTAGTGCGTCCCGAACAATGACGCGATAAGGCGCTTGCTTGTTCCGACCGGGGTGATGGGACAGAACTTCGACTTCTACGGTCGCAACTTGTCCGGGCTCGACTTCTGAAATGGAGGCCCTGAATTTTCGGTCAATCCCGGCATAAGGCAATGAAAACAGCAAATCGCGAGGCGCATCAATACGAAGAGCGGCAAAGGCTTTCGCCGTCTTTGCGCCGACGCCAGACAGGCTCTCCAACTCGGAAAACAATGGAAATAAAATCTCTGGGCGAGCGGACATCTAGGCGTCCCCGACCAGTGTCAACCAGCCATCTTCATCAAGGATCTCAATTCCCAATTCTGATGCCTTTTTTGCCTTTGACCCTGCCCCTGGTCCCGCCACGAGAAGGTCCGTTTTTGACGAAACCGAACCAGCAACCTTGGCGCCCAGCCCTTCTGCCCGGGCCTTGGCTTCTGCGCGAGTCATCTTTTCAAGGCTTCCAGTGAAAACCACCGTTTTCCCCGCAACTGGGCTGTCCGAGTTTAATGTGTTTTCAACCGGAAGAATTGTCAAATGTCGCGCCAGCCGATCAATTGAATTTCGTTCAGAAACCTGCGCAAAGGCAGCGACCAGCGAGGAGGCCAAAACCTCGCCAATGCCATCAATTGCAAGCAACTCCTCCCAAACCTCGCCTTTCTCAGCGGCCGCAGTCACGGCCTGCTCGAACCTTTCCCAACTTCCGAAACTCCTCGCCAATAGATTTGCAGAGTTTTCGCCAACATGGCGAATGCCAAGCGCGAAAATGAGTTTATTGAGTGGTATTGATCGACGATTTTCAATGGCCGCAAAAAGTTTCTCAGCGGATCTTGCACCCCATCCCTCTCGGTTCTGCAACCGGGCCAAAGCGTTTTGATCACGGCCAGAAAGGGTAAAAATATCAGCAGGTTCGCGAATCGGTAACATGTCGTCGCCATAGAACATTTCAATTTGCTTGGCCCCAAGCCCTTCGATATCAAAGGCACCGCGAGAGACAAAATGCTTCAGTTTTTCAACAGCTTGAGCAGGGCAAATCAACCCTCCGACACAGCGGCGGACGGCGTCCCCCGGTTCCCGAACGGCATCGGATCCACATTCTGGGCAGGTGGTTGGAAAAACAAACGGACACGCGCCGTCGGGGCGGTTTGAAAGATCAACATCGGATATTTTTGGGATAACATCGCCAGCGCGATACACCTCAACCCAATCCCCAACCCGAATATCTTTCCCGTTTCGAATGTCAGCGCCCGTGTTGTCGCGACCCAATATGTAATCTTCGTTGTGCAATGTCGCATTTGAAACCACGACACCGCCCACCGTCACGGGCGCAAGCCTTGCCACCGGGCTAAGGGCCCCTGTGCGGCCAACTTGAATATCAATTCCCTCTAGCCGTGTCCAAGCCCGTTCAGCAGGAAATTTATGTGCAATTGCCCATCGTGGTGTCGTTGACCGAAATCCAAGCCGGTGTTGGAAATCAAGTTTATCCACTTTATAAACAACCCCGTCGATGTCATAGCCAAGGGTGGATCTTTGCTTTTCAATCAGCCGATAATGCTCGATCAATTCATTGGTATTTTCAAATCGTTGCGTCAGGTTGTTAACCTTAAAACCAAAACTCGAAAGCGCCTTTACGGAAGACAGCTGCGTGTCGCCAATCTCCTCTGACAACACGCCCCACGCATAAGCAAAAAAACGAAGGGGCCGCAATTTTGTAATGTTCACATCCAATTGTCGAAGAGATCCAGCCGCAGCATTCCTTGGGTTCGAAAATGGTTTATCACCAAGCCCCAATTGGCGGGTGTTCAGGTTCTGAAAATCGACGTGAGACATATACACTTCCCCGCGCACCTCGAGTATTTCCGGTGCGTTTTCAATGTGGTGCGGGATGTCTATAATTGTTTTTGCATTTTCAGTCACGTCCTCACCAATTGTGCCATCGCCACGCGTGGCTGCTGAAGCGAGATGCCCATTTTCATATCTTAACGATAACGACAGTCCGTCGATTTTTGGCTCTGCGGTATAGGCCAAAGCTTCCTCTGGATGGATGCCTAGAAAGCTTCTTACCCGTGCATCAAATTCCTGAACATCTTCAACGGAAAAAGCATTACTCAAGCTCATCATCCGTCTTTCATGTTTAATCTTGGAAAAGCCCGAGGACGGCGCGGCCCCAATCTGAAACGAAGGACTATCAGGGCGAACCAATTCGGGAAAGCGAGCTTCAATCGCCTGATTGCGTTGCTTTTCCAGATCATACGCAGCGTCTGACAGTTCAGGTGCGTCCTCTGTATGGTACTGTTTGTTTGCCGCTAAAAGAAGTTCGGCAAGGCGCTTCAACTCTGCACGAGCGCCCTCAATTGTCAGGTCGTTTATGTTTGTCTTTGATAGGTCGTGCACCATCGATCTCTCCACACTGTCTTGCTTAACAGATAGGCCCGAGACGATATGAACGTCCAGTGTACATGTAAAAAAACCTGGTGGCCATCTGGCCACCAAGTTTAAGAGAATCCCTTTGAAAAATACTAGGCGCCCATGGCAAGCTGGGCATCATATTCTGCGGGTTCCGGGTCACGCAGGACATAGCCGCGCCCCCAAACGGTTTCGATATAATTGTCACCGCTTGTAGCATTGGACAGTTTTTTACGAAGCTTACAGATGAACACGTCAATGATTTTGAGCTCGGGTTCGTCCATCCCACCATAGAGATGGTTTAGGAACATCTCTTTCGTCAGGGTTGTCCCCTTACGAAGCGAGAGAAGCTCCAGCATTTGGTATTCCTTACCCGTCAAATGAACGGTACGCCCATCAACTTCGACAGTTTTTGCATCGAGATTAACCGAGATCTTCCCGGTTTTGATGATTGACTGGGAATGACCTTTTGAACGACGGATAATGGCGTGAATACGGGCAACCAGCTCTTCACGATGGAAGGGTTTGGTCATGTAGTCATCGGCACCAAATCCGAAGCCTTTGATTTTATTTTCAGTGTCATCGGCACCGGTCAAAATCAGAATGGGTGTTTCAATTCGAGACATCCGCAACTGTCGCAGCACTTCATGCCCGTTCATGTCGGGCAGATTCAGATCCAAAAGGATCAAATCATAGTCGTATAGTTTTGCAAGATCGATGCCTTCTTCGCCCATATCTGTGGCGTAAACATTCAAGTTTGCATGTGTGAGCATAAGCTCAATACTGCGGGACGTTGTGGGGTCGTCTTCCACCAGCAAAATTCGCATATCGGGATTCTCCGCTTAATAATATCATTCCGATTGCAAGCAGCATCCCTCCAAATGGTTAATCACCCGTTACCCTAAGAGAACTTTTAGCGAATTCCCCCTAGGGTTGTCTATATTTTTGAAGCGCTGTGGCTCTTAAAGCTGCTTCACCGTGTATTTTTAACGCAGATTGCCACTCAGTCAGCTCATCTCGTGACAATCCATACATCCGCATGGCCTCATCTTCACCGATCAACCCATAGGCGATCCCCTTAACAACGGCTGATTTACGGCTTGCAACCCAGCGTCGCGTCTCGGACGGGGGTAAATCCGCCCGCGTCATGACGGTTCCATCGGGCAGGGTCACCGCGCGCGGCCCCTCTACTTTCTTCAGATACATAAAAAACATCCCTCAATTTGCTCCTGAACGACACTTTGCAGTGACAGACTTAAAGAGAGGTGAAGCAGGCCCTTGTTGTTCGTTCGAATTTTCCTATATTTTGGTTCTCTCTTGGAAGGGATTAGTAATGAACATCGAAACCACCGTAAATTCACTTGGATTTACCAAGTCTCCTGCCGACACTCGCGTGGTGGTTGCCATGTCAGGCGGCGTGGACAGCTCGGTTGTGGCCGCGATGCTGGCCGAAGAAGGTTATGATGTGGTTGGTGTCACGCTCCAGCTTTATGACCACGGGGCTGCTTTGGCCAAAAAAGGGGCGTGTTGTGCGGGCGTTGATATTCATGATGCGCGGCGTGTGGCGGAAAGCATGGGGTTTCCGCATTATGTGCTCGATTATGAGAACATCTTTCAGGAAGCGGTGATTGAAGAGTTTGCGGACAGCTATTTGGCGGGGGCCACACCGGTCCCCTGTATTCGTTGCAATGAACGGGTGAAGTTCAAAGACCTGCTTGAGACCGCGCGTGATTTGGGGGCCGATTGCATGGCCACGGGTCATTACATTCAGCGTATGTCAGGGGCTGACGGAGCAGAGCTGCATTCCGCCGCAGATCCGATGCGCGACCAAAGCTATTTCCTGTTCTCAACGACACCGGAACAGCTGGATTACCTGCGCTTTCCATTGGGGCATTTGAAAACGAAAGACGAAACCCGTGCTTTGGCACGCAAATACGGGCTGGAAGTGGCAGACAAGCCCGACAGTCAGGATATTTGTTTTGTGCCCGACGGAAATTACGCAGGCGTGATTGAAAAGTTGCGCCCCGGGGCGGCGGAACCCGGTGATATTGTTCATGCGGATGGTCGGGTTTTGGGAAAACACAACGGCGTGCTGCATTATACCATTGGGCAGCGACGTGGTTTGGGTATTGGTGGACTTGCGGATCCGCTTTACGTGGTCAAACTGGATGTGGATGCCAAGCAGGTTGTCGTTGGCCCAAAAGAGCTGTTGGCGACGCGCACAGTGCCTGTCCGCGAGATCAACTGGCTGGGGGATGAACCCTTTATGTCCCGTAAAGAATGGCATTTGGGCGTCAGAATCCGCTCCACCCGTCCGCCGCGTGATGCCATTGTGCGACCGATTTCGGAAACAGAGGCCGAAGTGGAGCTTTTAACCGCCGAAGAAGGTGTCAGCCCCGGTCAGGCCAGCGTGTTTTATGACACTGAAAGCTCGCGCATCTTTGGCGGCGGATGGATTTGGCGCGGCTAAGGCCCGCCTTTCTCATCTGTCCCTTTCAAAGTTCCCTATTTCCGGGTTCTTTCACACTGACTTGACCAATGTCGTTGTGTCGCTTGATTGGGTCAAGGATGATCCGAGCAAATGAGTCGAAAGGAAATTTCATGCGAAAATTCATCTCTGCCCTCGCCATCGCGGCCACCCTAAGCACCCCCGCCTTGGCAGAAGAGACCTATGAACAACGGCTTGCGCTTGCCACAGGATACATCGAGGCCACATTGCAAGACATCAACATGCCGGAGATGATCAAAACCATGTGGCAACCGATTGTGGCGGACATCCGATCGAAGGACATTCCCCTGAGCGACGCGCAAATCGCACAGATTTCAAAGCTGTATCAAGATGAAATGACCGAACCGATGCTGACCATCATGCAGGATCAATCCGTGGTGATGGCCGAGGTGTTTACCTTTGATGAGATCAAAGCCATTCGCGACTTTTACGCAACCGACCTGGGGCGCGCGGCGATGACCAAACTGCCACAGATTGCGGAACGTCAAACACCAATGGTCTTAAAAATGGTTCAGGAAAAAATGCCCACAATCATTCCGCAAATTCAGGAGATTTTGGCACAGGGTGTCGAGGCCCAATAATCACGCGTCGTGGGCATTCTGATCCGCAACCACACGCATCACAGCCCGGGCCGCCCTTAGGCCCGGTGCTTCCCCACCCTGCCCCAAACGCTGCATCGTCAGCGCCATGGCGTAATCTTGCGACTGGCGATGCTCAAGCAGATCCAAAACCGCAGGCGCAATCAGGTCCGGTTGGCACTCAGCGCCAAGGAACTCTGGCACCGCGCGGGTTTCGGAAACCAGATTGACCAACGTCACCGTGTCCACCTTTAGCAACCGACCTATTAACATGCGGCTGAGCCAGTTCATGTCATAAGCAATCACCATCGGCGTGCCCGCGGCGGCAAGCTCGATTGAGACGGTGCCGGATGCGGCAAGGGCCACGTCGGCGGCCTTAAATGCGGCCCGTTTGGCGTCACGATCTTCTGGTGCGATCAACACCGGTTGCACCGGCCAGTTGGCAGTCTGCGCGCGCACCAAATCAACAACCCCCTGCGCCATAGGCACAACAACACGTGTATTGGGATGGATCTTCTGTACTTGGCCAATAACCTCACCAAACCGATCCGAAAGGCGTGAAATCTCGCCTTTTCTTGATCCGGGCAATGCCAATATCACCGGCCCCTCGCCAAACCCATGAACGTCACGAAACTCTTGTGCCGCCTTTTCCGTCGCTTGGGGTTCAGACACGACGGGATGGCCGACAAAGTCACAGCCCATGCCCGCCGCCTGCATGTATTTCGGTTCAAATGGCAAAAGCGCCAACACATGGTCGACCCATTGCGCCATCTTCTCCGCGCGTTTCGGACGCCACGCCCAAACCGAGGGCGCCACGTAATGCACAATGGGAATATCTTGGCCCAAGGTCTGGCCTTCGATCTCTTCTTCTTTCACGATCCTGGCGACCCGCAGGCAAAAATCCGGGCTGTCGATGGTGACCAGAACATCCGGACGTTCACGGATCACGGCCAGTGCCGTTTCGCGGATCCGACGTTTGAGGTCAAAATACTTCGGGGCAACCTCTGCGATGCCCATGATCGACAGTTCCGACATGGGAAACTGCGAAATGAGCCCTTCGCTGGCCATGCTATCCCCACCAACCCCACAGAATGTAACCTCTGGGTCCAGTGTTTTTAGCCCCGCCATCAAAGCGGCGCCAAGGCGATCACCGGAGGGCTCGCCCGCTATCAAAAACACTTTCATCCGCGGATCTCCAGAAACAGCCCATGTTCAAGCACCAAACGCTCCACTTCATCCGGCTCAAGCACAATGATATCGCGTGATGGGATCACAATCCCACCCAAGCCCGCCTTTGCAATGGCCGAGATGGTTTCGGGGCCGATGGTTGGCGTGTCCATGCGGGCATCCTGGCCCTGTTTGGGACGTTTTACAAAGACGCCCCTAGCGCCCCGTTTCAGATGTTCGGGCGTGGTGCCCACGTAAGACAAAAGCGCATCTGTGCCCTGAATGCTTTCGATCCCCAGACATTGCCCGCCCGCAACCACGGCGCTTTGCGCCACATCCTGACCGTCTAAGGCGGTTAAGATTTCAATGGCGCGCGTGGCATCCGTTTGATCTTGGTTTGAGGGCGGACGTCCAATTGTCTTGGCCTCAACGCTTAACCCATCGGTGACATCTTTGGCAGAAACGACTTTAAAGCCCTGTTCCTCAAACACCTGCGCCACCAAGCGCAAAAGGGCATCATCCCCTTTGCCAAGCACCGCTTTCACCCGTGGAAACAGCCCAAGGGTGGTCATATCCATACGCATGGGGTTGAGCTTTGGGCGGTCGACTTTGCCCGCAAAAACCACATGGGTCACATCCGCTTTGCGCAACCGCTTAAAGAGCGCGCCGAGCTTTTCATAGGTGGCATCGCCCCGCTCCATCCCCTCAGGGGCGGTTACCTCTGCACCTTTCAGGATCAAAAACAGCGCATCAGGATTGGCCGCGGCAATTGTCAGGGGCAGCTGCCCTGCCCCCGCAANNAAGCCACGATCGCTTTCGCCCATGATAAAACCCACCATCTCGCGTACAAATTCGCTGTCGGTCTCTTCTGACAGGCGTTTGGCGCGGTCTTGAAAGCTGCCTTCGCCTTGCTTGAGCGTCAGGAAGGCTGCGCGCAAGGCGGTGATGTCAGACCGGGCCACACCACGGCGTTTCAGCCCCACAAGGTTCAGACCATCAAGTTCCGCTCTTGGTCCCTGAACCAGTGCGTAGGGCAAGACATCTGCCGTCACCATCGACAAGGCGCCAATAATGGCCCCGCGGCCAATGCGCACCCATTGATGGATGCCAGAAAGACCGCCCACAATCACGTCGTCTTCAATGGCCACATGGCCCGCAACCGCAACGTTGTTCACCAAAATGACGTTGTTGCCAATCTGGGCGTCATGGGCCACATGGCAGCCGGCCATAAAGAGCCCGTCATCGCCGACGCGGGTGACATAGCCCCCGCCTGCGGTCCCGGTGTTCATGGTCACATGTTCCCGGATCCGGTTTCGCTTGCCGATCACCAGCTTGGTGTCTTCGCCCGAAAACTTAAGATCCTGAGGGATTTCGCCAATGACGGAAAAGGGAAACACAATCGTGTCGTCGCCGATCTCAGTGTCCCCCGTAACGACAACATGAGATTTCAGAACCACGCCTTCGCCGAGCGTCACATCCGGTCCCACCGTGCACAGAGGACCGATTTCGCAATTGGCGCCAATGGTGGCACCCTCGTCGATGATCGCGCTTGCATGCACCTTGGCGGTTGGATCAATGCGCCCCTGAACGCCCATGGTTTAGCCCTTTCCAGCGGTGACGTCGATCATCGCCATAAAGGTCGCTTCACAGGCCACTTCGCCATCCACCTTGGCAACGCCGTGGAATTTCCAAACCTTGGCTCCACCACGCAGAGTGGTCACTTCAAGCTCCAGCTTATCACCAGGCACCACCTTGCGGCGGAACTTGGCGCTGTCGATGCCCATAAAGTAAACAACCGCACCAGAACCAACGAGATCCAGCGACAAAGAAACCATGACAGCCGAGGTTTGCGCCATCGCTTCGATGATCGTCACACCGGGCATGATCGGCAATCCGGGGAAATGACCCTGAAAATGCGGCTCATTCATCGTGACCATCTTAATGCCTTTAGCATATTCCTTGGCACGGATGTCCTCGACCTTATCGACCAGCAAAAACGGGTAGCGGTGTGGGATACATTCCTGAATAAGCTGGATATCGGCGGTGGCGGGCACATCAACCATGGTCACGTCCTTTGTCTTTGCCTCCGTTCCTCGGCGGCAGTTTTTTTATACTTGTTGTTTTGATTACCAACTCGGCGCGCCCGAAACAACGGCTATTGCCGTAGGCTCTTTGGAAATCGACCTAAAGCGATTGGAACTCCCCAGTTTCAGGTGTCCGTCAAAACGCTTTAATTCTCTGTGGAGTCTGTTGTGACCGGTGCATCAGGCGCATTTGCCTGACCCAAGGAACCATCACCCAGTTGCGCATCAATACGGTCAATAGCGACATCCGTGATGTCAATATTTTGGGTGGTCAGCAAGATCGCACGGCGATCCAAGATCACCACCCCGCCGCGTTCACGTACGATCGCCCCCAGAACAGCACCTATTTTTTCAAAATAGGCCACCCGTTCCTGTTCGAAACGGCGTGTAAACTCTTGTTCCTGCGCGGGTCTTTCTTCGCGCAGCCTTTTAACTTTCGCATCGAAAGCATCCGCCAAGGCGCGAAAATCCGCAGCCGAGAGCGATGCACGCTGTTCTGTCAGTGTGTTCTCTTCCGCAGCCAAAGCCGCATCAACTTTGCGGGCTTCTGATGCCAAACGGCGTCGCTCTACCTCAAGCTCTGCTAAGATGCGTTTCCCGTAAAGAGATTGACGAAACAGAAGGTCGCGATCAATCGTCAGAATGGCCGATTGCACAATGCCCAAATTTGGTTCAGCCACGCTCGGAGCATCTGTTTGCTGCGCAGATGCGGGCAATGGGGCGGGCAATCCAAAAAGAATTGCCCACGCGCCCAAAATCAGAATCCCTTTTGACCAGACGCCAAATATTTGAAAGGCGTCTGGCTGACCGTTAGAAACTTGTGGAGATCGTAAGCTCAAACTCATTCTCTTTGTCATAGGCCTCTTTCGCGAGCGTATGTGCATAGTTCAGGCGGAGAGGTCCGATGGGCGTGGTCCAGAATATAGATGCGCCGATGGATGACCGAATATGTACGCCATCATCAATGGTTCCACCCAAAGTGTCATCCAGTCCCCAAAGCGCACCCGCATCAAGGAACACACCGCCTGAAAGGCCGTATTCCTCAGGAAGCCCCAGAGGGAACTGTGCTTCTAACCGGGCCACCGCATAGGCGTTTCCGCCCAACGCATCCTGATTGACAGCTGTCAGATCGCGTGGCCCCAACCCATTGGTCGAGAACCCGCGCAGCTTGGATGGCCCAAGGTGGAAGCGATCAGTAAACCGTGATGCGCCACCATTTAACGCGGCAAGATACCCGCCCTCGAATGTGGCCGACAACGTCACCTGATCACTCAGGACTTTGGTTTGTGCGCGCACCAGAGCTTCTGATTTAACGTATTGATAATCTGACCCAAATCCACCGACATCCGTGCTAAACCTTAGCAAGACCCCAGCATTCGGGTTCAACCCGGTACGGCGGGTGTCGTAGTTATAGGTCAGCCCAACACCGACGCCAACTTGTTGCCCGCGCGCCGCCTCATTTGTGATAATGGCGGAACTGTCGGCCTTGGCATTGTACATATCCGATCCGCTGACAAAGGCGCGAACCCCAAGACGCCCGTTTTCGCTTACTGGAAAATCGAGCGATGGGCGCAGGGCAATTTCACGGCTGTCGAAGAACGACGAAGCCTGCACGCTTTCATTGTAAAAGGCCTCTACCCCAAATGCCAAATCGCGTCCCAAAAACCTGGGCTCCACAAATTTAAAGGCAAACGAGGTGGTGTCACTGGTGTTGGCAAAGGAGAGTTTCAGGAACTGACCACGCCCCAGCAGGTTTTTCTGCGTATACGAGAGGTTCACACCGAAGCCATTTTCAAGACTATAGGCACCACCAAAGCTCAGACTTCCGGTCGGGGCTTCTTCGACATCAACATCCACGACCACCCGGTCAGGCGAGGAACCTTCACGTGGTCGGACATTTGCAGTTGAGAAGAACCCAAGGGCGCGCACACGTTCTGCCGCCTCGCGAATTTCGCGAGGGTTAAATGGGTCGCCCTCGGCGATGCGGAACTGGCTGCGCACCACACTATCAAGCGTGGTGGCATTGCCTTCGATATCAATCCGTTCGACAACCACACGGGGGCCGCGGGCAATCACCAATTCGACGTCCAGTGTCAAATCGCGCGGATTGCGGGTAATCACAGGTTCAACGCGGATGAAATTCAGACCTTTTTGTAAGGCAAGGCGTTCCATCCGGGCGACGGTATTTTCAATATGCCCCGGGCTGTACACAACGCCCGAGCGCAGTTTGGAGACGGCCGCAAACTCGTCCGCGTTCACCTCTTCCAAGTCACTGGTTGTCGTAATGTTGCCAAAACGAAACTGCTGACCCTCTTGAACACTAAATGTGATAAAGAACGCATCACGCTCGCGCGAAAACTCTGATGTCACATTTTGGATTTTGAAATCGGCATAGCCGCGCGACATGTAGAAATCAGTCAAAACGCGTTTATCGAATTCAATCCGGTCAGGCGCATAGCTGTCGTCGCGAATAAACTGGCGCAGGATGCCAGCCTGTTTGGTCTGAAGAACGCGACGCAGCCGTGCATCCGAGAATTCACGGTTGCCGACAAAGGACAGGCGTTCAACTTCAACCGTTTTGCCCTCGATAACTTCGAACACGACATCCACGCGGTTGTTCGAACGGCGGATGATCCGGGGGGTTACCTTGGCGGCCAATCGGCCCTGCGCCTGATAGACCTCGACAATGGTTTGTGCATCTTTTTCGGCCGTTGTTGGGCTGTAGACGCGACGCGGTTGACTTTTGAGCAAAGGCGCGAACACATCATCTTTCAATCGACGGTTGCCTTCGACGGAAACAACGTTGACGGTTGGGTATTCCTGAACACGCACAATCAGCTTGTTGCCCTGCGGCAACAGCTCGACCTTCTCAAAAAGCCCGGACCCGATCAGGCGCTGATATCCGTCGTTCAAGGCGGCGGCGGGAATGGTCTCGCCCCGGCTGATTCCCAGATAACTCAGGATTGTATCGGCCTGAATGCGTTGCGTGCCTTCGATTTCAACTGAGGAAAAAGAATAGGCCTGCGCGATTGCCGGTGCGGATGGCACAACGGAAAGCGCTGAAATCCCAAGAAAAATCGCAACAGAGCTGCGTTTTGCAAAGGATGTGGTCCCGACTTTTTTCCGCGAAAAGGCGCTGCTCTGGCCACCTGATTTTTTCATTTTATTTTCTTCCGCTCAAACAACCCATTTCCCTTGTGGATAAAGGGTCCGAAGGTGCATGTCAAAGCACGAAAGCGCCCCCGGCAAGGGAGCGCCAACAAAGCCTAAACCGTTTGGTTAGGATCTGATCCCTTTATCAGGACAGCACATTCATCAGCACAACAGCGCCGGACAGGGCCGTCACGATCGCACCCGCATAGATAAAGCGATCGAAGTTCAGATCAAACAACAGCGACAAGCCGCGATATCCGCTTTGAATATGGTCCATGATACTCTCCTTAAACACTCCGATTGGATCGGCTTTGATCAGGGATAGCGGGAAATTATGGCAAGATATGAGGGGAATTGTGGCAAGAATGAGGCATTTTTGACGGCCCGATCGGCGCCCCCAAGGGCGGTCCCCAGTGTATGATACGCGTCAAACCGCGGGGGCCGCCTTTGTGCCAGAGTTAGCAAAACAGATCGTTGGTCACGCCGAAAACCATGAGAAACAGAACCAGCGATAAGCCGATGATGAGAAGGGCATTCATCGCACGGTCGCTAGGTTTGCGCCCAGTCACGGCCTCATAGGCGAAAAACACCAAATGCCCGCCATCAAGAATTGGGATGGGGAACAGGTTCAGAAGGCCAACAGCGGTCGACAACATCCCGATAAAGGCAATAAAGCTCATCGCCCCTTGCGATGCGGCCTGCCCTGACACTTGGGCGATACCGATGGGGCCAGAGAGATTGCAGCTAGAAATCGCGCCAGTGATCATGTGCCACAATCCGGACAGACTGGATTGCACAATATAGACCACCCGATCCGCGCCGTTTTGCAGGCTTTCCCATAGTCCCGGCACCCGTGTCGCGGGCTCAAAAATCATGCCTGAAGTGATGCCGATCAGCCAACGGGTTTCAAATCCGCCTTCGGCCAGGGGAAGATCTTGCCGACGCGGGGTTAAGGTCACTTCGACCTCTGTGCCGTCGCGCAAGATACCAAGCGTCATTGCGGCACCATCGCCCGCCACGACAATGTCGCGCAGGCTTTCAAAGGTGGCGACGGGTTTTCCATCTACGGTTTCAATCAAATCACCCGCTTGGATACCCGCATCAATCGCGGCAGATTTTGGCGTCACTGAACCAACCAAAGCGGGATAAGGGTGGCGGCCAGTGGTCACCACTTCTGCCCCATCTCGGCGCAACCGATACTCCACCTCAGCGGTGTTGGGCAGATTGGTAATAAACTCATAGAATTCTGACAAAGGCGGGGTTTCAATGCCTGCGATGGCCAGCACCTCGTCACCGGGCAGCAACACGCCTTCGATCCCTGGAACCGGTTTCACCTTGGCAACAGACAGCGGGTCGGTGGCAACACCGGTGCCCATCAACACGGCCGCAAAGATCAGCGTCGATAGAATGAAATTGAAAATTGGCCCCGCAGCAACGGTCGCCGCACGCGCCCAAAGGGGCGCGCCCGGCATGGTGTGTCGAAGATCTTCTGGCGAAAGTTCCGCCAGCGCCACCTCGTCCGCACCGCCAGAAGCCGCATTGGCGTCCCCTGCAAATTTCACATATCCACCAACGGGATAGGCCGCAATTTGCCAACGTGTCCCATGACGATCAACGCGCGAGACCAACACAGGCCCCATGCCAATCGAGAACACATCCGCCTTAATACCCGACCAGCGACCAACGATGTAGTGGCCATATTCATGCACCGCCACAATCACCGTTAAAGCAACGAGAAACGCGAGGATCGTAAAGGCGAGGTTGCCAAAATCCGGCAAGAGCGAAAACAGGTCCATGAAAAATCCTTCTGGCGGTCTGGTCTGGGCAATTTCGGTTGGGCGATCTGGGGCACAGCTTGGCCGCGCACCCTGCCCCGCTTAGTGCGTGGCGTCAATCAAGTCACGCGCGGTGATACGCCCCATATGGTCAGCCGCTTGCACATTGTCTAGGGTCATCGCGGCATGGATCAATGCATTGTCAGCGGACAAACGGTTCATTGTCTCTTCGACAATTCCCGCCATATCCATGAAACCAATTTGACCCGCGATGAACCCATCCAGCGCGATTTCTTTGGCGGCGTTGAACACGGCGCCGGTTAACCCGCCCGCCTGCATAACATCGCGTGCAAGGCGCAGCGCAGGATAGCGGCAATCATCGGGTGCGCGGAAGTCCAACTGGCCAATCTTGGCAAGATCCAACCGGTCCACCGGAAGGTCGCGCCGTTCTGGCCAGTGCAGAGCATATCCAATGGCATGGCGCATATCGGGGGCTCCCAGATGCGCCATCAAAGCACCATCCTTAAATCCAACCAGTGCATGAACAAGAGATTGGGGATGAACCAGCACCTCAATCTGATCAGGTTTAACCTGAAAGAACTCTTTTGTTTCAATGACCTCAAGAGCTTTATTGAACATGGATGCGCTGTCAATTGTAATCCGTTGCCCCATGTCCCAATTGGGGTGGGCGCTGGCTTGGGCGAGTGTCGCGGTGGCCAGCTTTGCCAAAGGCCAATCGCGAAATGCGCCGCCTGAGGCGGTGATAATGATCCGCTCAACCGCGTCCATCTCTTCGCCGACCAGCCCCTGAAACACCGCAGAATGTTCGCTGTCGACCGGAAGGATCCTGGCATGATGCGCTTGCGCTGTGGCCATGATCAACGGGCCCGCCGTGACCAAGCTTTCTTTGTTGGCCAGCGCCAAGGTCGCGCGGTTTTCAAGCGCGCGCAGGCCGGGCAACAAACCTGCGGCCCCTACAATGGCGGACATCACCCAATCGGTGGGGCGTTGCGCGGCCTCTT
>DDMF01000030.1 GCA_002340515.1 Rhodobacteraceae bacterium UBA2553 | reverse complement strand
GCCCCGGACAGCGACGGCTGGCCCATGCCCGCTGACGTGATCCGCTTCGCCAAATGTTACGGTGTCACGCCTGCCGCCTTGGGCGGACTGGTTGGCTTGTTGCCGCACAAGGTCGGTCGCCGCACTGTCTGGGCTGACATGGTCCGCACCCCTTCCGTTGGCTACACGGTCGGCATCGAAACATTCCCCCGCGAGGCTCTGCGCGGATATGGCCTGTTCCGGGCTGCATCGGCATTGATCGAACGTGAAGCAGCCACACTACATTGAGATAGGGTTTCTACATATTCAGTTCGAGCAGTGACCATGTTTCCGTGTCGCGATTGCGGCGCATCGTGGCTGAATAATTTGTGCGCACAAGCGCTCCAAAGCCGTTTTGTGCATCGACATACGCGTTGACAGAATACGTGCAGTCGCCGTTCGCGTGAACGGAAATTGAATTGATGGTTGGAAAATCCACCGTTGCTGGAGAGCGCAAGTTTGCTCGGACGCCTCTTTGTGACATGACATAGGCCATGACAGAGTGATCGTCGCCACACGCCTCCTCTAGTCTTTTCTCATTGCGTCGTGCGGTAAGTTCGGCTTCCCGTTCAGTACGGACAACGGCCCAATCCTGCGGGTTTTCGATACCCGCCTCCACGGCAGCTTGCCAGTCGTCACCACTTAAGAATCCTAGTTGTTGGGCATGTTGGTTTTTCTGGTATTCCTGCACGGAAAACACACCAAAGCTTACAACTGTTGACGCTAGCAATAATCGCAGTCCCAACTTTCTGTATTTCTTGATGAAAAGCAGAAACGCGCCGACAAAAATTCCGACTGAGAAAAATGCAAAGATGAATTCGAGTGCTGATGCCATGTTTAACTCCCTTATGGCGAAACGCCTAAATTGAAACGGCCACCAAGAGTTTCCTCTGGTGACCGGGGAGTTCGTAAGTCGCACGAAGACGACCGCTACGACCTTTAGGCCGAAGCCCTGGACATACGTCGCAGCCTCCCCGACCATAAAGGTTGAGGAGGTGCTATTGCGGCCAACACCAGCCGCTTCGTGCGAGGTTACGACGCCCCGGGGCTGACTTATTGCCCGCCCTGTAAATCGTTTACCTTGAAACACTACTGCGCGGCAAATGGTTATCCGGGCTCAGACCAACCCGGAAAACGGTCGGATACAGGGTGACGGGATGTATCTTTCCCTGCTCCATATTTTACTGATGTATAGAGCCATCCGATAAGAGGCCCTTTTAGGGGTGGCAGGTCGATAATGGCCGACACAACAATTTTGTTGTTACCATTGCACACAACACAAAAGTTGTGTACCAAGAGGCATGACAAATGGAATCATCCTCAATGAAAAAGAACTCAGAGAAGCCAAAGCACGCTTATCTAAGCTGACTGACGCGCTCTCATCCGAGGAGACTTTCAAGCACGTTGTAGCGGGTCTTCCACCG
The DNA here is from genome assembly GCA_002340515.1 of Rhodobacteraceae bacterium UBA2553. Classification (GTDB taxonomy): domain Bacteria; phylum Pseudomonadota; class Alphaproteobacteria; order Rhodobacterales; family Rhodobacteraceae; genus Aliiroseovarius. The sequence continues at coordinate 13,561 of DDMF01000030.1, read as the reverse complement.
GAAGTGGTTTCGCAAGTCACACGCATTATGAAAGCAGAACGCAGCGACCTTCAAAAGGCGATTGATGCGTATCAGAACGCGAAAGAAAATGGTCGCGCTAAAGATTTGGAAGTCCATGCCAAAGCCGATCCCGGTGTAACACTGATCGTCGCACGTATTGCAAAGGGTTATTCCCAAAAAGAACTTGCTTGGCGACTAGGCCTGAAAGAGCAACAGGTGCAGCGCTATGAAGCGGACCGTTACAATTCTATAAGCATCAAGAATTATGGCCGCATAGCGTCTCTTCTGGGTGTTCATCTAAAGGCAGAGATAACCGACCTTCCCGCCCTAAGAGGCATGGATGAAGTCATAGCAAATGCCCCGAAGAACGAGATTAAGAAAATTCTCAAACATGGCCGCAAGCATGGTTGGTTTGGCGATGAGTTCGATGAGGACCACCTTAGACAGACAATTGCGGAGAATCGCATCCAATTTGGCAGCCCATCGCTTCTCCGAACCGGGCTAAACGTCGTAGATAAGAGCGAGGACATACTGCTCCATGCGTGGCGGGCACAAGTTGCCAAGCGCGCTAACGCCTTAAAAGCTTCTGGCAGCTTCCACTTCGATCCTTTGGACATTGGTTGGTTGCCTGAGTTCGTCCGCCTCAGTGCATTTGATGACGGTCCAAGGCGAGCTTTGGACATGCTCCACTCAAAGGGCATTCTGGCTGTCGTCGAACGTCAGATTGAAGGTCTAGCAATTGATGGCGCTGCGTTCATAGAAGATGGCTTGCCTGTGATTGGGCTAACTCTTCGCAACGATGCGCTTGACAACTTCTGGTTTACTATTTTGCACGAAATCGCCCATGCGATTTTGCACTTCAAGACGGGCCTATCGACTGGCTTCTTTGACCAAATGGACCTGCCTTCCGCAGACGAACAGGAGGCAGAGGCTGACCTTTTTGCCCAAAACATACTGATACCAGATGAGGTCTGGAGGCGATCCCCTGCAAGAATTTCAAAATCGGCTGGGGTGATACAGAAATTTGCGAATGACTTGGGGATCAACCCGGCAATCGTATTTGGCCGGATACGGCGCGAGAGGAAGAACTATGCTATCTTCTCGCAGAATATTGGGAGGAACACTGTGCGCAAACAACTGATGGAACAAGTCTAACGGAGAATCCGATAATGCTGCCTTACCACCCAACCCTGCGATTGAAGCTTGGCGAGTACGTCGCTGCGTCACGTATAGCTCGTGACGTTCAAGAACATATCCGCCCTCGTTTTGTAATTTGTCCTCCGAAAGAGCGCGACCCTGAAAAGGGCGCACCACTGTCTCCAGATGAGATCGCACACTACAGCGGTGAGAGGATGGGGAAGTATTGGCCTGTCCGCCCGGCTTTCGTGGATCCGCAATTCGTTGCACCGGCGCTGGGTGACAATGGCATCAAGACTCTCTTTAGAATAGCGCAAGGCCGCAATCCAAATCTGATTCCCGTCGCGACAGTCGCCGACCTATTCAACCCCATATACAAAGGTTTCCTTAGGTCCAAATCGCCCCGTCTTGGTGTTTATGTTCCCTTCTCCGAGGTAGAACCCGATACGTTATTGAGGGGTCTCCATGAGGTGGGCGCTCGCCCTGAGGACACCGTTGTATTCCTAGACTTCACCGGAGCCGACCTTATGCCCGAAATCGCGGCAGGGTCCGTTGCAGGTGTATTTGACTTCCTCAATGAATGCGCAGTTTGGGCTCGCATCGTCTTTCAAGGCTCAGCTTTTCCAGCCAAGAACCCCGCTGCTGTAGGGGCCGATAAGCTTGTGCCCCGTGACGAGTGGAAGACTTTCTTGGCGGCAATGCGTGAATGTTCTGTGCAGCGAGAGGTCATCGCATATGGCGACTTCGGCGCAGATTGCGGAGAGATGGCCTTCTCGACAAAGGGTGGTGGGCGTCCGATCCGTCACCTGAGGTACACCACCCCAGACCACACCCTCGTTGTGCGAGGCGGCAAAGAGGGGCAAGACAGAGATGTGATGAAGCAAGTGTTCCAGCGAATTTTGGACAGCGGACATTTTGCAGGCCAACATTTCAGCTATGCGGACGACCGCATTTGGCGTGGAGCTAAAGGGCTAGACGGGTGCGGCAATGCATCCATGTGGCGCGAATGGAATACGGCCCATCACCTCACTCGGGTAGTCCGTGATCTAGGAGCGCTAGAAGGAATCAAATTCGCAGATGGCCGTGTCAGCCAGCCAAGCCAGCAGATAAGCTGGCTAGAAGATGATGACATGGTGATCGAACCGTCCTAAAAACCGTCTTTTCAAACCGTCTTAAAACTCTTACGCCAGCTAAGTCTTTGATTTTAATGGTGCCCCCACACGGACTCGAACCGCGGACCTACTGATTACAAATCAGTTGCTCTACCAGCTGAGCTATAGGGGCACTTTGGGTGATTTACGAAACTCTGCCCGAAGGTTCAAGCCTATTTTCCCGCCTTGGCCATAAAAGCGACCGCAGCGAGGCCAACGGCGATCACCATGATCGCGGGGGGGGCCGCTTGTTCGAGTTGTTCCAGGGAAGCTTGCTCGTACACACGCGTCGCCAAAGTCCCGTAATTAAAGGGTCTCAGCAGCAATGTGGCGGGCAGTTCTTTCACACTATCGACGAAAACCAACAAGAGTGCGGTCCCCACTGATCCCCTGATCAGCGGGATATAAACTTCTAACAAAGCCCCCTTTGCGCTGCGCCCAAGCGAGCGAGCGGCCATTGGAAGGCTTGGCGAAATCCGTTCAAATGCTGCATCTGTCGCGCCCTGTGCGATTGCAAAGAATCGGACGCAATAGGCATAGACCACGGCAAACGCCGTCCCTGTCATCAGAAGACCAGGATCCCATCCTGTCAGCGCTACAACCCCATCGGCCATCGCATTGTCAGCGGCAGCCATGGGGATCAAGATACCCACACCCAAAACGGCCCCGGGGGCTGCATAGCCAATCGTGGTCAGCGGCATCAGTTTGCGTGGCAACATGCGGCCTGACATTCTTACGCCATAGACCAAGAACAGCGCGCCCAAGACGGTGATAATCGCCGCAGCCCCCCCCACGGCAAGCGTGTGCCACAATGCCGACAGCAACCCGTTTGAGAACCAGTATTCCGGTTTGTTAATCGCGTGAAAGAGCAAAACCCCCACGGGTAAGACAAAGCCGACCACAAAAGGTACGGCGCAGAAAAACAGAGCAATAGCGGCGTAGGGCCCCGAAAGCCGGCGCGCCGTGACCGGCCTGCTTTGGCGTGACATCCGATAAAAACGGCTGCGCGAACGGCTGACTTTTTCCAAGGCGGCGAGCAAAAACACAAACCCCAAGATTACCAGAGCAATCTGCGCGGCACCGCCAGCATTATGGCTTTCAAGCCAGATTGAAAAGATTCCGGTGGTCAGGGTTTGCACCGCAAAGAAATCCACCACGCCAAAATCCGAAACAGTTTCCATCATCACAATCGCAACACCCGCGGCGCAGGCAGGGCGCGCCAGCGCCAAGCCCACGCGCCAAAATCGAGCAAACGGCCCTGCGCCCAGCGCGCGCGCCACCTCATATGCATCCCCAGATTGCTCCCGCAACGCGGTACGCGCCAGTAGAAACACATATGGATTGAGGGCTGCAGTGAGCACCACAATGGCCGCCCAACGCGAGCGGATTTCCGGAAACCAGTAATCGCGGGACGATTGCCAGCCAAACACCTCGCGCAGCGCGGATTGCACGGGGCCTGCATATTCAAGAAAATCCACCAACGCATAGGCCCCCACATAGGCAGGGATGGCCAGTGGGGTCAGCAGCAGCCACTGTAACCAACGCGAGCCCCAAAATCGATACATTGTCAGCATCCAGGCCGACCCCATACCGATCGCCGCGGACAACCCGCCGACCGAAAGACACATCACCAAGGTGTTGACCGCATAGCGCGGCAATGTGGTTGCCATCAGATGTGGCCATGCGTTTTCAACCGGCGTCAGGGCCATCCACAGGATCGACAAGATGGGCATTAAGACCAACACCACAATCACACCTGCGCCAACGGACCACGGATTGGGTCGCCAGCTGGTTCCTATTTTTGGCGCTGCCTGCGCATTAACTCGAGTCTTTTGCTTGGTCATCCCCTGCCCATAACCCAATTGTGGTTTATCTGTCCAGAAAAGCGCCATATGTTTGTGATAAGAAACGAAAAGGACACAGACCAAGATGAAGTTCTCTTTTCACATCGGCGCGCATTGCACGGATGACGAGCAATTGCTGCGATCGCTGCTGAAAAACGCAGGCCTCTTGGCACAAGAGGGCGTTTGCGTGCCCGGCCCTAGTCGTTATCGGGGCATTCTTGCGGATGCTCTGAATAAGCTGAACGGTGAAAAAGCCGACTTAGATACGCAAGAAATGCTAATTGAGCATTTTGTCGACCTGGAAAATGCCGATAGGATCATCTTTGGTCATGAGAACTTTCTCGGCGCGCCCTTCCGGGCCTTTGAGGGGGGGATGCTTTACCCCCTCGCGGAACGAAATGCCCAACGGCTGCGCAACCTGTTCCCGATGCACCAGGTCGAGTTTTTCATGGGGATGCGCGATATTGCCACCCTGATCCCTTCCCTTGCCGCAAAAGTCCCCGAAGACCGCTTGGCCCAGCTTCTGAATGGCGTGGACCCACGTCAACTTTATTGGTCAGACACGCTTTATGCGATGCGCGAGGCCACACCAGACTGCCCAATCACGGTCTGGTGTAACGAAGATACGCCATTGGTCTGGCCAGAAATCTTACGCGAGGTGGCCGGTCTCGACCCTCATGTTCGATTGCAGGGCGGTCTGGATGTCTTGCACCAGATAATGGCCAAAGAAGGCATGCAACGCCTTAAGGCCTATCTCGATACGCACCCAATCCACAACGAAATCCAACGTCGGCGGGTGTTGGCGGCCTTTTTGGATAAATTTGCGCTTGATGAAGAAGTCAACGAAGAGGTTACACTGCCGGGCTGGACTGAAGATCTGATGGAAGAACTCTCGCAAACCTATGACGAAGATATGCGCGAGATCAAATCCATCTCAGGCGTGAGTTTGATCAGCGTATAGGGCGCATAGAAAAGCCCGCAAAAAGCGGGCCATTCTCATCACACAAAGGCGGCCAGTATTACATACCAAGCGCTTCTTTATACATTTCAAGAACCGCTTCTTCTTCGGCAATATCATCTTTGTCGCGTTTTCGCAGTGCAATCACTTTGCGCATGACCTTGGTGTCATAGCCACGCCCTTTGGCTTCGGCCATGACCTCTTTTTGCTGCTCAGCAATGTCTTTCTTTTCCATCTCAAGCCGTTCGAAACGCTCGATAAACTGGCGAAGTTCGTCGGCGGTCACTCGGTAACTCATGTCAGAATTTTGATCGTCCATATTATCCTCTCGGGCGTCTTATTGGCGTTGCGGACCATGACTAACCAGAACCTTGCCGCCCTTCAAGGGGTTGCGCGCGCGGCGCTTGCAGGTTAGGCGCATTCTCACCAAATTGTTTCGTATGATACCGCTATTCTTGGTCTCACGAAACCTGTTAAACAGATGAGGTGTGTCTATGGAATGGCTGATCATTGTTGGCGCCGTTGTGTCTTTTGTTGGGCTGATCGGATTGGTTCTCAGCGCCGTAAAGGTGATGAAAGCCAAACGCGCCGGCCTGGAGGATGCGGATTTACGGGCACGTATTCAAAAAGCGATGGTGCTGAATATGGGGGCCATGGCCCTGTCGGTGCTGGGCCTGATGTGTGTGATCCTTGGGGTCACACTGTCCTGAAATTTCCAACGCTGGTATAGAGCGTTTCGCAACGCTATTCCTCATTCATATCAGAAAAACGCCGACCATTTTTGATCAGCTCGGCAAAAAGAGGACTCGGCGACCAAAACTGCGGTTCCTCGCACTGATAAGATTTTAGCGCGTTTTCTACGGTCAGCAGTCCCAGCTGATCAGCCGCCATCATCGGACCACCGCGATGCCGCGGATACCCGTAACCATACAGCTCAACCACATCGATATCCGACGGGCGCAAGGCGACAGCTTCGTCCAAAAGTCGCGCACCTTCATTGGCCATTGCTGCCACACAGCGCATTTGGATCTCGTCTTCATAAAAGCTGCGAGGGGCAATCCCTTTTTCCAGCCGCACGGCTTCAATAATCGCCAAAACATCAGGGTTTTCGATAGGGGTGTTTCCGCCGCCATATACGTAATACCCTCTGCCGGTTTTCTGGCCAAACCAACCATTTTCACAAATCTTATCACCGATGGCGACATATCGATCCATCGGGTTCCGCGCCGCAGCGAGGCGTTTGCGCCGCGCCCAGGAAATATCCAACCCAGCCATGTCCAGTACCTGATAGGGGCCTAACGGAAATCCATAAGCACGCATTGCATGATCAATTTCCGCAGGAGTTGCGCCGTCTTCGACCATGAAATCCGCCGCCAACCGATAAGCTGCCAAAATGCGATTGCCAATAAACCCATCTGCCACACCGGCCCGCACCGGCACTTTGCGTAGTTTCTTGGCCAAGGCAAAACCCGTGGCCACGACATTTGGATCGGTCTTGGACCCAACCACCACCTCAAGCAGTTTCATGATATGGGCGGGAGAGAAAAAGTGGTATCCAACCACATCTTCCGGGCGGGAAATGGTCGCTGCCAGCGCATCAATATCCAAATAGGAGGTGTTGGTCGCCAAGATCGCGCCCGGACGCATTACCTGATCCAATTGCGCGAAAACATCACGCTTCACTATCTCATCCTCAAACACTGCCTCGATCACAAGATCCACAGCACCTAGGTCTTGCATGTCTGTACTGCCGGTCAGCCGCGCCATCCGATCTGCCTGGGTTTGCGCATCAATGCGCCCCTTCTCGACGGATTTTTCATAATTGGTGCGGATCTTGGCAAGGCCCGCTTCCAGACCTTCGGAATTGCGCTCAAGGAGGGTGACGGGAAAACCCGCGTCGAGGCAGGATATCGCGATGCCGGACCCCATGGTCCCTGCCCCAACCACTCCTATTGTTTTCACCTCACGCAGTGCCGCCCCTTCTAATTCAGGGATTTTGGCGGCACCGCGCTCAGCAAAAAATGCATGGCGCAGGGCCACAGCTTGGGGTCCTGTTTCAAGCTCATCAAAAGCTTGGCGCTCCATCGTAATTCCAACGTCAAACGGCAGCAGACTGGCCGCTTCGACACAGTTGATGATGCGTGCAATATTATTGCGTTGCGTGTTTGCATGCTGCGTGCGTGCAGTGGCAACAGCTGCGGCAAAACGCGCGGGATCCCCAAGTCCGAATGTTTGCGCGCGTGTCGGGCGTGGTCCTGCGTTATGCGCGATCAAATTACGCGCGGTCGCCATGGTGGCTTGGCGTAGGTTCTTGTTTACAGCCTTGTCGATCATCCCCGTTGCTTCGGCCTGCTGCGCACCCACTGGTTTTCCTGAAAGCATCATGTCCAATGCTGCCTGGGCGCCGACCAGACGCGGCAAACGCTGCGTAGCTCCACCTCCGGGTAACACGCCTAAATTCACTTCTGGAAGGCCCATTTTGGCGGATTTGTCTGCAAGACGGAAATGACAGGCCAAAGCCAACTCTAACCCTCCGCCCAAGGCCGTGCCATGGATTTCAGCAATCACAGGCTTGGGGCAGCCTTCCAACCGGTCACATACTTGAGAGAGGATCGGTGTAGCCCGAGGAGAGCCAAACTCACGAACATCCGCGCCCGCCGGAAAGGTCCGCCCCTCGGCACGAAGGATCACGGCGCGCACAGTGTCATCTTGTGCAATTGCTCCAAGATGGGTCCACAGCCCGTCGCGCACAGCATGGCTAAGCGCGTTTACGGGTGGGTTGTCCATAGTCAAAATGGCCACCCCATCCACGATTTCACAAGTGACAGCTTCGCTCATCATCCCCTCCTTAATTCATGCCCAAAAAGGGGGGCTTTTCTTTGCGAAAGTCAATGCAAGGTTCGCGCGCCTCACAACTTTACCGACCAACCGGTCGATAATGCAACAGATGTGTCACATAGAAAACATTATGAGGTGGCGCGCATTATGCACATTTCCGACAAAACGGCGTATGTGGAACCACAGCTAATCTTTCCTCCGAAATCTCGTCACCGCATTTGACACAATCCCCGAACTCGCCCTTCTCGATCCGGCGAAGTGCCGCGCGGATTTTGACAATTTCGTCTTGCCCGGATGTCCCCAATCCTTCGAGGACTTCATCCTCTTCCCGTTCAACCGCCAATTCTTCCCAATCTTTTGATTGATGGCTGTCTAACTCTTCTTCAATCCCATGAAGGCGTACATCAAGTTCCTGCAGTCTTCTTTGCAAGATTTTGCGAAATTTATCTGTATCGATCATCGCAGATCTCCTTTCGGATCAATGCTGACACCCCCAAGGATTAGGGGCATTGATACAGGTCAAAGGATGTGGCGATGATGTTTGCCGGCGGGCCACACGCGCGACATTGCGCCAATCCCCAACCCTCCTTTGCGTTATTCTTCTCAGTCCATCAGGCTTAGATCCGAAAGGTCCGGTAAATTGGAAAAGTCACCCAACCCTTCTAGTGGCGGCAGGTCAGGCGCATCCCCTCCCCCCATCGGTGGTAAATCAGGAAGGTCCGCTAGGTCGGGTAGGCCCATCATTTCAGGCACCTCTGACGAGGGGCCTGCGGCCAGTCCGCCGCCATCCAGATCGGCAATATCGCCCATCATATTTAAGATTTCTGGAGTCTCCACAATACCGCTCGCCGTCATAGGTGCCATCATTGCAGCCCCATTGCTAGCAAAGTCAGTTTTGTCATTCGGATCCTCAGTCAGGTTCACACAAACAGCGCGATGTCCAGCCGTTGCGCCGAGGCGACCAAGGCTGATCTTTCCCCCGAAGATATCTTCAAGCATGACCTGGACAACCGCATCACGCGGCACGGATATCTGAGCCCCAACAGTCAACGCCGTGACATCCGCCAATGTCATCTCCACCCGATGAAGCACGGCATTCATTTCGGTTTGCGTATCCATAGCAATTTCGGCCATAGATCCCACCTGATCACTCACTTCAGATGCGCCGGTTGCGGGCTTTGCCCGTGGCAACTCATAGGGCATAACCAGTGTCAGAAGACCTTCTTTAGACTTTCTCTCCAGATCAATCGTGACATTGAAGACCCGGTAGGGGATATCCTCCAACGCCATCTGAATAGCCCGCGGATCCTCAAGAGCCATCGCGTATTGAAACCCTGCCAAAGCCGGCGCCACAGGCAAGCTCGCTTCGACTGCTTCATCATGAAACCGGTTCAAAATTGAATTGCAGAAATCGACACACATGATGGCGTCTGTGCGCGTCGGAGCGCGCGCAAGGGCCGGGCTGGGAACCACACGGCCGGTTGTTTGCTTTTCAATCAACGCGGCCATCAGTTGCGGGTTGAAAAGTGCCAATCCCAACCGGCCACTCTCGCCTTGCAACAAGGCCAGTAACGAATGCTCTTCAATACCTTCAACCAAAGGCGTCAAAACGGAACGCGACATTTCGACAGAAGTGGCTATCACCTCCATTTCCATACAATCATCGCCAGCGCGCGCCACCGCCAAACGCAGCGCAAGCTCCGGCGTCACCCGCCCGATTTCAGGGGGCGGTCGGCCTTCGCCCGCAAGGCGACGTTTGACATTTGATCGGTTGGGTTCGCTCATTTTTCTGCCTGAAACTCTTGGACCGAGAGTTGCCCAGACAAGGTTTACAAATCGTTGATTTTGAGAAAAAATCAGGTGATTTCATTGCATTTACTACAGAAAATCACATCGCAACGGGCAACGTCACCCGAAACGCAGCACCGCTTTGCCCAGGCAAATAGGTCACTGTTCCGCCAAGCTTATCCATAATTTCGCGACAAATCGCCAGCCCCAAGCCGGCGCCACCAGCCGCGGCCTGATCAGACAGGCGTGAGAATTTCTCAAAAATCACCGCTTGGCTTTCGGGTGGGATCCCCCCTCCATTATCGACAAAATCAATGCGCAACTCTCCGAGTTTCTGGCTGACTTTAATCTCAAGACAAGGGGCCTGTGCCTCGCAATATTTTGCGGCATTTGCTATAAGATTGATAAACACCTGCGCCAGGCGATCAGTGTCGGTATAAAGCCCAATCTCCTCGGCCTCGGGGTTACGACGAATGGCGATGCCCCCGGCAGACAGCGAACTGGTGGCCGCCACCGCGCGATCCAAAACATGCGACAATGGCTCGTGCTGTGGGTAGAGTTGAACCTGTCCGTTTTCCAACACGCTCAGGTCCAGCAAATCATCCAACAAGCGGGTCAACCGAACGGCCTCTCCGTGAATGATCATAGCATATTTTTCTTGCGCCGCATGATCCAGATCGCTTTCGCGCAGGATCTCAGAAAACGCGCGTATCGAGGTCATTGGTGTACGGAGTTCATGACTGATCTGGCTAAGAAACGCATCCTTTTGGATCGAAAGCTGGGTCAGTTTTTCATTCACTTCCGACAAGCGTCGCGCGGTGGTGGTGAGCTCTTTTTGCTGCGCCTCAAGCTGCGAAGAATGCTCCAACATTTGTTGGGTCTCATCTGCCACCGCCATCAGGTCCTCAACCGAAACAGAGGCCCCACCGACAATTTGCCCAACCATTGCATGGGCGGTTGCCGCCCCAACGGACCCCGCCAGTTCCCGTTCCAGTCGCGCAATAAAATCTGGCGTTGTATCAGGTAGATAGCCTTCTTTTCCTTGATCAGAAGCTTGCGCCTGAAACAGGGTTTGCGCCTCATCTGCGCCCATGATCCGTTGCGCCATGATCAACAGATCCTCGGCCTCCGCCCCGCCATGGGCCCAGCCTTTGGTGCTGGCGGAATGTTCAAATACATTGACGAATTGGGCCCCCTGCAGTCGCTCCAGTGGCGATGGAAATGACAGGAGCGACACCACGATAAACGCCCCTGTATTGATGAGCATCGACCAAAACACCGCGTGGACCACAGGATCTAGCCCCGCCAGACCAAACAGCGCACGAGGCCGCAACCATTCCAGCCCCCACGGGCCATTGGTCAACATCTGCGCGCTCATGATCCCGGCCTCGCCAAAGCTGGGTAAAAACAATGTATAGGCCCAAACTGCAAACCCCGCGATCAAACCAACTGCGGCACCGTTTCGCGCAGCTCCTCGCCAGACGATCCCGCCCAGCAGCGCGGGCAAAACTTGCGCCACACCCGCAAATGAGATCAAGCCAATCGCCGCAAGCTCGGCCCCGCCTCCCGAGAAGTGGTAGTAGAGATAGCCAAGCAACAACACCGCCCCAATCGACAATCGGCGCGAGGTTAGCACCAGATGGCGCACATCGCCTGAAACTGTAGCCCCTTCATCACTGCGGGCCGACAGCCAGATCGGCATGACAATGTGGTTTGACACCATGGTGGACAGAGCAATCGACGCCACGATGACCATGGATGTAGCCGAACTGAACCCCCCCAAGAACGACAGCATCGCCAAGCCCTGTTGGTTGTAGTGTAGCGGCAAAGTCAGCACGAAGAGGTCTGGATTGGCATCAGGCGGCAAAACATTAAGGCCCGCAACCGCGATAGGGACAACAAAGAGGCTCATCAGCATGAGGTACGTAGGGAACGCCCAGGACGCCGTGGCCAATTGGCGCTCATCTACATTCTCAACAACTAGCACCTGAAACATTCGCGGCAAGGTCAGAAAGGCGGCCGCCGACAGAAAGGTCAGTCCCGCCCAACGCCCGGGATTGATGTTCCAATTGGAAATGGGGCTGTCAGCAATCATGCTTGCAATTTCGGTGGTGCCCCCGGCCACGCCCCAAACCACAAAGATCCCGACCGCCATCAACGCCACTAATTTCACCACAGCCTCAACCGCAATCGCGGTAACAACGCCGTGGTGGCGTTCATTGGCATCTAGATTTCGCGTACCAAAAAGGATGGTGAACAGCGCAAGCCCAACCGCCACCCAAAGCGCGGTCGCAGACAGATCAGCGCCCTCAAACCCACCAGGCGCAGCGGCAGCAAAAACGGCAAACGACAGTGTAACAGATTGAAGTTGAAGGGCAATATAGGGCGTCGTTCCGACAACAGCTAGCAAAGTGACCAGCACACCAAGCCCGTTTGACTTTCCATAACGCGAGGAGATCAGATCCGCGATCGAAGTGACCCGTTGCGCCCGGCCAATCCGCACCAGTTTACGTAAAATCCACCACCAGCCGATCATCACCAAGGTCGGCCCCAGGTAGATTGTAACATATTCCAACCCTGAACGCGCCGCATACCCAACGGCTCCGTAGAAGGTCCAGGCAGTACAGTAAACAGACAGCGATAGCGTATAGATCAGCGGTAGACCCAACCAGTTGGATCCCCCTTGACTGGCCCGTTTATCCGCACCAAACGCCACCAAAAACAGGAACACCACATAAGCAAGGCAGACCAGAACCAGAATGTTGAACGGCAGCGCCATCAGCGCGCGTCCTCCACGCCATACCCCGGTGGAGATACTTCATCTGATCCTGTTTTTGCGAGCCGTCGCGACAAAATCGCGGCCACCACAATCAACATAACCCAGACCACAAAGACATAGACCAGCCAACCCGCCGTACCATTGCCCCCTTGCCCCGCCGCCAACAACGGCTGCATGAACAAGATTACCCCCAGAAACGGCAGCAACCGTGCGGCATCTGAAATCCGTCGACGTCGATAATTCTGTCGCGCCAGAAACAAAGGTTCACGAGATGGGCTCATTTCTGCTTTACGCCTCTATAAGCGCACGCATCGTTTCCAATACTTCTGCATTGGAAAACGGCTTGGTCATGAATTTATTTACCCCAAGTCGCTCGGCCAATTCGCGGTCATTTTTCTGACCACGCGCGGTCAGCATCAGCACCGGAAGGTCCTTTGTTGTCTCATTCGCACGTAAATCTTGCAAGATATCATATCCCGACCGCCCTGGCAGCATCACGTCAAGGATCAGCGCGTCTGGCCTCAGCTTCAGCACAGCCTCCACCGCCGTTTCGCCGTTTGAATGCGTGGCGACAACCCAACCATCGCGGCTAAGGATAAAGCTGATTGCTTCAATGATGTTGGGTTCATCTTCGATCACCAAAACATGCCGAGGCAGAGTTACCGCCACTGTTGGTTCGGGGTCGCCCCCGATCTTTAGATCAGACGTCTGATCGGTCATATGGTCCATTTTCCTCCCCAGATCCGCCCCAGAAGGCGATCTGCGCCGCCGGTCCCCATGCAACTATGAGAAAAACTGCGGCGCATGTCAAAAGACTTGATCATTTAAGATCCGCTTCCCTGCATGACACCCATCACTGCGCATCGCTCAGGATCGACGGTTCACGCCGAGCCGCGCAATCAGCAAGCGCACACACCCGACATGAGGACCCCACTTTGGCAGCACGCCCCCCAAAGGGTGCGGCTTCATCTTCCGGCAGGATCAGCATGGTTACTTCGATCAAGGGCGCGACATCAAAGCGTGGCGCGCCAAAGGTACTGGCGATGGCTAGACATAAGAACCGTTT
>DDMF01000031.1:47932-63799 GCA_002340515.1 Rhodobacteraceae bacterium UBA2553 | reverse complement strand
AATCGCTGGTGGGGAAATCGTCGCGGAAACTTTCGCCAAGATGCAGGTCAATGGCTTCCTGCGTTCTGGTGCGCTGTTTCTTTACCCACATGTCGATGATGATCCGCTTAAACCCTTGGTGGCCGGACAAGATAGCGTGCTGCGCAAAATGCTGGATGGCACTCTCAGCTACGGCGCGGGCGAAACCGTCTTCACTTACATCGCTACCCAAGTGCAAAAAACGGCGGCGGGATCTGTCCCACTTCCCGGCGGATTGATCCTGAAATGGGGTGCAAGTGCCAATAGTGGCAACACTGGCTATGCCCAAGCGGTGTTCCCCATTGCATTCCCAAACGCTTGCTTGTTCGCCGCAGGCGTTGACCGATCATCGGCGGCGGCAGGTGCTGCGGGTGTGAGCCGCGTCGGCGTCTTGCATGACCAAATGATGCCCGCCAGCGTGGCGTTCCGCATCACAGATCATAACGGGGCAATTGTGAACGGCGATAGTGCTCATTATTGGGCGATTGGACACTAAACATGAAACATTTTGCGCACTATAACAGTGAAGGTCAGATCATCGGTTTCTATGCGGATGATACACACAAATTTATTCCCGAACCGCATGTGGAAATCACACTTGATGACTTGTCGAAACATGCCTCAAACGAGCAAATCCTTTGCGTTGATCTGGCCGGTGACAGCCCGTCTTTGAAGGAATACACACTGCCACCGCCCTCATTGGAGGAACAGAAAACGGTCGCATTGCAGGCCGCCAGCGCCACGGCCAGCGCATACCGTCGCCAAATCGCCAAACACGCCCGCGAAGACCGGGCCATTGCATGGGCGCTAAAAACCCCGCTGGCGCTGCTTTGGCAGATGCACGAAGGCGCCGAAAATCCTGTGATTGCGCCATTGGTGGCCGAGGCTCAAGCCGGGTTTGAGGACGAAGCCGAAGCCACGGGCGAAACCCCAGAAGAATTGCGCGCGGCGTGCATTGGCAAGTGGGTGGCATTCTTCCGTGCCACCCAAATTGTCGAAGGCATGGAACGCCTAGCGGAACGCCGCATTCCCGCCGCAACCACACCCGAAGAACTGCAAACGGTTATTGCAGAGTTGCAAGCCAAACAAGCCACAGCAACCGCAAAACTCACCACTTTGACAGAAGGACAAGATAATGCCTGAAGGTTATTTCCACGGCGTCAAACATGAATTTGTTGATGATGCTGGTCGCCCGATCACCACCCAGTCAGACGTTAGCATTTTCATTGTTGCCGTTGCCCCCGGCGCACTGGTGGACAAAGTGCCACTGAATAAAACTGTGCTGATTTCGGGTAGCGACGACACCGATATGATTGCAGCACTTGGAACAGATGGTGAAGGCCCTGAGTTCGTTGACACGATCTTTAGCCAAGTGAATACGCGCGTTTTCTTTCACCGCATTGAAGAAGGGGCCGACGACGCGGCAACTCTTGCCAATGTGATTGGGGGAATTGACGGTGTGACGGGCAAGCGTCACGGGTTGCAAGCCGCCCTTGATGTGAAGCAAAACTACGCCATTGACCCGTCTGTTTTGATCGCTCCTGGCTATTCTCAAAACCTTGGCGTAGCCACTGAAATTGCGGACCTTTCTAAGAAACTGTCGGCTGAGTTTGCAATTGACGGGCCAAACACTGACGATGCCGATGCAATCACCTATCGCGGCAATTTTGATGAGCGCCATGGCTATATGGTTGACCCGTTTATCACCTACCTTGATGCAGACGGGAACGAGGCCAGCCAAGCGTCATCCGCTCTAGTTGCGGGCGTGATTGCGGCAACGCCTTGGTGGGAAAGTGTATCAAACCGCACCGTGCGCGGGTTGACCGGCATTGCCCGAGATGTGGACTATCGCGGCGACGGAACCAGCCGCGCCGAGCTTTTGAACAAAGCCGGGATTGGCGCAATTGTGCGCCACCCCAAAGGCGGCTGGAAGCTCTTGGGTGGCCGGTCCATGGGCAATGATCCCAAGTTCATTTTCTTCAAACGTGCCCGCGTGATGAATGTGTTTGCGCGCACCATCATGGATCAAATGCAATGGGCCGTGGATAAGAATATCACCCGTCGCTATTTCGAGGCTGTGACCGAAAGCATGAATAAGTGGATCCGCCGCGAGGTGGCGCTTGAACACATTGCTGGTGGGCGGTGCTGGGTCAATCCAGAGGTCAACACGCCGGACGCCATGGAAGCCGGTCAGGTGGTCTTTGATTATGACTTTGTTGAATACGGCGAGGCGGAGCAAGTCACGTTCCGCATGCACATCAACAATGGCTATCTCGTGGACATTGTGCCCGTCTGACCCACCCCCCCCTAAAAAAAACCTGTTGTTTTAAGGAGCTGATCATATGATCCCCGAAATCTTTCTCGATGTTGACCTCTATTCAGAAGAGGACAGTTTCATCGGCACATGCGAAACGTTGACGCCGCCCAAGTTCATTCCCAAAGTCCACACCCTCATTGGGTCAAACATGCTGTGGGAGGCGCGTGTTAAAAACTTCCGGTTTGAAGAGCCTGAGCTGGAATTTGAAATGGCGAATAAGACAATCCAATTTATGCGCTACACCGATATTCGCCCCGGTCAAACCCGCCTGTTTACAGCCAAATGTGCGACCACTGACGACAATGGCAAGCTGCATGGTTGGGTGCATGAATATGAGGTCAGTTTTGGCGGGCCTGACTTTGGCGGGTTGAAACCCGGCGACGCCAGCAAAACCAAATCAAAGTCTGATGTGATTTATTACAAGCTCACCCGCGACGATGTGGTGGAGGCCGAAATTCGCCGTGGCCCACCCGCGCAATGTGTCATTGGCAAAGTGGATATGCTGGCCGAATTGAACAAGGTGATGGGGCGCTAAGGCCCCTTCATAACCCCCACCAAAAAACGCACCGTTAGGAACATACGATGAGCGAAACAAACGAGCGCACAAAGCACTTTCCGCTGAACTGGCCCTTTGAATACAAAGGCGAGAAAATCACCGAAATCACCCTGCGTCGCCCCAGAATGTCAGAAGTCCGGGTTTTGTCTGCGTCGAAAAAGGACTTGGTAGAGGCCGGCATGGATACAGTCGCAGCCCTGTCCGGTAAACCGTTTGAGTTGATTGATACGATTGATCCAGATGACTACATGCCAATGCAGAAATGGGCGCAAGAAATCTTGGAAAAGTCAGCGCCCAAATAGGTGATCCTGATGGGCGCAATATCCGCGCCGCGCGCCTGTTCATGTCGAGGGCATATCACTGGCAGCCGTCCGAAATGGACAACATGGATGCCCTCGACTTTCTGGATGATTTCCACCTTGCACAAGAGTTGTTAAACGACAAATGAACCGTGGGCTTGATGTATCTGTTTTCGTGAAAATGGCCGGTGATCTGGTCAAACCGTTGAAAGACGCCGAAAATGTCGTGGCAAAATCAACTGAGCGCATGAAAAAGAACCTGACCCTATCCGTGGGGCTGGCTGGTGCGGGCGCGGTTGCAGGTGGCATCAAAATGGCAACTGACGGTATCGTTGCCAACTTCACCCAGAGCTATAAGGAGGTGCAGAAAGCCAGCGGTGATCTGCGATCCCTTGGCATGCAGGATATGCGTGCAGTGATTGCCGAGGGGCAAGCGCTGCAATCCACCTATGTTGGGCTGACTACAGAAGCTTTTGTGCGCGCGGCTTATGACATTAAGTCGGGCGTCAGTTCCCTAACAGACGAAGGCGTTGCGGCCATGACTGCAAGCGCCTTGACCGTGGCAAAAGCCACCAAAGGCATGCCGGAAAGCATGACCTCGCTGTTTGCCACCTCTTACGGGATTTTCAAGAAACAGTTTTCAGACATGGCGGATGCCGATTGGGGCGACATGTTTGGGGCCGCTCTTTCCAAGTCGGTGCAACAATTCAAAACCGATGGCGCAAAGATGCAACAGGCGATTGAAAGTGCCGGTGCTGGGGCCACAAACCTTGGCATGAAAATGACCGAGCAAATGACCTTGTTGGGCATGATGCAGCAACAGATGCAGGCGGGCGAAGCGGGCACCGCATTGCGCGCATTTGCCACAAATTCCGCCAAGGCGCATGAGGCATTTGGAAAGCTGGCAAAAACCACCAAAAACAAGGTGGTTGTGCGTGTTCTGGATGAAAACGGGCAAATGCGCGCCATGCCTGACATTCTGACTGACCTGAAAGCGCGATACGGCGAAACGCTGGACGCCTTTGAAGCGGCTGAGATTGGCAAAGCCTTTGGCACCGAAGAGGCTATGAAGCTGATTAACGCCCTCTATGGTCAGGAAGAAGCCGTGCGCGCCAATGCGGCCGCACTGGATGATGCCGCCGCACAAGGGGCCGAGTTCACTGAAAACATGGCTGCAAATGTTGACGATTATGATGGCGCATCTTGGGAACTTTTGGGCCAGCAAATGGACGTGATTAAGCAAAAGATCGGTGCCGGTCTGTTGCCTGCCATGGACAAGCTGGCCCCAATCTTGGGTAACATGGCCGAAGGTGTGGGCAATTTCATTTCGAAAAACCCTGATCTGGTTGCTGGTTTGGGTGCTGCAATAGTTGGATTTGGTGGCATCGCAACCGTGGCCGCGCCCGTTCTGTTTGGGCTTTCAGCCGTCACAGCGACATTTGGCACCCTTCGTCACGGGTCAACACTGCTGAATGTCGCCTTGCGTGGCACCAGTAGCAAAGCCGGGATGCTGGCGCGGGGCGCTGGCAAGCTGGGCGGCGCATTGGGGCTACTGAAAACCGTGGCAATTGGCCTTGGACGCGCCTTGCTGATGAACCCAATTGGGCTTGCGGTCACGGCCATTGCGGGCGGCGCATATCTGATCTGGCGCAATTGGGAACCCATAAAGGCGTTTTTCGTCAACCTTTGGCAGGGTGTCAAAAGCGCCACCAGTGCCGCATGGGATTGGATCAAAAATGCCTTTATGGCCTACCACCCGGCGGGCATTATCTACACCCATTGGGATAGCATCACGGGCTGGTTTTCGGGCCTGTGGGACCGTGTGAAAGCGGGCGTTTCTACTGGTTGGGAGGGCATCAAGAGCATGTTTTTCAAGTACCATCCCGCAGGCATTATCTATACCAACTGGGATGGAATTTCCGCATGGTTTGGCCGGAAGTGGACAGATTTGAAGGCGGGTGTTTCAACGGGCTGGGGCGCAATCAAAACCGCGATCAGCACCTATCACCCTGCCATGATTATCTATCGAAACTGGGACGGTATCACCACGTGGTTTGACGCCAAATGGCAGGCGGTCAAAGCCGGTTTCACAACCCAATGGGATAGCATTAAGGCCACTGTCGCCACATGGCCTGCGGATTTCATGCAGTTTGGCAAAGACATGATCCAAGGTTTGATTGATGGGATTGCAGCCAAGGCCAAAGCCCTTAAGGACAGCATCACGGGTGTAGGTTCCGCAACAGCCGGTTGGTTCAAAGAGAAGCTGGGTATCAAAAGCCCGTCGCGTGTGTTCATGGGCTTTGGGTCGAATATCTCGGAAGGTCTGGCCATCGGTATCAACAAGGATGCGATTGGTGTGTTTGCCAGTTTGGATCGCATTCGCAAAGGCATCACTAAGCCCATGATGGGGGCGGCGAAGGTCGGGCTTGCCGGGGTCGCATCCGCAGCAATCGGCACCGCATCCCCTGCTTTGGCTGGTGCAGCCACACAGGTGCAATCGGTCATGAGCGCTGGCGCAAATGGTGCCTCTCTGCACTTTGCGCCAGTGCTGAACATGAACATGGGCGGTGGGGTCACGCCAGATGCGGAAATGCAAATGCGTGCGCTGTTTGAGAAGCTAACCCGCGATGCCGCCCGCGAATTGGAGCGCCTGTATTCCGATGCTGACTGACATTGATATGATCTTGGGGGATTTCGAATTCCGCATCCAAACTGCCGCGTTTCAATCGCTTGAGCGCCGCCATCGCCAAAACAAGGCGGCGTTGCAACGCATAGGCCGCAAAGCTGCCTCCCAACACATCGGCGCGGAACTGGGGACCATCGCGTTAGCAGGGCATATCTTGCCCCTGTGGCATGGTGGTTGGGAGCAAATGGATCGCCTGCGCGCCATGGCTGACACGGGAAACCCATTCACATTGATGGATGGGTTAGGAAAGAACTGGGGACAATGGGAGATTGTCGAGGTGGGGGAGCGCGCCACCGAGTATTTAAACGGCGCACCAACGCGCATTGAATTTGATATTTCGCTGAGTGAATACGGACCGGACCAAAACGGATTTGATGTTTTGTCGTTCGCAATCAATGCGCTAACTCATTTAGTATAGGGGAAATCATGCTGTATGTCACTGGGAAAGGCGATGTTTTGGACGCTATTTGCGCCAAGCATTATGGCATTGGGGCTTTTGATTTGCGCGACATTTACGATGCCAATATAGGTCTTGCGGCGCATGGCCCGGTCCTGCCAGCGGGTCTGCAAATCACCTTGCCCGAAGCTGCTTTGAAGTCCAAAGAAGCGCCCATGATTAGGTTGGTGGATTAAGATGAAACCTGATTGCGCCGTGCACATCAATGGCATCGACATTACGGGCAAAATCCGCGACCGCATTCTTAGCATCACTGTAAATGACGCCGCAGGGATCAAGGCAGATACCGTGCAAATCGAGTTGGATGATCGTGATAATCAGATTGCTGAACCGCCAGATGGTGCGCTGATTGCAGTGTCCTTGGGCTATAAGGGCATGCCGCTGATCCCAATGGGCATTTTTGTCTTAGACGCAATTGATTACAGCCTTGCCCCGGATCGCATCACCATCCGGGGCAAATCGGCTGAATTCGGCGGAAGCTTGAAAGAGCAAAAGACCCGCAATTGGGACAATAAAACCATTGGCGAAATCGTGGATACCATTGCAGGCGAACGTGGTCTAACTGGCAAAACGTCCGATGCGCACCGCGATTTCCTCTATGAGTACCTTGCACAAAAGGCCGAAAGTGATCTGAGTTTCCTGACCCGCATTGGAAAAACCCATGATGCGCTGGTGGCGGTCAAAGAGGGAACCCTTGTGTTTATGGGGCGCGGTGAAGGCAAAAGCGCCGGTGGCTTTGCCTTGCCCCAAACGTGGGTCTTTAAGAACCAACTTATGCCCGGCACCAGTGTGCGCAAAAATAAAGCCACTACATATAAGAGCGCACGCGCGTTCTGGCATAATAAAAAGACTGGGCAGAAAGAGGCGGTGACAATTGGTGATGGCACGCCAATGTTTGAGATCACTAAGGCGCTTGCCAGCAAAGCCGAAGCCGAACGCGCGGCCAAGGCCAAACTGGATGAAGAGGCACGCAAATCCCACGGGATCACGCTGCAATTGATCGGCAACCCAATGTACCGCGCCGAAGGACAAGTGAAGGTAATCGGGTTGCGCCTCAGCGTTCCCATTATATGGTCAATTAAATCGGTTGCGCATCGGTTTGGATCGGGCGGATACACGAGCCAAATTGAAGGGGAGTTGCCGAAGGCCGATAGCGGCGCTCAGTGAAAAACAAAGTGGGCCGAAATGAAAAAAATCGAAATCCGGTCCAGCATGCGCGCTCACCCCGAGATATTTTTGGCAAGAAAAAGAGCGCGCAAATGCCCCATGTAAGAATTGAACACTCTGGATCAGACGCCGATATGACCACGCTGTGCGAGGCTGTGTTTGATTCATTGGCCGGTCATGACGCGATCCCGCATCCTGAGACGTTGAAAATCCGCAGTTATCGTTGTGAGGCGCATCGTATCGGAACTCTTCCTGACAGCTTTGCCCATGCGCGTCTTGAGCTGTTGCCGGGGCGTTCCGAACGGATGAAAACCGATTTAGCGCAGCTGATCCTGCAAACCATGCGCGCCCATTTGCCAACTGTGGGCAGCCTGTCGGTTGACGTCGCCGACCTCAGCCCGTCCTATGTCAAAGACCTTTTGTAATTGGAGCCCATGATGGACGACCAAACCCGTATCGAAATCGAAGCCGCCGCATTCCGCACATTGCGCGAACACCTGATGGAAAAGCGCACGGATGTGCAGAACATCGACATGATGAACCTTGCCGGGTTTTGCCGCAACTGCCTGTCGCGCTGGTATCAAGAGGCCGCCAATGAGCGCGGGATTGAGATGAGTAAAAACGAGGCACGCGAGATCTATTACGGCATGAGCATGGACGCATGGAAAGCCAATTATCAGACCGATGCCAGCGCCGAGAAACAGGCCGAGTTCAAAGTGGCATTTTCTGAGAACGTGGGTGAAGAGAAACCGTGAACCGCGCCACGTTATTAATGCTGGCCACAGCGGGCGTGTCCGTTGCGGCCGGGTTTATGATCCATCCCTTACTGGGCATATTTGCCCTTGGTGGGGCTGTGATGATGGGCGTGTCGATCTGGAACGGTGGGCAGAAAATGCTCGCAGTGTACCGCGACCGTGAAGGCGAGGATTTTTCCAGCTTTCTTGCCGCCATGCCCAGCACCGACCTAGACGTGGACCCCGATGTCGCGCGCGCCGTGTATGAAGAGATACAGACGACCTGCTCGTCCCCCAACCACCCGCTTCCCTTGCGCCCCACAGATCACCTGATCAACGATTTGATGTTGGATCTAGAAGAGCTGTTTGCCGAAGTTCTACCCCGGATCATTGCGCGAATTGGGCGTGGTTCACCGGAAGGGATTGAGGATCTGACGGTGGGTGGGTTGGTGCGGCATTTGGATACAGTCTAACAAAATTTGAGGGGCAAAAATGAACACAGCATCACATCTCTCACGTGTAAGTGCCGGCTCGCATAACCCAACGGACTGGCTCAAAGAGGGCAATGGTTTGCTTGCCTCGTCTCAAGAGGTTCGCAAATTATGGCGACAGACTGAGGAAAGTTTCTGGGAGGAACACCGGGCGAACCCCATGCCAAATCCTGATGGAATTCGTCGCATTGAAGGCTTGCCGCGCGCCTCGATGCTTTTGCTGGGCTATGCCGCAGAAATGTTCTTAAAAGCGGCCCTTGCGAAAGCTTATTTTGGGTGTTCGACAGGTATGTTTGATCGAGATGTAAAGCGGCGGTTTGGGCATGATCTAAAGGAACTTTCAATAGAAGTCGCCTTTCCAAAGACGAATGGTGACGATCAAGGTTTAAAGACACTCAAGCAGATGATTCTGGTCGACGCACGTTATCCCATCACCCCCGAGGTTGATGCAACAAAAACCGCCGATGAGCTAAACCAACACAATGCAGCCATGCTAAACCAACGCAACGCCCCCATATGGTCAAATGACTGCTATGAAAGGCTTGTTGACCTGGTTGAGCGCCTTCGGGAGCATGCAAAAAAGATCGACCATGATGAACAACATCCTGCTCAACGTTTCCGGTGGATCATCCATGACGACGGATATCTTGCTTTGCGGACAGGCGGGCACCTACCAACGCGCATTACATTTAAAATAAGTGCCGTGATGCGGGAAAGTAACCGGACCCAACCAAGCGACATCAAAGATCTCTTTGATCCGCAATCACCAAATGGCGCACGTATTCATACGCGTTGGGGCGGTGCATATATCCTTGAAGACGGCAAAAAAAGACGACAGTACACCAAGGTTAGCCCCCAACATGCAAAAGCCCGCACCAACGGCGCGGGCCTTTATTTCACATCGAGTGCAGTAATTACTCCGCCTTTTTCAGGCTCTCTTCCAGATAAATCTCGCGCAGGCGGGCCATGATCGGGCCGGGTTCGCCTGTGCCAACCTGCACTCCGTCCACTTCCACGACGGGCATCACAAAGGCCGACGCAGAGGTAAAGAACGCCTCATCGGCCTCTTGTGCTTCAGCGATGGTAAAACTGCGCTCCTCTACTTCCATCTGCGCCTCGCGTGCAAAGCGCAGGACGGCAGCGCGGGTGATGCCGTGCAGGATGTCGTTGGACAGGGCGCGGGTGATGATCTTGCCGCCTTTGACGATATAAGCGTTGTTCGACGTGCCCTCGGTCACAAAGCCATCTTCGACCAGCCACGCATCATCAGCCCCAGCCGCCTTCGCCATCATTTTGCCCATCGACGGGAACAACAGCTGAACAGTTTTGATGTCGCGACGTCCCCAGCGGATATCATCCACCGAAATCACTTTGACCGGTTTCACCGTCGCCGCCAAACCCGGTTTGTTCTGAGTAAACAGAACCACCGTCGGCTTCACCTTTTCAGGATCAGGGAACACAAAATCGCGGTCACTGTCAGCGCCACGCGAGATTTGCAAATAGACCAAACCTTCGTCGATCTCATTCACGCGCACCAGCTCGCGGTGCACCTCTCGCAGCTCTTCTTTAGAGATGGGGTTTTCCATGCCAAGCTCAGTCAACGAGCGCTGCAAGCGCACGGCGTGGCCGTCAAAATCAATCAGCTTACCGCCAAGAACACTGGTCACTTCGTAAACCGCATCCGCAAACAAAAAGCCCCGATCAAAGATCGAAACGGTGGCGGCATTTTCCGGCAAGTATTCGCCATTTACGTAAACGGTACGGGTCATCAATCTCTCCTTAGCCCCAAAGTGCTGCACTGGGTGGGTGTACGCCATCCACATCAAATTTCAACGGTTGATCACGGTCTTCGGCCAGAAGAAGCGGCCCGTCAAGGTCTGTCACCAACGCACCCTGCGCAACAAGTGTCGCAGGGGCCATCGCAAGGGATGATCCGACCATACAGCCCACCATGACCTGATAGCCCTCGGCCAGCGCCACATCGCGCAAGCGCAACGCTTCGGTCAGCCCGCCGGTTTTATCCAACTTGATGTTCACAACGTCGTATTTACCCTTGAGCTTGGGCAGGCTCGTCCGATCATGGCAGCTTTCGTCAGCACAGACCGGCACCGGGCGATCCATGCCAATCAATGCGTCATCGTCACCAGCAGGCAACGGCTGTTCAACAAGGTCCACCCCCAAGCGCACCAAATGCGGGGCAAGATCGGCGTAGACCTCGGCTGACCAACCTTCGTTGGCATCAATGATGATCCGGGATTTTGGCGCCCCGGCTCGGACGGCCTCCAAACGGGGCATGTCATCCGGCGTTCCAAGCTTGATCTTAAGCAGCGGTCGATGCGCATTTTTCGCAGCTTGCGCCTGCATTTCAGCAGGCTCCGCCAGCGACAGCGTATATGCGGTGATCTCCGGGCCTGGCGCGGTCAAACCCGCCAATTCCCAAACCCGCTTGCCAGCACGCTTGGCTTCCAAATCCCAAAGCGCACAATCCACAGCATTGCGCGCCGCCCCGGCTGGCAACAAATCATAAAGCACCTCTCGGGTCACATCGCGAGGCAAGCCCAAAATCTCATCCGTCACGCTTTCCAGCGTCTCGTCATAGCGCGCATAGGGCACACATTCGCCCCAACCTTGATGATCCCCATCCGCAATCCGCACCGTCAGCACATTGGCCTCGGTGCGCGATCCGCGCGAAATGGTGAACACTTGCGCCAGTTTAAACACATCCGGGGTGACTGAAATATCCACGCACCTGACCTCGTTTTTTCTTGTCAAAAATATCCCCGCCGGAGGCTCCCACAGAAACCACCGACGAAAACGGTTCAGATTAAAGCGACGCCGCCAAGCGCGATCCTTGGTCGATGGCACGTTTCGCGTCAAGCTCTGCCGCGACATCTGCCCCCCCAATCACATGGGCGGTGATGCCTTTTTCCTGAAGTTGATCAGCAAGTGTGCGATTTGGAAGTTGTCCGGCACACAGGATCACATTGTCGACCTCAATCACGCGCGGGTTTTCATGCGCTTCGCCTGAGGACACCAGCAGGCCTTTGTCGGTCACAGCCTCATAGTTCACACCGCCCAGCATCTCGACGTTTTTCATCTTAAGCGTGGCGCGGTGGATCCAGCCGGTGGTTTTGCCCAACCCTTTGCCCAGCGCCTGCGCCTTACGTTGCATCAGGGTGACATGGCGGGCAGGGGCTTCGGGTTTTGGCCCCTCAGGCGCAAGACCACCACGGGTCTCGCCGGGGTCGGTCACACCCCATTCAGCCAGCCATTCGTCCAAATTCAGGGTGGGGCTTTCGCCCGCTTGAGTCAGAAATTCGGCCACATCAAAGCCGATACCGCCCGCACCGATAATGGCAACCTTGTCGCCCACCGGTGCGCCATCGCGCAGCACGTCGATATAGCTAAGCACCTTGGCATTCTCCTGCCCCTTGATGCCGGGATCCCGCGGGGACACCCCCGTGGCGACAATCACTTCGTCAAAGCCAACAAGATCAGCAGCCGTCACCTCTTTACCCAGTTGCAAGTCGATGTCCGATGCGGCGACCATGCGGTCATACCAATCCACCAGACCAATGAATTCTTCTTTGCCCGGCACTTTCTTGGCCATGTTCAACTGGCCGCCCACTTGGTCGGCGCGGTCAAACAAGGTCACATCATGGCCGCGCTCATCAGCGACCAGCGCGGTCGCTAGGCCCGCCGGGCCAGCCCCAACAATCGCAATGGATTTCGGCGTATCGGTCATGTCAAATTCAAGTTCGGTTTCGAAGCACGCGCGCGGATTGACCAGACAGGTTGAGATTTTGCCGTTAAAGGTGTGATCCAGACAGGCTTGGTTACAGCCGATGCAAGGCGCAATCCGATCCGCCTCTCCTGCCGCCGCTTTCACAACAAAATCGGGATCGGCAAGGAAGGGGCGTGCCATGGAGACCATGTCGGCAGCCCCCCCCGACAACACCTCTTCGCCCACTTCGGGCGTGTTGATGCGATTTGAGGTAATCACCGGGATCGACACATGGCCCATCAGCTTTTTCGTGACCCACGTAAACGCTGCGCGAGGGACAGATGTGGCGATGGTCGGAATGCGTGCTTCGTGCCAACCGATGCCAGTGTTGATAATGGTGGCTCCTGCTGCTTCAACCTCTTTGGCCAGTTGGATCACCTCGTCAAAGCTCGACCCATTTGGCACAAGGTCAATCATCGACAGGCGGTAGATCACGATGAACTCTGGCCCAACGGCGGCGCGCACGGCCTTGACCACCTCAATCGCCAACCGCATCCGGTTTTCATAAGATCCGCCCCAACGATCTTCGCGTTTGTTGGTGTGGGTGACAAGAAATTGGTTGAGGAAATAGCCTTCTGACCCCATCACCTCTGCCCCGTCATAGCCCGCTTCTTTGGCGCGGGCAGCAGCGGTGGCGAAGTCATCGATTTGTTTTTGAATGCCCGCCTCGTCCAATTCCTTCGGTGGGAAGGGTGAAATGGGTGATTTCAGCGGGCTGGCAGACACGCAATTTGGCCCATACGCGTAACGCCCCGCGTGCAGGATCTGCATGGCGATTTTGCCGCCTTCCTCGTGTACCCGGTCCGTGACCGATTTGTGGTTGGCAATGTCTTCGTCAGAAAACAGCCCCGCCGCACCGGGAAAAACGCCGCCTTCGGCGTTGGGCGCCATGCCACCGGTCACGATAAGAGCTGCCCCGCCACGGGCGCGGGCGGCATAAAACTCTGCCACGCGGGTCCAATCGCCACGCTCCTCAAGTCCGGTGTGCATCGAGCCCATCAACACGCGGTTCTTCAAAGTGGTAAAACCCAGATCAAGTGGGGCAAGAAGATGGGGATAGCTGGTCATGGTGTGATCCTGTGGCTGGCGTTTGCTCAAGTCACATTGACGTGCGCGTAAAGCACTGTCATCTGAAACGCTGCGTAATCTGAACCGTTAATCCGGTGATTTCGTCTGTTGTCGGAGCAAATCAGTCAGAGCGTCTGGCGCAAAAACCTCAATTCCCGCCGCACGAAGGGCTGCGGTGGTGACCCCAAAACCGTCACGTTGTTCACCGTCATGTCGACCACTGTAAAGCCGCGCGGATCCGCATGATGGGCTGGCCTCGGTCAAGATCGCATGGGTACATCGCTCAGATTGTGCAAATGCCAGGGTCTTTTTTGCGCCATTGATAAAGGCATCGGTGACATCGCCGCCTTCGCTATCAATCACGCGGGCGCGTCCTGCCAGAACATCCGCACCATCAAAGCCGGGTTCAATTTCAGCCGGCAACCGGGGCGTCGGCAATCCACCCGCCACTTCAGGGCAAAAGACCACCAAACGCCCCTCATCCCTCCAGCGGGTGAGATCATCCGTGGGTGAGGATTTGGCGCGCCCATCGTACCGCACTTTTTGTCCCATCAAACAGGCGCTGACCAATAGGCGAAACAGCGGTTGCACGGGTTACATCGTTTCCAGACAATGCTTACGAAAGGCGCGTTTCAGCATATCAAGCTCTGCGCGCAACAGGTCCATTTCCGCAATAATATCATCACCCACAGGCTGTCCGGTGATGACCGAGAAATGGGCGAGTTTTTCGCCGCTTTCCATCGCAGAGATCACAAAGGTCTGCACCCCATCGGACAATAGCTCCGCCGGAATGGGAACCCGCACGAGGTGTTGGCCGCGATGATCGGGGTCGTCTTCCACACTCAGCCCAGCAACAGGTTTGCCCAAGTGGGTCACTTCGAGCTGAGGGATATCTGTTCGTGACCCAAGCACCAGCACGCCTTCCCAGACACCAGATTGGATACGGGCTTTGGTCAGGGACACCTCAGACATTTCACTCTCCTTTGGTTGCGTTTTTCGGTCAGGATCTTCCCCGTAAACACGCTAGACTTCTGCGCGGGGACGTCGGCTGAAATTCAGATCGCGGATCACAACCTGGCTCATTTCCGGGTTTTCAATCACAAGATCCACCCACATCCGCTCCACGCGCTTTTCGTTCATTTTCGTGTAGGCGAGGTCAAATTCCACCTCGATCTCAGCCCGCCCCGCGTCATCCAGATCACCAAACGGCAGCTCACGCACCAGTTGTTCGGTGTTTGGGCCGTGTTTGATATTAAGCCGCGCGAAGATTTCGAGTTTCTTTTCCATCTCAACCACAGCGGACAGGCGCACGAGGTGGCGACGTTGAAGCCCTTCGACGGCGGCGGTGGGCGTTTCGATCACCAGCGACAGGAACGACCCATCAAAACGGAACACATCCATGCGAAGCCCAAAGGGGGCAAGATCGCTTTCGCGCGTGTTACGCACTTGGCGCACGGTCAGTTCTGAGCTGCGGCAATCATGAAACAACATGATCTCTTCGCCAAAAGTCGATTTGGTTTCTGCCGCGGCAATGCCAATTGGCGTGATCGGCATGCGCCAAAGCTCTGGCCGGTAAGACCAATCGCAGTAAAGCGGTTTGGGAAAAGCGTTAGAACCGATCATTGGCAACGCCAATCGGCTGTCCGCCACACGGATCACCTGATCCAGCTGCCCGCGCAATTGACGGGCAGCAGCGCGCAGGCTGCGCAGGGTGGACAAATCGTATCGGTTAACTTTACGGGCGAGACGCCCCCAATGGCGCATGGCGCGCCAGTGGATAATACGATGTCGAAGGCCGGTTTCACGTTTGGGCATACGGGATCAGATTCGTGTTAACTTTTTGACATTGCCATCTTTATGGCGATTGTTTCCATTTTCAAACCGAATAGTTTCAATTCAGCAAACGACCGAAAAGTTTTGCCACCCCCTTCGTGTGGATTTTTCGCTCGGGGTTGGCGGCTTGCATGGCGTTCAGAAAGGCGATCAACACCGTTTCGCCGTCCTCTGACGTTGATTGCCCGGCAAAGCCCGAAACGGTCAATCCCACCACATGACCCTGCGTCAAGAACATTGCCCGCCATTGTTCAGCTGCCAGCCCGACACGCCCATTTGCATTCTGCGTCTTGGCAATCAATGCCTGCCCTTCACCACGCAGCGTTACAATCTTGGCGGTAGTGTCGCCGTGTGAGAGGGCCGCAAGCACGGTCTCATCCTCCATCGCACGACGGGCAGCTGGTACAAGATCAGGGGCCGCCATCAAGGCGTCAGGTGACACAGGCCGGATCGCAGC
>DDMF01000031.1:7751-47926 GCA_002340515.1 Rhodobacteraceae bacterium UBA2553 | reverse complement strand
CAGCCGCTAAAAATCGAAGGCTTTTAGGGGCAGCATCAGCGCGGCGACCAGAAATGGCCGCGCAGGCCCCGAGCGGGACAAACGCCCCGCTTTCGGTGTCGCTTACGCCAGACAGATCAACACAATATCCTTTCGGGCCAGCGACAGTGATAGCGCCCCCTAAAACTGCGCGTTGTTTTTGTACTTTCAGCTTGGGTTGTGCGGCTTTCGAGTTGCCATTTCCGGACAAAAGCCCAGCCCCCCCTGCGGCACCTTCACGATTGCCCATGCAGCCCGCCAGACCAATCAACACAACAAATACACCAAACAAACGCAGCATCGGCCCCTCCAAATTCAAAACTGACATAGCCGAGCGACCCTGCCCGGACAAGGCGACATTTTCATCGTTTTCCCCGTTGCCATACCCGCAAAGCCCGGTAAGCTTTGAAGAAATCCAAAGGACGCCCTGTGTCACACCCTGACCCAACCCCACAGCCATTTTGGCAGCCTGCCCTGAAACGCGCCGAGATTTGGCGCAGCCTTTTGGGTCTTTTCCTGATCCATGTGGCCTTTTTTGCCGCCACATTTGGCATCATCGTGGCGGGGGCAAGGCTGATTGGCGCCACGCCGCAAGGAATTGTCGCGGCCAACACGCCCGCAAAAGCAATGGTGTTTTTCGCCACCTTCCTTGGCTATCATCTTGGGCTTTGGCTGGTGGTCAAGTTTCTGCACAAACGCCCCTATCGCAGCCTCTTTGGCGCGCTTGGTCGGGTGAACTGGCGGCATTTTTTCTTTGGGTTGCTCGCGGCGTGGGCGCTGTCCGCTATCACCACTGCGTTGGAAGCGACCGGCCTTTTGCCGCTGCCAAAGGGAGGGGCGATTGAGACCTTTCAGAACCTGCCCCTCAATGTATGGATTATGTTTCTAATCCCCGCTCTGGCCTTAATCTTCATTCAGATCATGGCAGAAGAGCTGGTGTTTCGCGGCTATCTATTACAACAGTTGCGCGCGCGATTTTCGTCTGTTTGGATATGGGCCGTTTTGCCATCGCTGATTTTTGGTGCCCTGCATTTCGACCCCGGCACCTTTGGGACAAACGCCTATTTCTATGCGC
Organism: Rhodobacteraceae bacterium UBA2553; assembly: GCA_002340515.1. Lineage (GTDB taxonomy): Bacteria > Pseudomonadota > Alphaproteobacteria > Rhodobacterales > Rhodobacteraceae > Aliiroseovarius. The sequence continues at coordinate 46,833 of DDMF01000031.1, read as the reverse complement.
TTCATACAACTGTGGTTGGGATAATTCTGGCGCTGATCACCCTACAAACCGGCAACATTGGTGCGGCGGCTGGGTTGCATATGGCCAACAATGCCATGCTTTTGTTGCTTGGAAATGCGGGAAGCATGGATGGGCTATCGCTATATCTGACCACGCCACAGCTGGACGGCCCGTTTGTGGGCACGTCCATTATGATGCAAACCATTTCAATGGTTGTGGCTTTTCTCATCTGGCGGCATATGACGCGTCAAAAGGCAAATGCGACCACAATTGACGTCGAGGAATTGCAAAACCCGCCCAAGGACACTAACTAGGGCGAAACCGTTAGAGGATTAGGTGATGAACTGGATCTCGAACTATGTCCGTCCGCGGATCAACTCGCTGTTTTCACGCCGCGAGGTGCCTGAGAACCTTTGGACCAAATGTAAAGAATGCGGCACCATGCTGTTCCACCGGGAACTGGCCGACAATCTGAACGTTTGCACCAATTGCGATCACCATATGGCCATCACCCCGCGTGATCGTTTCATTGGGCTGTTTGATGGGGGCATTTTCACCGAGGTGGCTGTGCCTGCCCCCGTTGACGACCCGCTGACCTTTAAGGATCAGAAAAAATACCCTGAGCGCATGAAAAGCGCGCGCAAAGCGACCGGTGAAATGGAAGCGATGCTGGTGGCCGAAGGCGAAATTGGCCGCACGCCGATCGTTGCCGCCGCACAGGATTTCAGCTTTATGGGCGGATCCATGGGCATGTATGTGGGCAACGCAATCATCGCCGCCGCCGAACGTGCTGTCGCCGCCAAACGCCCGCTTGTTCTTTTCTCCGCCGCGGGTGGCGCCCGTATGCAAGAGGGGATCCTGTCCCTGATGCAAATGCCGCGCACGACGGTTGCGGTGCAGATGCTGAAAGAAGCGGGTCTTCCTTATATCGTTGTGCTCACCCACCCCACCACCGGTGGTGTGACCGCATCCTATGCCATGCTGGGCGACGTGCATATCGCAGAGCCGAACGCCCTGATCTGTTTTGCGGGTCCGCGTGTGATTGAGCAGACCATCCGCGAGAAACTGCCCGAAGGGTTCCAACGCGCCGAATATTTGCTGGACCACGGCATGCTTGATCGTGTGACCCATCGCGGCAAGATGAAAGATGAGCTGGTCACCATCCTACGTATGCTCACCGGTCTTGGCCCGGCGATCAAAGGAGATTTACCCAAGCCCGAGGACGTGCCTGCGATTGAAGCCCCTAAAGACGCAGAAGCGGATAACGCCTAAGCGCATCCAGCGACGTATTGGTCGCAATTCACCACACAAGCCCGCAGAATTTCGGGCCAAATGGGGCCAAACCGAAAGGGTGGCCCCTTTTCACATTCAGACCCATTCAACACGAGATCCCGCCATGACCACGCCCAGTTCTGACCTCATCCTTGATCGCATGATGGCCCTGCACCCAAAGATCATTGACCTGACGCTGGACCGTGTGTGGCGTTTGCTGAAGGCCGTGGGCAATCCGCAAGAAAATCTGCCGCCGGTCATTCACCTTGCTGGCACCAACGGCAAAGGGTCCACACAAGCGATGATCCGCGCGGGGCTTGAGGGGGCGGGCAAACACGTTCACGCCTATACCTCGCCGCATCTGGCACGCTTTCACGAACGTATCATGCTGGCGGGGGAGTTAATCTCCGAGGAGGAACTGACCGAACTGCTCGACCGCTGCTATGCAAAGAACAACGGTGAGAATATCACCTATTTTGAGATCACCACCGTGGCGGGGCTGATGGCTTTTGCTGAAACCCCCGCAGATTACACGCTGCTGGAAACTGGGCTGGGCGGGCGATTGGATGCCACAAATGTGGTTGAGGCACCTGCCCTGACCGTGTTGACCCCGATTTCCATCGACCACACACAGTATCTGGGCGACACGCTGACGGCAATCGCCGGCGAAAAAGCGGGCATTTTGAAACGCGGCGTGCCTTGCGTTGTTGGCCCACAACCTGATGAGGCGCTTGAGGTGATCGAAGCAAAAGCCGCCCGCCTCGGCTGTCCGCTTTTTGTCCACGGCCAACACTGGCACATGTGGGAAGAGCGCGGTCGTTTGGTTTTCCAAGATGAAAATGGGCTTCTGGACTTGCCCCTACCCGCCTTGATTGGCCCGCATCAGATTGAAAACGCCGGGGCCGCGATCGCCTCTCTGCGCGTTCTGGGTTTTGACGAGGCCGCCTGCGAGGCCGCCATGACCAACGTCACCTGGGCCGCGCGAATGCAACGCTTGAAACACGGCCCCCTTATTGATGCGGCAGCTGGCGCGGATCTTTGGCTGGACGGCGGGCACAACCCCGCGGCTGGGGAAACATTGGCCAAAGTGCTTGGCGATCTGCCGAAACGCCCCACACATCTGATCTGCGGCATGCTCAATACCAAAGACATCGCAGGATACCTACGCCCACTCGCAGGTGTCGCCGACAGCCTGACCGCCGTCTCCATTCCCGGCGAGGCCAACACCCTGCCCGCAGAGGTCACCGCCGAAGAGGCAACAAAGGTTGGGTTAATATCCCGCACCGCCGAAAACGTGATGGTCGCAATTTCTCAGATCATCGCGGCCGATCCAACCTGCCGCATCCTGATTTGCGGGTCGCTTTATCTCGCGGGTGATGTATTGAAACGGAACGGATGACCGCATCAAAATCATCACGAAAGTACGGAAAAGCACTTTTTACGCTTTCGTGATCACAAAATAATTTTTCGTTTTGATTCAATGACAAATGAGCTTTGCGACTCATCCCACTGAAACGACTCAGTTTTTCGCCCTTGAGCAGAGCATATTTTGAATGCACCCCATAATATTGACGAGTTACCCTGTTAAACTCTATATATGGACCATTCTATGGGCATAATAGTTCACTTAGCGAACAGGCCTGTCGAGCAGTACAGAAGACTGGGGGGTCTCATGGTTCGTGTGTTAAAAAGCGCCGCTTTGGCGCTTGTGATCACAAGTGCGCCGATCTACGCTCAAAGCGTAAATATCACGGCGGATATGACGGAAACAAGTTTCCCGATAAAGGGGCAAACCGTCACTATCCAACGGAACCAGGACCCCACCCACCTTATTGATCCCGAGTTTTCAAAAACCTCGCGCGCGTGCCCGCCGTTTTGCGTGACACCCATCAGCGCCGCAGACGGCGTTGCTACGGTTGGCGAGTTAGAAGTTATCGACTTTCTGAAAACGACCGTGTCGTCTGGCACCGGGCTACTTTTGGACACCCGCACACCAGAATGGTTTTCCAAAGGTTCCATCCCCGGGGCATTGAATGTGCCGTCGGAAACGCTTGAACCCAGGAACCCCTATCGCAATGAGATTTTGCGTGCATTTGGCGGGGTGCAAAACGGCGAAAGCTGGACCTTTGCGGCGGCCACCGACCTTCTTCTTTTTTGCAATGGGCCTTGGTGTGACCAAAGCCCCCGTGCCATTCGTGGATTGCTAGATGCCGGTTATCCGGCTGACAAAATTAAATATTATCGCGGCGGCATCCAAGTCTGGAAGTTGTTGGGTTTGACCATAACGGGGGCGAACAATTGATTGAAGATCGCACAATGTACAAATACATGATCATCGCCGGGGGCTTTTCAATTGCCGTTGCAGGCTTGCTCTTTTTGCAGCCGGGCAAGACGGGTGAAAGCGCTGCTTTGCCAGCTGTCCCACAAACTGCCCCGGCTGAGATGGCGGAACCGATCACCAATGTATCCAATGTCTCCGCAACTGTCAGCGCACCCGCGCCGCAACAGGCCACATCAAACCCCGATCTGCTGAACATGACCAATTCTGTTCTCGTCGGGCTTGGAGTGAAACGCAGTGACCCAGCACCAAGCACAAACGCGGATCAGGACCAATTGCGCGCCATGACGTCTTCTGTTTTGGCCGGATTGGGCATTGCGCCGATCGCCGATAGCGCAGCGGAAATCAGCCAGACCAGCCCTTTGGGCAATGGGCAATCTGATGATGAAATCCGCGCATTGCTAAGCGTGGCCATTGATCGCGGCTTGATTGAGGTGCCGAAATCTTTGCGCACGGCCGAAGGCGAAGTGGACAAGGCCACGATGATTGCCCAACTGGCCCGTGCCGCAGCAGGGGAAACCGCCGAAGCGCCAAGTGACGATGTGATTGCCGGTGGTGCTGGTGTCGAAGTGCGGGTGGTCCAGCAGGCTGGTGAAACCGTGCAATACCGGTTTTACACCGTGCAACGCGGCGACAGCCTTGGGGCCATCGCCCATAAGTTTTACGGCGACGCAGCCATGTTTAGCCAAATTTACGAAGCCAATCGGCGCCTGTTGCCGAGTCCGGATCAGATCCGTGTGGGGCAGCGCCTTAGCATCCCGGCCTTGTCAGACGCCTGATGGTGCCAAACAGGGTGCACAAAGTATACGGTCGGAAGCCTATCGAGCAGTGTGGAATACCGACCCAGGGGTCACTTTCGAGTGGCCCCACTTTTTTGGCCCACGAACTTGGCTGGTCCGTTAAGACAAGACACCATTTTTGGGCGCAACTGGGTCAGGTACATCCCATCCCAATGACGCGCAGACAGACCGTTCCATCACCCGGCACAGCGCGAATAGCGGTAGGGCGTTAGGCTCATCCGCAAAGGGGCGCTCAAGCTCGTGCGTGACTTCCGACAGGCCGAAGAAAACATAGGCGACGATGGCTGCGATCAGGGGTTCGAACCACCCAGCGCAATCGAGCAATCCAAACGGAAGAAGAAGGCAGTAAAGGTACGTCGTGCGCCGTACCAAAAGAGAATAGACAAATGGAAGCGGGGTTGTGGACAGGCGCTCGTTTCCGGCCTGAGCCCCTGCAAACCGGGAAAGCCGCGTGGAAAGTTGCCGCGCACCATGTCCGTCAATGCGACCCTCAGAGCGCATCACCGCCAGACGTGTTGAAACTGCGCGCAACGCAGCATCCGGCCCGTCAGCAGCAAGCAGTTTTGGGGCCTCATCACCCACCCAACGCGCAACATCAGCCTCCACATTATCGCCTCGCAATTGCCGACGGTGCAGGTGGTGGAACGCAAGGATATGGCCAAGCACAAAGGAGCGATCCCCTTCATCTGCGCCAAAGATCTCCAGCTCTTGGGCAAAACTGCGTACGTCAGACACCATCCCACCCCAGATCTTGCGACCTTCCCACCAGCGGTCATAGGCGGCGTTGTTGCGAAACCCGAGGAAAAGCGAAAGGGCCAAGCCAAACACCCCCATTGCCGGGATTGAAAGGCGCGGCATTGGCATCACGAAACGATCAAGGATGAGAATGCCAATCGCCCAAACCGCAGTGAAGAGAATATTCGGAGCAATGCGCGGGACCACAGACCCACGAATGACGAAAAACAACTGCCAAGGGCGGGGGTGATCACGCAGAATCATGGCCATTCTCCTTGGTCCTTGCCCCAATCCTTGTCTTGCATCTCGCGCAAGCGGCTGGCGGTACGTTCAAATTCAAACGATCCTTCACCCTCGACATAAAGCATTTCAGGCTGGGCGGCGGCAGAGGCAATCAGGCGGACCTTAGCCTCGTAAAGCGCATCAATCAGCGTCACAAATCGCTTGGCTTCGTTGAAATTGTTGCGTGACAAGCGCGGGATGTCTTCGAACACCAAAACCTTAAGCGCAGATGCGATAGCAAGGTAATCCCCTGGCCCAAGCATAGCACCACACAGGTCATGAAAGCGCGCGCGCCCGGCCCCGTTGCGAAACGCAGGAATGACCACCTCTCGCCCTTTGATGGTCAGGGTGAGTGGCTCGGCGGCACCGCCCGAAAGGTCAGTCCAGATCGTGTCTATTTCCGCGCGTGCCTCTGAATTGGCAGGGGTGAAATAGACCTGCCCCCCGGCCAAACGATCTTGGCGATAATCATTTGGACTGACCAGCTCATGCACCACCATCTCGTCTTTGAGGATCGCAATGAAGGGCAGGAACAATTGGCGGTTCAGACCATGTTTATAGAGCTCATCCGGGTGACGGTTTGAGGTGGTCACGACCACAACGCCGGCCTCAAACAGTTTTTCAAACAACCGCCCAACAATCATCGCATCGGTGATGTCGGTGATCTGCATTTCGTCAAACGCAAACAAGCGCACATCTGCGGCAATCTTCTCGGCCACCGGACCAAGGGGGTCACCCACACCGGTTTTGCGCGCGGCATTCATGCCTTCGTGCACCTCTTGCATAAACGCATGAAAATGCACACGGCGTTTGCCGGGGATGTTCAGGTTTTCGACAAACAGATCCATCAACCAGGACTTACCGCGCCCAACGCCACCCCAAAGATACAGCCCCTGCGGCACCTCTGCGGGTTTATGAAAAAGCCCGCCCAGAATGCCCCGTTTTCGCGGCGGCATCGCCTCTAGATGGCAACGGATATCTTCTAACGCGGGCAACACAGCCACCTGCGCGGGGTCGGGGGAGATCGTGCCCTTTTGGACCAGATCCTTATAAATCTCTGACAAACTGCTCATGTGAAATGCATAAAACGCCGCGTCAGATAAGGAAAGGTGAACTGTGACATCAAAAACAAAGAATTGACCGCGCGGACAATTTTGCGATGTTAACCAAATGACCCAGAACCTGTCCCCAGCGCGCACGCCGCTTTTGACCCCCGTCCTTGTGGCCGGCTGTCTTATCATCCTTGTGAACTTTGCGATCCGGGCATCTTTTGGCGTATTTCAGATCCCGATTGCGACGGAGTTTAACTGGCCGCGTGCGGAGTTTTCATTGGCGATTGCGATCCAGAACCTTGCGTGGGGCATTGGCCAGCCGATCTTTGGCGCAATCGCCGAGAAAATTGGCGATCGAAAAGCGATCATTATGGGCGCGCTGATTTATGCGCTTGGCTTGGTGGCCTCCTCATTTGCTGTCAGCCCCGAGGCCCATCAGTTTTGGGAAATCGCCGTGGGGTTTGGCATTGCAGGCACTGGCTTTGGGGTGATTCTGGCCGTTGTGGGCCGCGCTTCATCCGATGAAAACCGCTCCATGTCCTTGGCGATTGCCACGGCTGCGGGATCTGCGGGCCAAGTGTTCGGCGCACCCTTGGCGGAATTCCTGTTGGGCATGATGTCTTGGCAGAACGTCTTTATTGTCTTCGCGGCGGCGATCCTTGCTGTGCTTGCGCTTCTGCCTTTGATGAAAACCGACGACATGGCCAGCAAGGCCGAACTGGAAGACAGCCTTGGCCAGATTCTTGTGAAAGCATTACGAGATCCCAGTTTTTCGCTGATCTTCCTAGGGTTCTTTTCCTGCGGCTATCAGCTTGCGTTTATCACCGCACATTTCCCTGCCTTTGTGACCGAGATGTGCGGCAGCATTGATCCTTCGGGCACGCTGGCATCATTAGGTGTGTCCACCACGTCGGCCCTTGGGGCGATTTCAATATCCTTGATTGGTCTGGCGAATATTGGCGGCACCTTGTTTGCGGGATATCTGGGCAAGACCTATTCCAAGAAATACCTGCTGGCGATTATTTATTCGCTGCGCACCATTGTTGCGGCGGCCTTTATTCTGACGCCAATCACGCCGACCACCGTGATCCTTTTCTCGATCACCATGGGCTCGCTTTGGTTGGCAACCGTGCCGCTAACCTCTGGTCTTGTCGCGCATATCTATGGGTTGCGGTACATGGGGACGCTTTATGGCATCGTCTTTTTCAGCCACCAACTGGGCAGCTTTATGGGCGTCTGGCTTGGCGGGCGGATGTATGATGCCTTTGGCGATTACACCTTTGTATGGTGGATCGGCGTGGGTGTCGGTGCATTTTCTGCGATTGTGCATTTGCCGGTGAAAGAAGTCGCCCTGAAGGCCCGCACCGCCTAGACCGGGAGGGCCGTGGTCTTAAACACCGTGCGCAGGGCAAAGCTGGATTGCATGCCCTGCACACCCGGCAAGCGTGCAAGATATTGACGATGGATGCGGGCGAAGTCTTCGGTGTCTTCCGCAACCACTTTAAGCAAGTAATCAGATTTACCCGCCATCAAGTGGCATTCTAGCACATCCGGCACCAAGGCCACTTCGCGCTCAAACGCATCCAAAAGCTCGTCCGCTTGCCCCGACAAGGTGATCTCGACAAAGATCGTCGAGGGGCAATCCATTTTGCGCGCATCCAAAAGTGCCACGTACTCTTTGATGAACCCCTCAGCCTCAAGGCGCTGCACCCGACGGTGACAGGCGGAAGGCGACAGATTTACCCGGTCCGAGAGGTCCGCATTTGAGATTCTTCCAGTCTTTTGCAGCACCCTAAGGATGCGACGATCTATGCTGTCGAGTTCCATATTGACACACGTTCCTTGCGCAATTTCCGTCTATAACGCTCAGTTCTTCGACAATACCATAGCAAATGAAGTGTAATTTACAAAGCAATTGCACGGGGGATCTGCACAAAATTAGGGCAGTTTAAAAACATATGCTCAGGGAGCGGAGGAACACCCCCATGCTGATCGGTTGCCCAAAAGAAATCAAACCCCAGGAATTCCGTGTGGGTCTGACCCCCGCCGCCGCACATGAAGCCATTGGCCGCGGCCATTCGGTAATTGTTGAAACCAACGCCGGTATGGGCGCTGGGTTTTCAGACGAGGATTACACCTCGGTTGGTGCAGAAATCATCACCACCGCAGCGGAAGTCTTCGCCAAAGCTGACATGATCGTAAAGGTGAAAGAGCCCCAAGCAGGCGAGCGCAAAATGCTGCGTGAAGGTCAGCTGTTGTTCACATACCTGCACTTGGCCCCCGATCCCGAGCAAACCAAAGACCTGCTGGCTTCAGGCTGTACCGCAATTGCTTACGAGACCGTAACCGACGACCGTGGCGGCCTGCCTTTGCTGGCCCCAATGTCTGAAGTTGCTGGTCGTCTGGCGCCACAGGTGGGATCCTGGACCCTGCAAAAAGCAAATGGCGGTCGCGGCGTTCTGATGGGCGGCGTTCCCGGTGTTGGACCGGCCAAAGTGGTTGTGATCGGTGGCGGCGTTGTTGGCACGCATGCTGCGAAAATTGCGGCGGGCATGGGCGCGGATGTCACCATCCTTGATCGTTCAATCCCACGCCTTCGTTATCTTGACGACGTTTACGGCGGCACCTTCAAGAACCAATACTCCACCGCTGCGGCCACGGCTGAGCTGATCACCACCGCTGATATGGTCATCGGTGCGGTTCTGATCCCAGGTGCGGCTGCGCCAAAACTGATCAGCCGCGCACAGCTCTCGACCATGAAACCCGGCGCGGTTCTGGTGGACGTTGCGATCGACCAAGGCGGTTGTTTTGAAACGTCAAAAGCCACCACCCACGCAGAGCCAATCTACGAAGTGGACGGGGTAATGCATTACTGTGTTGCCAACATGCCGGGTGCCGTTGCGCGCACCTCGACCATCGCGCTTGGCAATGCCACCATGCCCTTCATGCTGGCGCTGGCCGACAAAGGCTGGAAAGCCGCTTGTGCTGCTGACAAGCACCTGTTGAACGGCTTGAACGTACACGCGGGCAAACTGACCTATGCCGCCGTTGGCGAGGCTTTGGGCATGGACAGCATCACGGGCGAACAAGCTCTGGAAATCTGATCCAGCCCCTTGCAGCAAAGAAAAAACGCCGGCAGCATCCTGTCGGCGTTTTTTTGTTGGGTGACTTGCCGACCTGCTTAAGCGAGCCGCCCGACCAATTCCGCCACACGCTCGGCATTGTCTTTGGCCACACGTCCGTCGGCCATAAAGAGTGAGTTTTCAAATCCAATCCGGCATTTTCCCCCCGCCTGTGACGCACGAACAAGGCAATCAGTTTCTCGTGGACCAAAGGCACAAAGCGCCCAATCCGGGGAAATACCTTCTTGTGCCATCCAATCCAAAAACGGGGTCAATTCATCTGGATCAGAGGTTTGATTTTCGCTGTAACGCCCCAACACGAATAAGACCTGCAGAGCCGCTGCCCGGAACACAGATTCGGGCAGAACACTGGCCAAAAGGGCGGCATCCGAGACATCATAAAGGATGTGCTGAACCGCAATCCCGCGGGCCGCGCATTCCGCATAAAACAGTTGAGCCGCATGCTCTCCATCCCGACACATTTCCGCAATTGAGACTGACACCATTTTGGCGCCCGCGTTCAACGCCACCTGCTTTTGCACCTCGGTTCCGTATTTTCCGACAGCCTCGGTGGTGATCTGGATGGCCATGTCTGGCACTGCACGTGCAACCGCATTCACAGCAGATTGGTAGGTCTTTGCATCCAATAAATGCCCGCCATCCGCGTCGCGAATGTGCAGGTGCAGCCCATCCGCACCCGCTGCGAAGCAATCACGGGCGCAGGCGACCATCTCATCTTCGGTCAGTGGCACAGCAGGGTGATCGGCTTTCAACTTTCGTGCCCCATTGGGGGCCACCATAATCCGCGGTAGGGCCATTACAGCACATCCTTCAGTGACTGCGACAGCTTGGAGATGAGTTCGCCGATTTGATCCTCGGTGATGATAAATGGCGGGGCAAGCAGGACATGATCGCCTGATTGTCCATCAATGGTTCCGCTCATCGGGTAACAGATCAACCCATTTGCCATCGCCTGTTTCTTCAGTCGCGCGGCCAGGTTCAAACTGCGATCAAAGGGCGTTTTACTGTCGCGATCCTGCACCAATTCAAGCCCGCGAAACATGCCGCGCCCCCGAATATCCCCCACATTGGGGTGCTGTCCAAACTCTGCCAAAAGCGCGTTTTGCAGCACCGCACCCATTTGGGCAGAGCGTGCAACCATTCCGCCATCTGTCAGCTTTTTCACAACCGCATCTGCGGCAGCGGCAGCAATGGGATGGCCGATATAGGTGTGACCATGTTGGAAAAACCCGGAACCTGCTTCAATCGCATCATAGATCTTGCCGGAGCACAGCATCGCACCAATTGGCTGATACCCCGCCCCAAGCCCCTTTGCGATGGTCAGGATATCTGGCGACACTTCGTCCTGTTCACAGGCAAACAGCGTGCCCGTGCGGCCCATGCCACACATGACCTCATCCAAGATCAACAAGATGCCATATTGGTCGCAAATCTCGCGGATACGCTTAAAATAGCCTTTCACGGCAGGCACAGCGCCAGCGGTTGCCCCGACAACGGGTTCGGCCAGAAACGCCACCACCGTTTCGGGGCCTTGGCGCAGCAACTCAGCCTCAAGCTCATTTGCGGCGCGCAGGCCATATTGCTCTTCGGTTTCGCCCTCTTCGCGCAGGCGGTATTCGTAACAGGCGTTTATGTGACTGGCAGAGACCATCACAGGGTCAAACGGTTCGCGGCGCCACATGTTGCCCCCGGTCCCCAAAGCCCCCAACGTATTGCCATGATAGCTCTGCTTGCGCGAAATGAATTTCGTGCGCTTTGGCTGTCCGATTTCAATCATATACTGGCGCGAAAGCTTAAGCGCCGATTCGACAGCCTCAGACCCGCCAGAGACCAAATAGACCCGCTCGATACCCTCTGGCGCATGGGCGATCAGACGGTCCGCAAGCGATTCGGCGGGCTCGGATGTCAGGAAACCCGTGTGTGCAAAGGACAGTTTCTCCATCTGTGCGCGCATGGCACCCAGCACGTCAAGGTCAGAGTGACCCAGACAGGACACCGCGGCACCGCCGGACCCATCCAGATATTTCTTTCCTGATTTATCAATAATATAGACGCCCTCTCCGCGATCTGCGACAGGGGGATTAAGCTTTGTGTGGCGTGGGAAAATATGTGTCATGGCATCCTCGTTCCTCTTCGCCATAGCGCGATTGAAACAAATCAGTCAAGAGTTGACATGCGCCGAAACAAAATGAACAATCATTGAAACAAAGCGTCACAGGCTGCCGATTCAGGGGGGAAGCTTGAACAAAACGTTCGAACAAAGATTGGCCGCGCAATATGGCGACCTGACGGATACGTTGCAGGGGGCAGCGGATTTTGTGCTGCAAAATCCGGTCGACATGGCAACACGTCCTCTTCGAGCGATTGCAAAATCCAGTGGACGATCCCCAGCGGCTTACACCCGCTTGTCGCGCGCGTTGGGGTATGATGGCCTTGATGATCTTCGCGAAGAGTTTCGCCAGAAAATCGGCCGACGCATCGACAAATTTGCTGATCGCGCCCAGCGCCTTCAGGACGACCACGGTGTCGGAAAATCTGACTTTTTGGCGGCGCATTTGTCGGCCTGTCAGGAAAACCTGAACCAACTCTCCGAAAGCATTGATCACGGCCTTCTCAACCAAGCGGTGGATGTTCTGTGCAAAGCGCGCCGGGTCAACTTGCTTGGTGCGCTAGGGTCCACTGGCATCATCGAATACATGAGCTATATGGCCAATATGTGTGTCGAAAACTGGCAGCTTCTTGGCCGGATGGGCGCCTCTTTGGGAAGTGGTTTAAGCAATATCTCGTCGCAAGATGCGTTGATTGTTGTAACCAAACCGCCCTTTGCGGCGCATGTCATTAAAGCCGCCGAAATTGCGCGGGCGCGCGGGGCCTATGTGATCGTCATCACAGATGTGCACAGCTGCCCCGCGCTCAGCCACGCTCATGCGGGATTTGTGGTGCCCACGGATAGCCCGCATTTTTATTCTTCTTACGTATCTACTTTGTTTCTAGCGGAGGTTCTGATTGGCAAACTTGTCAGCCGATCCGGCGAAAAGGCCCGCTTGCGCATCGCAGACGTCGAGGATAGCAACCGTCTTTTGTCCGAAGTTTCGGATGGAGAGACAGTTACATCAGCAACCAAGTGAACAGGGGAGAAATTAAATGTTCCACAAGCTGAAAATCACCGCAATCGGCGTCGCCGCCGCGGGTCTTATGGCCCCGGCAGCCTTTGCCGAAGAGTTCATCACCATCGGAACCGGTGGCGTGACGGGTGTTTATTACCCAACCGGCGGCGCGATTTGTCGTCTGGTGAACAAAGGTCGCAAAGACCACGGCGTACGCTGTTCGGTCGAATCAACCGGCGGCTCGGTTTACAACATCAACACCATTCGCGAAGGCGAGTTGGAATTTGGTGTGGCTCAGTCAGACTGGCAGTATCACGCCTTTAACGGCACTTCGAAATTCGAAGACGCCGGTGCATTCGAAGGTCTGCGCGCAGTATTTTCTGTGCACCCAGAACCCTTTACCGTTGTGGCCCGTGCTGACAGCGGCATCAAAACTTTCGCTGACCTCAAAGGCAAACGCGTAAACATCGGCAACCCAGGTTCCGGTCAGCGAGGCACAATGGAAGTTTTGGTCGAAGCCCTTGGCTGGACTATGGACGATTTCGCTTTGGCCACCGAGCTGAAGGCATCCGAACAGTCCGCCGCCCTGTGCGACAACCAAATCGACGCCATGGTTTACACCGTTGGTCACCCATCGGGTTCGATCCAAGAAGCAACCACTGCTTGTGATTCCGTGCTTGTGGAAGTGTCCGGCGACGAAGTTGCCAAACTGATCGAAGACAATTCCTTCTATCGTTCGGCCACCATTCCGGGCGGCATGTATCGTGGCAATGACGCGGATGTGGCGACCTTTGGTGTGGGCGCAACCTTTGTCAGCTCAGACAAAGTGTCGGAAGACGTTGTCTATGCGCTGGTGAAATCTGTGTTTGACAACATTGATGACTTCAAAGGTCTGCACCCAGCCTTTGCCAACCTTGACCCCAAGGAAATGGCATCCGCTGGTCTGTCGGCCCCGCTGCACCCCGGTGCCGCGAAGTATTACCGCGAAGCTGGTATCATCGAATAAGCGAAAGACTGGGCCGGGGGGCAACCTCTGGCCCACCTGCCCTTTTGGGGCCAAAAACGTATAATTAAAATTTACATATCGAACGGGGAGAACGTTCATGGCTGACAGCGAAAATCGCGCCTTAAGCGAAGAAGAGCTTCAGGAACTGGTGGCCGCAAGCGACAGCGGCGCACGTGCACCAACCGGCTGGGTCGGATTGATGATTGCGGGTGTGGCCTTGGTTTGGGCCGTCTTTCAGGTGCTTCTGGCATCGCCCATTTCCAACTATGTGCTCAGCGGCGACTTGATCAACAACTCGCGCCAAATCCATCTGGCTTTTGCGATCTTTTTGGCCGCAATGGCCTATCCGTTGTTCAAATCCAGCCCACGCGACCACATTCCATGGTATGATTGGGTGCTCGGGCTTGGCGGGGCGTTTCTGGCCATGTACGGGTTCTTCTTTTATCAAAAGATCGTTGGCAACGGCGGTTTGGCGGATGCGTCAGACGCCTATTTCGCTTTGGCGGGCCTGATCTTTTTGTTCATTGCCGCCTATCGCACTTTGGGTCCGGTCATGGTTGGCTTGGCCGTTGTGTTCTTGTGCTATGTATTCTGGGGATCGTCGGAAGTGGTGCCGGATCAAATCCGCTGGGCGGGCGCATCTTTGCGCAAAGCCATGAGCCATATGTGGATCACATCCGAAGGTGTCTTTGGCATCGCTTTGGGTGTCTCAACCAAATTTGTCTTCCTGTTTGTGCTCTTTGGCGCGCTTCTCGATAAAGCAGGAGCAGGCAATTACTTCATCAAAATGGCGTTTGGCGCGTTGGGTCACCTGCGCGGTGGTCCGGCAAAAGCCGCCGTGGTTGGCTCTGCCGCCACCGGCCTGATTTCAGGCTCATCCATCGCAAATGTTGTCACCACCGGCACGTTCACCATTCCTTTGATGAAACGTGTTGGGTTTTCTGCTGAAAAAGCGGGCGCGGTCGAAGTGGCCTCGTCTGTGAACGGACAAATCATGCCACCCGTGATGGGCGCTGCTGCGTTCTTGATGGTGGAATATGTGGGGATTTCTTATGTCGAAGTGATCACCCACGCCTTCTTGCCTGCCGTGATTTCTTACATCGCTCTGGTCTACATCGTGCACCTTGAAGCGGTGAAAACCAACATGCCGACCATCGGCAACAAAGTGGTCTCGATGGGTCGCACCATTGGCGGAATGTTCGTGTTCTTCGCGGGTTTCGCAGCACTGTGTTATGCAACACAATTCCCCGTGGGGCTTATAGTATCGCTCTTCCCGGCGGGCTCTGGTTTGATCCTGTGCCTTCTCTTGTTGGCCATCTACATCGGCCTCATCTATCTGGCGGCGCAAACCGAAGATCTGGAACCAGACGATCCCAACGCAGAGGTGGTCGAGCTTCCTGATGTGGCCAAGATCTACAAATCCGGCCTGTACTATCTGATGCCAATCATCGTGCTGGTGTACTTCTTGATGATTGAACGCAAATCCCCCGGCCTCTCGGCATTCTGGGCCACCATGCTCCTGTTTGGCATTCTGCTGACACAGAAGACGCTGAAGGCGATGTTCCGGGGCGAGGTGAACGCCGTATCCCGCATGCGCGAAGGTGTCGTGGACCTGATCGAAGGCATGATTGATGGCGCGCGCAATATGATCGGCATTGGCCTTGCGACTGCTACCGCCGGGATCATTGTGGGTACCGTGTCGCTGACCGGCATTGGTCAGGTCATGGCGGACTTTGTCGAGTTCCTTTCGGGCGGCAATCTGATCCTCATGTTGATCTTTGTGGCGATCCTGTCGCTGATCCTTGGGATGGGTTTGCCGACCACCGCAAACTACATCGTGGTCAGCTCGCTTATGGTTGGCGTGGTCGTGGAACTTGGTGCGCAATCAGGGCTGGTTGTGCCGCTGATCGCCGTGCACCTCTTTGTGTTCTACTTTGGGATCATGGCGGATGTGACACCCCCCGTGGGGCTCGCGAGTTTCGCGGCAGCGGCTGTGTCTGGTGGCGATGCCATCCGCACCGGCTTTGTTGCCTTCTTCTACAGCTTGCGCACCGTGGCTTTGCCCTTCGTGTTCATCTTCAACACCGACCTCTTGCTGATTGATGTGACGTGGTATCAAGGCGTGATCGTCTTCATCGTCGCGACCATCGGCATTCTGGTGTTCACGGCGGCCACGATGGGCTGGTTCCTGACCAAAACCAAAATCTGGGAAACCGTGGCGTTGCTGATTGTCGCCTTTGCACTGTTCCGGCCGGGGTTCTTTATGGATCAAATCCAGCCACCGTTTGATGACATCGCCCCGGCCAGCTTTGCACAAGCCTTGGCAGACGCCGAACCCGGCAGCCAATTACGCACAGTGATATCGGGCCCAGACTTTGATACGCTTGAGATCAAAGACCTGACCGTGCCGCTGATTGTTCCAGATGCAGAGGGGGCAGACGCCCGTATGGCCGCCCTTGGCCTAATGCTGGTCCCGGAAGGGGACGTGCAAAAACTGGACGAGCCGTCCTTTGGCACCGAGCTGTCTGACAAACTGTCGTCATTTGACTTTTACGGTGACGATCCTGTGGCCATCACCAGCGTACAGGCAACCGCTGACCAAATGCCAAAAGAGCTGATCTTTATTCCGGCCCTTCTGCTTTTGGCCTTGGTGGCCTACCTGCAAACCGGACGCGCCCGCAAACTTGAAACCCAAGGAGCAACAGCATGACCAAAACCATTCTATGTGCCGTTGACATCAATCGCCCCGAAGAAGACCAAAAGGTGCTGAAAATCGCTGCCAAACTGGCAGCATTGGACGGAGCATCGCTTGATGTGATCACCGTTGTGCCGGATTTCGGCGCAAGCGTGGTGGGGGCCTATTTCGAAGAGCATCACGTCTCGACCGCCAAAGACAAGGCGAACGAGCTTTTGTCCAAAATGGTGGAAGATGCACTAGGGGCGGAAGAAAACGCCAAGGTGCGCCATGTGGTGGCGATTGGCTCTGTCTACGAAAAGGTGCTGCAAACCGCTAAGCTGAGCAAAACATATCTGATTGTGATTGGAGCGCATCGCCCTGATTTCAAGGATTATCTGCTGGGTCCAAACGCAGCGCGCATTGTGCGCCACTCGGACGCTTCGGTTTACGTGGTTCGGTAAAACCGCAGCTTTTTATCAACAAAGAACGGGCGCCTTCGGGTGCCCGTTTTCTTTTGCATCACCCAATAAAATCGGCCCGACGTTCCATCAGTGACGCACAGAGGTAATCGACGAACAGACGTACCCGTCGCACACGGCGCAGATCACTGTGCAAAAGCACCCAAGTGGATCGCCGCGTATCAAGATCGGTGCCGGGCACACGCTGCAACTCCGGAAACCGCGCCTGAACCCATGAGGCAAGCACCGTCATCCCCGCACCCGCACGGGCCAGATGCAGGTGCATTTCCGGATCAGGAACCTGATGACGTACGCGTGCTTTGGGAAAGGGGGACGTATCAATAAACTGCTGCAACTCTGGAACGGGACCATAGCCGATCCAGTTCAACCCCTGCCCCTTTGGCCCAGCCTTTGGAAGCGCGCGGTCCAGATACTCGCGTGCCGCATAAATGCCGATCGACAGCGGGAAAAGCTTGCGCCCCACCACATCCTCATCAACCTCCGTCACATGCCGGATCGACACATCCGCTTCCAGCTTTTCAATGGATGTGATGTCAAAAGACAGGATTAACTCAATCTCAATATCGGGATACAGCCCCGAGAAGTCCGCCAGAACAGGGGCGAGTAGAAAATGCGCAGTCATCGGATCGGCGGACAGTCGTATACGGCCTGACGCCTCACGATCCAGCCCTTGCACCGCGTTGAACCCTTTCAGCAGCGCGCTTTCAGCCTCAAGCGCATCCGGCAACAAAGTACGCCCCGCAGCGGTGAGGTGAAACCCATCTGTCCCGCGCCGAAAAAGCTGTGCGCCAAGCCGTGCCTCTAACGCCTCAACCTGACGACGTATTGTGGCGTGGGTTGCGCCCATGTGTTCTGCAGCCGCACGCAAGGACCCGTGGCGGGCCACCGCAAGAAACGCAGGGAGAGATTTCCAATCTGGCATAGTGGAACATATTCTAACCGCATTGGACCATTTTGGACAGTATCTGGGGTGTAACTCATCCACTAATTCCCATTCAGCAGCGAAAGGATCAGAAGATGCACACCCGTTTTACCGCATGGAAAATCACAAGATACGGCGCACCAGAAGTGATGGTGCCCGTGACCCGCCTCCTACCAACACCGCAAAAGAATGAATTGCTCATTCGCATCCACACCGCTGCCGTCACGCGCGCGGACAGCATGATGCGCGCAGGCACGCCGCGGTTTGCTCGGCTTTTTCTGGGACTACATCGCCCGCGCAATGATTTGGTTGGAACCGGGTTTTCTGGGGAGGTGATCGCAGTGGGGCCTGACGTCACACGCTTCACCCCCGGCGATGCCGTTTTCGGCGAAGCCGGAACGCAGTTTGGGGCCAACGCAAGCCACATTTGCCTAAGCCAAGAAGGCGTCATCCTGCATAAGCCCGACCACCTTCCCCATGATCAAGCCGCAGTCTTGTGTGACGGTGTGCTGACTTCGTGGAATTTCCTGCACCATGTGGCGCAACTCCGGGCAGGCGAGCGTGTGTTGATCCTTGGCGCATCCGGCAGCCTTGGCAGCGCAGCGGTGCAAATCGCACATGAAATGGGTGCAGACGTCACCGGGACCTGTAGTGCAACACATGCGGGAATGGTCGCCGCACTCGGGGCCGCACATGTGGTGGATTACACCCAACAAGATGTGTTGGACCAAGCGGAGAAATTTGATGTAATTTATGACACTCTTGGGGTCAGCTCCTATGCCAAAGCCAAACACGCGCTGAACGCGCAGGGGCGTTATGTCTGTCCGGTGCTGAGCCTGCCTCTGTTGGGGGCCATGATGCGCACATCTTGTTTTGGGGCACGTAAAGCACGGTTCTCTGCCACGGGGTTGTTGCCGCCAGACAAGCTGCGGCAGATGCTAGAAACGATCCTGTCGTCTATTGATGCGGGTCTGTTGGCCCCCGTCATGAGCCGCAGCTATCCCCTATCAGACCTTATAGAAGCCCATCACCATATGGAGACAGGGCACAAACGCGGGAACATTGTGGTGGTCATAGATGACAGCTGACGTCAGGAGCGGAAGTGGTGGGGCTTGTGACGCCTGCCCCGGTGCTTATGCTGACGGTATGACAGCCAAACCATCCGCTCCTCCAAGCAACGTTGCCCGCGCATTTGATGACATGCCCTTAGATGTGCAAGAACCGTTGCAGCGCCTTCGGCACCTGATTTTGGACACTGCGGCAAACACCCCCGGCGTTGGCCCCATCACTGAGACCTTAAAGTGGGGACAACCCGCGTATTTGACTGAGAAAACCAAGGCGGGCAGCACAATTCGATTGGGCTGTCCGAAACAAGGTGAGTTTGCGATCTACACCCATTGCCAAACCAGCATCATGTCTGATTTTCAGGCGTTGTTCCCCGATGATTTCACCTTTGATGGCAACCGTGCAGTGGTTTTTAAAGCGGGTGTTGCTCTCCCTTTGGAAAAACTAAGGTTTTTGATCTCACGCGCGCTGACATATCACATGAAATAGCCCTTAAAACAAAAGAAGCCCCGCCAATTGGCAGGGCTTTCTTTTGCTGGTTTCCCGCTTGCGCCGGACCTGGTCAGATATGGTAGCGTGAGGTGGACTTGAACCACCGACCCCAGCATTATGAGTGCTGTGCTCTAACCAGCTGAGCTACCACGCCATCTCATATCGTGGGCGGTAAGTAGGCCGCAGGGCGCGCGGTGTCAAATGGAAATTGCGCCTTTCACCCCAAGAAATCCTGTGCAAGCGCAAAAAAAAGGGCACCGCGATCCCGGTGCCCTTTGAATTCGCAATTTCGCGGAGTTATTTCTTCAAAGCGTCGCGAATCTCGGTCAACAGATCGACCTCACTTGGGCCAGCGGGTGCCTCTTCAACCACCTCTTCTTCTTTGGCAGTGGTCTCCTTCACTTTGTTCACGTAGCGCACCAACATGAACACCACAAAGGCGATGATCAGGAAATTGATAACGGCCATAATGAAAGCGCCGTAAGCAAAGACCGCAGCGCCCGCTTCACGCGCGGCGTCCAGTGATGCCCCTTCGGCAACTGTGCCAGACAGCACGGCGTACATATTGGTAAAGTCCACGCCGCCCATGAAAAGCCCGATAAACGGGTTGATCAGATCACCCACCATGGATTTCACAATGGCGGTAAAGGCAGCACCAATGATGATGCCGACGGCCATATCCATGACATTGCCCTTGGCAATGAAATCTTTGAATTCTTTAAGCATGTTATCCCCTTCAGTTTGTTCGCGCGCAGGTTTTCCCTGCAATTATACGATACCAAACTTGCCCCAAGCTGTCGCCCGGAAATTGGGGAAACGCGCGCGCTGGCTCCCCTTAGGTGGGCAGCGTACCTGTAAGGACATAACACAAGATCTCAACCACTTGTCCCGGCTCACGGGCAACGGCAAGGGCGGCGGCGTCCACTTCTTTCAGCGCGTGGTCATGTTCTGGCAGTTGCAAAACGATCAGCGACTTGCCTTTGGCTGCGGCATAGCCCGCATCAAAAGCGGCGTTCCATTGGCGGTATTTCTCGCCGAAACGCACCACCACCACATCCGCATCTTCGATGCCTTTGCGGGTGCGTATCGCATTTACCATCGCGCCTTTGTGGTCGTGCCAGTATTTGTTGGGCTCTTCACCAAGGATGGCCACACCGCAATCATCAGACGCGTCGTGATCTGTCACTGGGGCTGAGAATGTCACGTCGAGCCCTTTGGCCCCGTCGATGATTTGCTCGCGCCAGTCGGTGTGAATTTCACCAGACAGGTATACGGATAAAGTCATGTCATTCCTCCCAATGAAAACGGCCCCGCAAAATGTCTGGGGACCGTTTTTATGTCTTAACTGCGCAGCGCGCCGCCGGTGGCCTTTTCGACTTTTTGCACGATCTTGGCACTGACCGCCTCAATGTCTTTGTCGGTCAGGGTGGCGTCACGCGGTTGCAGGCGCACAGTAATCGCAAGCGATTTTTTGCCTTCGCCCAACGATCCGCCGATAAACTCGTCAAAGACATTCACGTCGGCAATCAATGCTTTGTCCGCACCCGCGGCAGCGTTAACCAGATTGACCGCCTCAACCGTGCCATCGACGACAAAAGCAAAGTCGCGTTCAACTGGTTGCAAATCAGATGCGCCCAGCGCGCCACGTCCGGTGCCTTTTGATTTCGAGAAGGGCACCTTCGCGAGATGCACCGCAAACGCCACAACCGGGCCTTTCACGCCTGATTGCTCAATGGTTTTTGGGTGCAATTCGCCAAAGGCGCCAAGGATGTTTTTCGGCCCAAGACCAAGCTTTGCTCCGCGGCCCGGATGCCACCATTCGTTCATTTCACGCACATAAGTCAGCTTGGCGGGCGCGCCGATGGAATTCAGCACCGCCTCAACATCCGCCTTGGCGTCAAACGCATCCACGGGGCGACGCGACCCGAAACGATCACGCGGGCCAGTGTGACCAACGAGGATCCCGGTGACCATCATTTCATACTCATCCGGTTCACCGCCATGAAACACTGGACCAACCTCGAAGAGCGCCAAATCCATGAAACCGCGCGATTGATTGCGAGCAGCCGCAGCCAACAGGCCGGGCAGAAGTGATGGGCGCATATGGCTCATCTCGGACGAGATTGGATTGGCCAGCTTCACCGCATCGCTGCCACCGCCAAAACGGGCCGCACCCTCCTGGTCGATGAAACTATAGGTCACACATTCATTGTAGCCCAAAGTGGCCACAGTGCGGCGCGCCATGCCTTCGCGTTTCTGCATCGGCGTCAGGATCGCCTTAGGCACGCCCACATGGGTGCGCGGCAAAGGTTTACCCACCAGCTTGGTCAGGGACGCCACGCGGGCAACCTCTTCCACCAGATCAGCGGACCCCAGCACGTCAGGACGCCAGCTTGGCACATGGGCCATATCGCCTTTGATCTCAAAGCCCAGCGCGGTCAGCGTTTTACGCTGTTCATCGGCCGGAATATCCATGCCGACAAGGCTTTGCACGCGGTCGGTATCAAGCTTATAGGCGCGTGACACATCCGGTTCTGCACCTGCCACAACCACGTTTGATGCCTCACCCCCACAAAGATCAAGGATCATCTGGGTCGCCGCCTCAAGCGCGGGCGCGTTATAAGCCGGGTCAATGCCACGCTCGTTGCGATACCGCGCATCGGAGTTGATCTTCAGCGCGCGGCCTGTCTTGGCAATCTGGATATTTTCCCAGAACGCCGCCTCAAGAAACACATTGGTGGTGTCCTCAGTACAGCCCGTGGGCAGACCGCCCATGATGCCGCCGATGCTTTCCACACCCGCCTCATCCGAGATCACAACCATGCCCTCGCCGAAAGTATATTCCTTCTCATCCAAACCAACCAATGTCTCGCCGCCCTTGGCGCGGTGCACGGTCAGATCGCCGTTCACCTTGTCTGCGTCGAACACGTGCAAGGGACGGTTCATGTCATAGGTGAAGAAATTGGTGATATCGACCAGCGCCGAAATCGGCCGCAAGCCAACCGCTTTCAAACGGGCCTGCAACCACGCGGGGCTCGGTCCATTTTTCACACCTTTGATCATGCGCCCCATGAACAGCGGGCAATCTTCAGCTGTATCATCAGCGATGGTCACATTGATGGGGCTGTCAAAGCTGCCCGCAACCTTATGCTCCTTCAGCGGTTTCATCACACCCAAACCACGGGCCGCCAAATCACGGGCAATGCCGCGAATGCCCAGCGCATCTGGGCGGTTTGGCGTGATTGCAATCTCAATCACCGGGTCCACTTTGGTGGGGTTGTGTTCTGCCAACCAATCGACAAAGCGATCCCCAACCTCGCCCGAGGGCAGCTCGATGATACCGTCGTGCTCGTCCGACAATTCCAGCTCGCGTTCCGACGCCATCATGCCGTGGCTTTCGACACCGCGGATTTTGCCGACAGACAGCGTGACGTCGATGCCGGGCACATAGTCGCCGGGTTTCGCCAGCACCACGGTGATGCCCTCACGCGCGTTGGGCGCGCCGCAAACGATGGTCTTCTCGCCTTCGTTGGTCGCAACTGTACAAACCCGCAAACGGTCCGCATCGGGGTGCTTTTCGGCGTGTGTGACCTTGGCCAAAGTGAACGCGCCCAAGCGGTCCATCGGGTTCGAGATCTCTTCGACCTCAAGCCCCAGATCGGTGCAGGCCTCGGCGATCTCATCCACGGATGCCGTGGTTTCAAGGTGATCTTTCAGCCAGGAAAGAGTGAATTTCATGTCGTATCCTCCGTCGGCACCGCTCAGCGGTCTGCCAAATCCTCAATCAGGTCAAAATGCTCAAACACCAGCATCATTTCAGGGTCAAACCCGCCGTTGCGGGTAAAATAGGCCTCGTGGCCCTTGCGCCATCCGGCCAGCGTTTCGTCTTCGCCTTCCGCCAAAGCCATCTCTTCGGTGACGTCGCAAAAGCGGATTTCTTCGACCTTCACCGTTTTGATCACCAACGCTGGGGTGCCATCCCAATTGGCGGCAATGTCAGTGCGGCCCACTTTGGGCATCGCTTCGGGATCGTCTTTGAACTCTGCCAACGCGCCGCAGGTTGCCCGTTTTTTGCCGGAGCGTACTAGGTCAAGCAGCCGGGCCGACAGCTCGGCGCTGTCACCAAACTTAAACGTCCCCGCACCAGGATAGGTGACCTGCAGGTCTTCCATGTCATCGGTCATTGGGTTGCCTCCTCAACTAGTGTTGCACAAAGAAAATGCGAAAACCCGTTGTACAATGGAAACCTCATTTCAACAGTCCCTTGACTTCAAGTTGGCCATTTTTCGGTAGTCGAGATGGCCCTCGGTGACCAAACACAGACCATGACAAGGCGTCCCTACGCATTTCTAAAGCAATATCATTGTGAGCTAGCGCCAATTCCTTATAGGTAGGGTGCAGTGCTGGAGATCCCGAGTTTAGCTCATCATCAGCTGTAGCAAAAAGCTCCGAATAGAGAGAAATTGCTTGAAGCACATCTTTACTCGCATAAAGCAGCAAAGGCGCATTCGCTCGATTGATCCGCGCTAAGCGATCAGACTCGACTTGATCCGACCAATCCAAATAAGCTTCGTTCGGTGCAGGGTATGTTTCTAGGAAAGCTTCATACACACGTCGCTTATCCGACAGAACGGACTCCGACTGATTAAGAATCCGACCAGCAATAAAACTGATCAGAGACACCAGAATTCCTGCGAACCAAATCATCTACTCATCCCCCCGCTTCTCATCAACCACATCCTCAGACACAGGGGCTTCATCCTCACTCTTCTCCTCCATCGAATGATCAATGGATTTGGCCAGCCCGCGCATGCCCCACAGGACAAGCCCGCACAGCGCCAGCACCAGAAGGATGTTCAACCAGATCGGCATTAGCGCGACAGCCCCCCACGCATGGTTGGCACGTCAAGCGCGCTGAACCCGTAGTGGCGCAGCCAGCGCAGGTCGGAATCGAAAAACGCGC
The DNA here is from genome assembly GCA_002340515.1 of Rhodobacteraceae bacterium UBA2553. Lineage (GTDB taxonomy): Bacteria > Pseudomonadota > Alphaproteobacteria > Rhodobacterales > Rhodobacteraceae > Aliiroseovarius. Next base: position 22,500 of record DDMF01000031.1, on the reverse strand, counting down.
GCAGGTCGGGGATGCCGTATTTCAGCATCGCCAGACGGTCGATGCCAAGGCCAAAGGCAAAGCCCTGCCAGACGTCAGGGTCAACGCCCGCAGACTGCAACACTTTCGGGTGCACCATGCCGCTGCCCAGAATTTCCATCCAATCGTCGCCCTCGCCCAGCTTCAGCGTGCCACCTTCCCATGAACAGCGAATGTCGACTTCGGCGGATGGCTCGGTGAAGGGGAAATGCGAGGCGCGGAAGCGCAGCTCGATCCCGTCGATTTCAAAAAACGCGCGGCAGAATTCTTCCAGCGTCCATTTCAGGTTCGCCATTGAGATGTCTTTGTCGATCGCCAAGCCTTCGACCTGATGGAACATCGGGGTGTGGGTCTGGTCGTAATCTGATCGGTACACGCGGCCCGGCGCAATCACCCGAATGGGCGCGCCTTGCTTTTCCATCGCGCGGATTTGCACGGGGGATGTGTGGGTGCGCAGCACATGTGGGGGGCGTACATCACCCTCGTCCCGGTGCATATAAAACGTATCAAATTCCTGCCGCGCGGGGTGATGCGGCGGGATGTTGAGCGCGTCAAAATTGTACCAATCGCTTTCAATCTGCGGCCCTTCGGCAACTGAAAACCCCATGTCGCCAAAGATCGCGCTGATCTCTTCTGTGACTTGGCTGATCGGGTGAATGCTACCTTGGCGCGCGGGGCGGCCCGGCAGGGTCACGTCGAGCCATTCGGTGCGCAGGCGCTCATTTAACGCGGCATCAGCGAGGCCGGATTTCTTGGCGGCGATGGCCGAGTTGATCTCGTCCTTCAGCGCGTTCAGCTTTGGCCCCATGATCTGGCGCTCTTCGGGCGTCATTTTGCCCAGCTCGCGCATTTTCAGCGCCACTTCGCCCTTTTTGCCAACGGCCTGCACCCGGATGTCTTCCAGTGTCGCCTCATCCGCAGCACCCGCCACGGCTTCGATATATTTATGCCTCAGATCGTCCATGTTCATTCCCTGACCAAATTGTCGACCAACCGCTGTGGTCAATCTGATGACCAAATCCTGTCGTTTTCAGGTGCGAGTGCTACCGACTGGCAGGGGAAAAGGCAAGTCAGGCAGGGGCTATGGGGGGGCTATCGCGGCCAATCTTTGGGTGAGGAAGGCTTTTTCGGCGGTGGAGGCGGACAGTGCAATCGCCGCACGGTAGTTTTCCGCGGCTTCACATGGGCGGTTAAGCCGTGACAACAGGTCCGCGCGGCAGACGTGAAAGGGTTGGTATGCATCAAGGCGCGCGGTTGTTGCTACCTGTTCCAGCAGGGAAAGGGCGGCCTCTGGACCTTCCACGTAAGACCGGGCAACCGCTTGGTTGATCGCAATCACCGGGTTTGGACGACGGGCGGCCAAGAGATCGTAGAGCGCCGCGATTTGCGGCCAGTCGGTGTCGGCGAACGCCGTGGCCTCGGCGTGGATCGCGCTGATCGCGGCCTGCAACGCATAGGGGCCAGCAGGGGCAGTGGTGAGCGCATGTTTTACAAGTGCGGTGCCTTCGCGGATCTTGGCTTTATCCCACCGGGCGCGGTTTTGCGCCTCAAGCGGGGCATAGGCGCCCGCACCATCCATCCGGGTGTGGCGGCGACTGTCGCTTAGCAGCATCAGAGCCAACAGCGCTTTTACCTCAGCATCCTGGGGCAACAAAGCGGACAAGATACGGCCAAGGCGAATGGCCTCTTCCGCCAGGTCCGCACGGGTGAGCGTGGCACCATTCGTGCGAAACCCTTCGTTGAAGATAAGGTAAATCACCCGCAATACGGCCTCGACCCGGTCGGGAAGATCAGAGGCATCGGGCAGTTTGAACGGGATACCCGCGTCACGGATCTTGCGCTTTGCACGGGTCAGACGGGCGGCCATGGCATCGGGTTTATCCAGAAACGCGGCGGCGATTTCGGGGGTTGTCAGCCCACCAATGGCGCGCAGGGTCAGGGCGGTGCGTGACTTTTCCTCAAGCGCGGGATGACAACAGGCAAAAATGAGTTCAAGCCGGTGGTCGGGAATGACGCCTACCTCTTCTGGGTCTGGACGGGTCTGTTCCAAAAACAACGCCAGCTCTTGTTCTTTGCGGCTGGCATTGGCGGAGCGACGCAACCGATCCACGGCTTTGCGCCTTGCAACCGTCAAAAGCCACGCATCGGGGTGATCGGGCAGGCCTTGCTGCCACTTGTCTAATGCAACAACCACCGCGTCTTGCAGGCTATCTTCGGCCAAAGCGTAATTGCCCACATGCGCGGTGAGCGCAGAGAGGATGCGCCCCCAATCTTCGCGGATCACGCGTGTGATATGAGCATCAACTGGGGGCTGCATAAGGTTAGTCGAAGATCATCACGGGGCGCACTTCCACCCGGCCATAGGCCGCATCTGGGATCTTGGCGGCATAGTGCAACGCTTCGTCCAGATCTTTACAGTCGAGGATATAGAATCCGCCAAGCTGCTCTTTTGTTTCAGCAAAGGGGCCATCCACCACCTCGGTTTTACCATTACGAACAGAGACGGTGGAAGAGGTTGCGATGGGTTGCAACGCATCCCCCGACAGCATTTTTCCGGCGCTCTGCACTTCATTGGTGAAGTCCACATAGCCTTGCATATAAGGGCCAAATTCCTCGGTGCCGGGTTGCGGGCCATTGTCTTCTGCATTGTAAATTAACAGCATGTATTGCATTGGATTTCCTTCCATCCGTTGGGGTATTTCTAGGAAAGGTCAGCGCCCTTCTATGTACCAGACGTTTTGGAAATGGCAAAATCGACATTTAGGTGGTGAATAATATTCAGAAACCGAAAACTGATGCCACAAATTGACGCCGCAGAGCACAACTGATCTAAGGCCATCAGACCAGAAAAACACCTTGGGAAACGGGACAACCTCGCCATGACAACCAACAAACGCATCGCTCTCTCCAGCGACCACGCAGCCATCGCGCTGCGACAGGCCGTTGCCGATCATATCTCCGCTCAGGGGTGGGAGGTGGTTGATATCGGGCCGACCTCACCGGAAAGCACCCATTACCCAAAACATGGCGAAGCAGCGGCGCGGCTTGTTGCCTCAGGTGACTGCGATCTGGGCATCATCCTATGCGGTACCGGTCAGGGTATCATGATGGCGGCCAATAAGGTCAAAGGCATTCGGTGCGGTGTCTGCACCGACACGTTTTCGGCCAGCATGATCCGCCAACACAACGATGCCAATATGCTGTCATTAGGTGCGCGCGTGGTGGGTGAAGGGCTTGCGCTTGATATCGTGGACGCATTTCTGAACGCCGATTTCGAAGGCGGACGGCATGCCACGCGCGTTGAGATGATTAACGCGATTGAGGGGTGAAACACCCTTTGGCCTATCTTTGGGTGACGGTCATTTTACCCAAAGGCAGGCCGCTCGCGCAGCAGACCCCGTGCAAGACGCCCGCCAACTTACGTGCTCAAATAGAAAAAGCCGCGAGGTTTCCCCCGCGGCTTTTTAATTCTTCTTCGATTGCAATCAGCGCGGCTTAAGCAGCCAGTGCAGCTTTTGCTTTTTCAACGATAACGCCGAAAGCTTCCGGTTCGTGAACGGCCAGGTCAGCCAACACTTTACGGTCAACTTCAACGCCAGCCATGTTCAGGCCGTTGATGAATTTCGAATAGGTCAGAGCTTCGTCATGCGAACGCACAGCCGCGTTGATCCGCTGGATCCACAGCGCGCGGAAATTGCGCTTGCGATTCTTACGGTCACGGGTTGCATATTGGTTGGCTTTGTCGACGGCCTGGCGGGCGACCTTAAAGGTATTCTTACGGCGACCGTAATAACCTTTCGCGGCTTTGACGACTTTTTTGTGACGGGCGTGGGTTGTGGTACCACCTTTAACGCGGGACATATCAGTATCTCCTCTTAACGATCGTAGGGCATGAAGCCCTTGACGATCTTGGCGTCGGGGGCGGAAAGTGTGGTAGTGCCACGGGCATTACGGATGAATTTCTTCGTCCGTTTGATCATGCCGTGCTGTTTACCAGCTTGAGCAGCCAGGACCTTACCGGTCGAGGTCACTTTAAAGCGCTTTTTGGCGCTCGATTTGGTCTTCATCTTGGGCATTTCGGTCTCCTAGTTTCGAGGTTCCGTTACGACGCGCTAGGCATGCCACTTAAGCCGGGCGCGTACGAAGTGCAGCACATAGGGGGGAATCGCGTGCGAGGCAAGTGTTTTTTCGTGGTTTGCACCCCGAAAAGCGAGAGACCCGCAACAGCAGGTCAGTTGATTAAATGCCCCACCACGCGAACGAACACATCGGGGATCTCTTCGATCCGATAGCCGCCCGGTTTACGTGAGATGGCAATATAGACCAACCCCCCGCCGATCAACAGGATAATGGCCGCGAACCGAGGTGCGCGACCCTCTAAAATGGCGCTCAGAATGGACGGGATCGACAGGATCAACACCACCATTCCAACCACGAGATAAATATCATTGGTCATCATATTGCCCTTACGGAAATCAATATGACGATCATTCAGGTGTCCGTCGCGAAAATCAACCGTTCATCACATGGGGCAACGCGAAGGATGTTGGTGGTGCCGGGCACGTTGAACGGCACGCCTGCTGTGACCACGATCTGATCTTCTTCTGTCGCAAATCCGGCCGAACGTGCGGCGCGTGCGGCTGAGACAACAGCTGCTTTAAATCGCTCCACCTCGCCAGGGGTGACGAAACAATTCGTTCCCCAGGACATGCAAAGGCGACGCGCAGTACCTTTTAGCGGGGTCAAGGCAATGATCGGCACACGCGGGCGCTCGCGCGCGGTTAACAGCGCGGTTGTGCCCGATTGTGTGAAACAGCAGATTGCTTTGATGTCCGTGGTTTCAGCGATTTCGCGCGCGGCTGCCACAATGCCATCTGAAACAGAGGTTTTCAAAGGACTGCGTGTGGCCTCGATCCGCTCGCGATACGCGGGGTCATGTTCCACTTCGATCGCAACCGCATCCATGGTCGACACGGCCTCGATCGGGTATTGCCCAGCCGCACTTTCGGCCGACAACATCACCGCATCCGCACCGTCATAGATGGCGTTGGCCACATCGGAAACTTCCGCGCGGGTGGGAATTGGGCTTTCAATCATGCTTTCGAGCATCTGCGTGGCCACAATCACCGGCTNNGCCCGCGATGCGGCATTCGTTGACCAGACGCTTTTGAATGGGCGGAACGGCCTGCACAGGCAGCTCTACGCCAAGATCGCCACGCGCCACCATGATCCCGTCAGAGGCTTGCAAGATCGCCTCGAATCGCTCGACGGCGGCGGGTTTTTCAATTTTCGACAAGATTGCGGCACGGCCATCGGCCAAGACGCGTGCTTCTTCCACGTCTTCTGCGCGCTGCACAAAACTCAGCGCCAGCCAGTCGACGCCGATCTGGCAGGCAAATTCGAGGTCTTTTTTGTCTTTTTCGGACAAGGCGGCGAGCGGCAGCAACACGTCTGGCACATTCACGCCCTTACGGTCTGAGATTGTGCCGCCAACTTCGACCACGCAATTGGCGTGTTCAGGCGAGCAATCGGTGACCTTCAAGCGCAGCTTTCCGTCGTTGACCAGCAAAGTGGACCCAACTTCGAGGGCGGCAAAAATCTCCGGGTGCGGCAAGCACACGCGGTGATTATCGCCGGGGGTTTGTTCCAGATCAAAGCGAAAGGCCTGACCCACTTCAATTTCAGTCGCCCCTGCTGCGAATGTCCCGCAGCGCAGTTTTGGGCCCTGCAAATCCGCCAGAATACAAATTGGGCGGTCCAGATCTTTTTCCACCTGACGCACAATCGCGTGGCGGGCACGTTGTTCATCATGCGTGCCGTGCGACATGTTCAAGCGAAACACATCTGCGCCCGCTGCAAACAGTGCGCGGATGGTGTCGTAGTCATTTGACGCAGGTCCCAATGTGGCAACAATTTTTACATTCCGTAAGCGTCTCATATGTTGCTCCTATTCCTCGGCGTCATGTGGTTTGTGCTGTCTATAGTCGGTTTTTCTTGATTGTGAAACGAAATGTTAGCGCTCACATCAAAATGATTTATCACAAGAACTGGCACTTTGTTGTTGTCTGTCTTAAATGGGTCTCGTTGAAATTCACGACAATTCCATGACACACCACAACAGAGACCTCATGAAAGACGCAATTCAACACGACGCATTTGAGATTATTGGCGAAACCCTGCCCGGACGCTGGCTGATCACATGTGACCATGCTTCAAACCGTGTGCCGCCCTGTATAAATGGCGGCGATCTGGGATTGCCTGACGAGGATATGGCCCGTCACATTGCCTATGATGTGGGGGCGGCTGGCGTGTCACGACACCTATCACGGTTGCTGAAAAGCCCCGCGATTCTATCGCGATTTTCGCGACTTGTGATTGATCCAAACCGGGGGGAAGATGACCCCACCGTGTTGATGAAGCTTTACGATGGCTCAATCATTCCGGCAAATCGTCATGCGGATGCAGACGAACGCGAGCGTCGTCTGGCCGCCTTTCACCGCCCATACCACGATGCGATGGCCGGGCTTATTGCCCAGCGCGAGGCCCCAGCCCTGCTGGCGATGCATTCTTACACACCACAGCTCAAGGGCCGCGAAATGCGCCCTTGGCACATCGCGGTGCTGCACGAGAAAGACAGCCGCATCGCAACCCCGTTGATTACCCGGCTCGAGGCCCAAGGCCAGTGGTGCGTGGGGGAAAATGAACCATACGGCGGGCATTTGGACGGCGATAGCATTGATCGCCAAGCGCTGGCGCATGGCCACGCCAATGTGCTGATTGAAATCCGCAATGACTTGATCGAGACAGACGCCCAACAAGAATGGTGGGCCGAACGCCTTGCCCCGATCCTTACCGAAGTGCTGGAAGACGCCGGGGTTTAGGGGCGCTGCCCCTCGCGCATTGGGGGGGATCGGAATAAACTTCACTAGGCGGATCGTAGAGAAATTCATCGTACCAAAATGAGTTTGTGAAAACCCCTTATTTTTAAGGTGGGCGGGGAATGGGGCAAAAATTGCATTTTTTGTTTCGTTGGACCGAATAGATTTTCACTAGGGCCGATAAGGGCCGCTAAAGGCCGAAAGCGGCCCCTATGGTTATGAACTCGCAAAAAAAAGCCCAATTTTGCTGTAAATGAGTGTCTGCTAACAGCCGACAGACGGACCAAACAAAAGTTGAAGCAGAAGACCAGAATTGAATTACTTGCCTCCGCATGATCAATCGTTATTTTGTATTGGTTCCACGGATCAATGTTAGATGCTTCCAGAGCGACTTGTGGATTGCTATTCTCTCTGCATCGTTAAGCATCGTATTTCCACGGAAAATCCATCTATAGCGCCGAGTTTTTTTGTGCTTTGACTGCACAATGAAATCGTTGCCAATTACACCTATGCGATAGAGATCAGCCAGCACCCTTTCCATACCCTTTTCGCGAAAGAGGTTTTGAACTACAGTATCATCTCGATACTTACTCCTAATCCGCTCCTCCAACTCCCGTTTAAAAAAGTGTGTGTGGAAGCCTAGCAGCACACGTTGAAGTGCGGAGATTTCATTTGTGCTATAAGAAGCAAGCAGCTCTTCTGTAATCTCCAACCATGTTTGTTTCGAATACTCCGTTGCTGTTTTATCAAAATGCTCTTGAGTAAACTTTTCAGCGGACGGATCATAACTTCGCGCCACCTGCAGCAATCTTACAATGTCCCTTGGGCGATAGTAGGACGAGCCAAGGAGAAACTTATAGAACTTTTGGTCGTTTATTTTCTCCGGAAAAAAGGTAGTCCAAATTTGGGGGCTCTCGACGCCAGATGAAACTGAGATTTTCTTTGATACCAAGTTTAGAAGTGGATGATTTGGCCCTTCTTTTTCGACAGACCAGTCAAGCTTCTCACCATAATCGTCTATGTCACGACCGATTTCATGACCAAGCTCAAGCACTGAGTGCAGAACTTCGGTACGTAAAGAGGACAACAAAAATACTTGTCGTCCCGCGTCGGCAGATTCACTGTTGATCTGTGAAATAGCATATACAAGATCTCGAATAATTCTACGATCACGATCAAACTGGTCAGGTGTTTCGTGAAATAGCTCTAACTCATCAAATAACAAATACAATGGTTGCTTAAGTTTAATTCCACTCAGCATCCCAGCGCAAAGACGGTTGACTGAGGAAAGAGAGACACCAGCACTCTTCTCGTTCGAATCCAAGTCAAGCCCAAGGTCAATTGCTACACCAAGAGCTTCGCCAGAAATTTTGAGTTTGCCAGACGATAGCTTCGCAAAAAGCGCTCCAAGAGTGTCTGTGAAGCCATTTCTCGAAGTTCCTGTAAGTTTATAGAATCTCGTGGAGCTTGCGCAACTCACACCTGATGAATGAAGTTTTTCGGAGATCCTCTGATAAATAACCCATTTCCATGCCTCTTTAAAATCCTGCACAAAAGTAGGCGTGTCGCCGGTGCTCACAATCTCGTAGCCAGCCCCCTGTGAAAGTTGCTGCCTGTCTTCTTCCGTCACATGTGTTTTAAAAAGAAGCAGCTCAGAAATTGCACCGTCAGTAATTAGCTTATCATGAAGGTATCTTAACAGAGCAGTTTTTCCGGTGCCTTTCAGACCGAGAACAAAATACTTCTGCCCTTTGATGTAGTCGTCTAAACTAATTCGATTGGGGACCGAGTAGGATTCAAAGAACCCCCTATCCCCGTTACGTTTTTGTTTAAGAATTTCGTTTTTTGCATCTACATCACCGAAGGAAATATCTTGTATATTCACTATGAACTCTTTCTTATAGCTATTATTTCTTTATCAGTCTCTTCTTTTTGAAAATCCAACCTTAAGCTTTGCAAAGCTCGCTTCCTTCCCTCAGCCGCCGTTCAACATTTCAGCGACACCTGTTGCACAACAAGGGATAGGTGGTTTTTTACCATTCGTGCATGGAAGATACGACGCGACCAATAACTTTAAAGTCCATGTCGCTATCAACGGGCATTGATGGATAGTCAGCATTTTTACTGATCAATAGTGCGCGATCATCTGGCAATCGCTGAATGCGCTTTACGAAAACATCGCCTGAAAAGCGCACAGCATACATGAAACTGTCTTTCAGTTCGGTTTGTGAGCAATCAATAATAATGCGATCTTCGTCGTAAAGGTCAGGCTCCATGCTGTCGCCAACAACCGTTACAACTTTCAAGTTCTCAGGCTTTAATCCCCGCCTTTCAAGCCATGAGGCTTTAACGGCGTACCGCCCCACTTCATCTTCACTGTAGGAAGGTTGTCCGGTGCCAGCCGATACGCGCACGTCCAATTTGGGAATGGTTGTTAGGCCGGGGGCTCTCCGGTGGCCATTCAAAGGTGTTATGACGGCTGTTCCACTACCCAACCCCAACAGCCAGTTAGTATCTATACCTAAAAATTTAGCGATATTGCTCAGGGAGATGTGGTCAATCCGCTGTTTGCCTATCTCTATTGCTTGAATTTTCGCCTCAGACAGTCCTGTCGCTTCACCAAATGTGCGCCGTGATAGCCCTTTTCCCTCTCGAGCTAGCCGTATTTTCTCACCAATATCAGGCATTTAGTAAATATTCCCATATAATCTAGTAAATATTATTGACCATTCTAACATTATTTACTAGATTGTTCTTGCAAGACACAGCGCATGACACAGCGCGTAACTGATGGACACATTACAATGAAAAATAAAATATTCCAGCCCGGAACAATCTTGCATGAGGTTATCGACGGGGCGTTTCGTTCGCAGGGGACAACCTTTAGCAAATGGTGTGTTGAAAATGGCGTGCATTACAGTACCGCGCGCAATGCCACGCATGGACAATCCGCAGGTGACGCAGGTGAAAAACTGCGCAAGAAAATCATCAAAGCCGCAGGCTATGATGTGGTTCTTATCACCTATCGCAAGCGCATGACCATGGAAGCAGCCAAGCTTGATGAGGTCGCGGCATGATCCCCAATCCGATGCAATTTGAATTGGCGCAACGCCATGCGGCTAGCCAAGCCCTTGAGGGCGTTTCAGATAAGGCCAAGGTGCGCCATTGCTTTCAGGTGATCACGAGCATTCAAGACCCTGACGCCATCACCGCCCTTGGGTCACTGTCGGTTCTGGCGGGCAACACAGCCCACATGTTGGGGCTGAAAGAAAAGTCTGACGCGCGGGACCGTGAAGCACAGGGAAAAGGTGCAGCATGACCGAGCGTTTTATTGAGCAGGCCGAAGCCACCGTGGCGTTTGAAGCTGAAATGGCAGTCAAACAGGTGCAAAACAGCCTTGCCCCTAGCGGGCGCACAGAATGCGAGGATTGCGGCGAAGAAATTGGCGCAGACCGCCTTGCCGTTGCTCCCTTTGCGCGGCGCTGTGTGCCGTGCCAGCAGGGGCATGAGCGCCTCAGGCCGCGCCGCTAGGCCCTAACACACAAACAATTGGGCGGACACGCCCCACCAAACACAACGCAACCTTAGAGCAGGGAGGCGAATGGTATCGCTATGGCAATTTTTGAAATCACAGGCTCAAGCTGGGGCTACTACATTCAGCGCAACGGCAAGACCATCAAAGGGCCGTACAACAACAAAGCCTATGTGAATGGCTTATTGTCTGATCTGCAAGTGGCTGACAGGGCCAAGGGGAACAGCACCGGAAAAGAGAAATTCCGCCCCTGCATCACATGCAGCACAGAATTCCTATCCGAAGGGGCGCACAATCGCATGTGCGACCGTTGCCGCCGAGAGGCCAGCGACGTTTATGACGGTGCTGCGTAATGGGACAGGCACAGCATAAATTTGAGGTCATTCAGGGTGGTTGTTTTGATCTCGAAAAGGCGGATGCAAAACAACCAACTAAACAACCCCCAAACAACCTCGAAAAATGGCTGGTCACAGCCGACTTGATTTCCCTATCCGGCGTTTCCCAAGCGGCTGTTCACAAAGCGCTGGCAAAGCGCCAATGGCGCGGTGCCGAATTGGTGGTTCGCGAAGAGTTCACCGGGCGTGGTCGTGGCGGCAAAACGCTACAGGTCCATGTTGACAGTTTGCCCGCTGATCTGCGCGAGGCGTGGTATCTGGAACGCGGCGTGACGCTGCACCAAAAGGCCGATCCCAAGACCGGCGAAGTGGTCATGGTGCCAGAGCAAAGCTTTGTGCGTGATGAACGCTATGAGGCGCGGTTGGCCACGGCGCGGTGGCGGCATGACGTGATCCGCCCTGCATTGGCCACGGCCAAAGGATCAGCAGAACGGCGCACAACATTGGATGCGNNCAGCCGCGCTTGCATCCCAACGGGCGCATCAAACACGACACACGGCGCACGCTGGAAAACTGGGTTGTGGCGTATGAGGCCGACAATGCGGGGCTGATTGGTTTGATGCCAGCGGCACGGGCGGACAAAGGCCAGCGCAAAACCATCGTCACCCGTGTGTGGGATGATTTCTTTGCTGGGCATATCAATGGTGACGATCAAGCGCGTATGGGCGATGAATTGACCCATTACATCCGGTCTCTTTGGGGATCAGGTGAGCGCGGCAAACGTGCAATTGCGGAAAAGGCCACAACATGGCTGATTGAGCAAAGCCGGGGTTTGCGGGTCGTTCCCTTTGAAATGCTGGACCTTGGACGCCCAGAACCCAAGGCAGGCAATGGCACGCAATTTGAGGTGTGCCATGTGAACCTGCGGCGCGCTTACGTCGAGCGGGAATATGGCGTGCTGGCGATCAAGCGTAAGGATAACGCGGTCTTTCAAGACAATTACATGCCGCACATCATGCGCGATTATTCCGGCTACAAACCGCGCGACATTGTTGTGGGTGACGTGCATCCGGTCGATGTGATGATGAAGCGCTCCGATGGCACCGTGGTTTACCCCAAGGCCATTTCGTGGATCGACATTGCCACCAACGAAATCCACATGACCTTTGTCTTGTTGGAACCGGGTGAAGGCATCAAGCGCGAGCATGTGGCCATGGCCTTTGAAGCGATGGTGAACGATTGGGGCCTGCCCAAAATCCTCTATCTCGACAATGGGGCCGAATATTCATGGGATGCCATGATTGAAGGTTTCACCCAACTGTCAAAGCTGACCACCAGTGCTGAGAACGATGGGTTTGCAGTGCATTATCTAGGCGATAGCACAGAAGTGCGCGACCGGGTGCTTGGATCACGGGAAGCGATTGTGCGCTCTTTGGCCTATAACGCCAAGGGCAAGCCGAAGATTGAGGGTGCATTTGGCAACATTGAAAAGGTGCAATTTGCGCTGATACCGGGCTGGACCGCTGGCGACCGGATGAGCAAGAAAACCCATGCCAAGGGCAAAGACCCGATTGCATTTGATGGCACCGGCGAAGATTTCCTGAACGCGGCCAGCATCCAATTGGAATGGTATCATAAACGGGTACAACGTGGCCGTTTGGGTGGGCGCAGCCCCAATGAAGCGCTGCGTGATTTCATCAATGATGGCTGGGGCAAGACTGTTCTGGGCAATTCTGATGTGCTGAAACTGGCGTTTGCCGAAGAACACCAGCGTGTGCCGCAGTCAGGCCGGATTAGCTTTAAGACCCGCCATGGTGACACACAGTGGTTCTTTGCCGATGAACTTTTGAACCGCCACGAGGCAATCACCATTCGCGTGCCAGCGTGGAAACCAGAGTTCATTTTCTGCTTTGACGGTGCGCAATTCCTGTGCGTGGCCAAACCTGAGCGCATGTATGGTGCGCTTGATCCGGCTGGCGCGCATGAGGGCGGACGCCGCCGCAAATACTTCGCCCGTGAGGTGTCCAAGCTGGCAAAGCACAGCGCGCTTTTGGACCTTATGGCCGAAACCGAGCGTCACAATCAGCACATGGCCGATACGCCAGATGCGCCGGTGGCCGTGACGGTTCATACCGACATGTTGGACCGCATGAAAATCGCAGAGCAAACCGCCCGTGATGAAATCGCAGGCCGTGCAACGGACAAGCCCAAAGCCCCCGAACAATTCCCAACTGGCCCCAATGTGGCGCTGGACAACCTGACATATGCCGAGGATTGAGACAGTGAACGCGACCTTAAAGCAGCCGCCAATTCGGCCCACCGAAGAGTTTGTAACAACATCGCAAGCCGAACAGGCCCGCCAGATGTGTGAAGTGGTTTTGAACGCGCGCGCCTATAGCCGTGTGGGGCAAATCACAGGCGACCCCGGCACCGGGAAATCATCGGTAACACAGTGGTTGAATGACGAATTTAGCGGCATCCGCATTGAATGCTGGGCAGGCATGGGGCGCAAGCACATGTTGCAAGAATTGCTCAAGGCATATGATGCGCGGTTCAATGTCACTATGCCCCTGACAGGAAGTGCTAATACGCTGTTTCAGCGCATGAAAGACGTAGAAAACCTGAATGGTTTGCTGATCATCGCGGATGAGGCCAACCATTTGACATGGAACACTTTGGAAAGCCTGCGTGGCCTGTCTGATCGTGGTGCAGGTGTGATCTTGGCCGGGACAGGCGTTTTGTCCCGCACTCTGAATTTGCCCCAAGTCCAGATTTACACTGCCCAAATTCGCCAGCGCATAGGGGCCAAACACATCATCATGAAGCCCGTGGGCAATGCAGATGAACTGGCCGCGTATGTCTTGGCCCCGCGTTTCACGGCGCTGACCAAAGCAGGCGCACGTAAGTTTCATGAGGAAACCGGCGGCAACTGGCGCACGGCGATTGGGCTGGCTGATGCCTGCGAACGCCTCATGATCAATGAGAATATCGACAAGTTTGATCAACATGTGGTGGCCACCGCCGCCGCTTGGTTGGCTGAAAACAGCTAGTCCCGAAACACCTAACACACGAAGCCAAAACAGGAGAACCTAATGGCAAAGAAGATAAAAACAGCGGGGGCAAATCTGCCCATCCCGCAAGATGATAGCGAGGCCCGTGAAGCCATTCGAGAGATTGGCGACCTTGGCCGTGAAGCTGTGCGCATTGAAGCGGCCATGAATGACCAAATTGCGAAGCTGCAAGCGACTTATGGCGCACAGGTTGCCCCGATCCGTGAGCAAATTGCAGCCAAGCAAGAGGGCCTGAAAATGTTCTGTGAGGTGAACCGCGACCGGCTCACCAACGGTGGCAAAGTCAAGTACCACAAATTTGCGACGGGGGAAATCTCGTGGCGATTGCGCCCAGCCAAAGTGACGATCAAAGGCGTTGATAGTGTGATTGCCGCACTTAAGGCCGCACGATTGGGCAAACGCTTTGTGGTGACCAAAGAGAGCGTCAACAAAGAAGCCATGCTGAAAGACCGGAAAACGGCGGCGGCAATTGCTGGTGTGACAATCGGCTCTGATGGTGAGGATTTTATTGTGGAACCCGCTGAAACCGAATTGGCCGAAGCCTCTTAACCCCCACCTACACCCAAACCAACCAATGCCCTGACAGGCGAAACTAAGGAAGAAAACTTATGAAAATCAATGAACTGATGAACTCAATCGCCAACAAAACCAACATGGCGAAATCTGACGTTGAAGCTCTTTTGAAGGCGCAAGCCGAAGTGGTCCACACGGCACTTGCCAAAGGCGATGATGTGACCCTGCCGGGATTGGTCAAACTTGAGGCCAAAGCCCGCGCCGCCCGTGTCGCACGCAATCCGCAAACTGGTGAGGCGGTGAATGTCCCCGCCAAAACGGTGCCAACCGCCAAACCGCTCAAAGCCCTGAAAGACGCTGTGGCCTAATCACAATTTGAATTGGGCGGGCTGGGAGTGTCGT